>DAIDHJ010000001.1:0-548072 GCA_027451965.1 Candidatus Adlerbacteria bacterium | reverse complement strand
TATGCCGCGAAGGAAAGCTTGAGGGGATCCGCGTGAAGAACGCCTGGTTTGTCAGCAAGGAATCCATCAAACAATTTAAGGAAATACGCGAAGCTGCAAAAGCACAACGAGCTTCATCACTTGCGCAAATTCGTCGAGAAGAAAACAAAACCTATCGAAAACAAAATGGTATTGCTGTTGTTCCAAAACGAAAATTAGGAATCCTCTCTTCCGGAACACTTGCATTTGGTACTGCGTTCGTACTGCTGCTTGGTGTATTTGTTTCTGCGAACGCTGCTCCTGGATCATTCTTGCAGAAAAATCTTGCAGCAGCGATCGGAGAAGTTGATTCGCCGTTCTTCGGTACTGCACCGCTGCAAGTCAATCTTTCTTCGAATTCATTCACGATTCCGAGTTTCTTAAGTGCGCTTGCTGATGCAAAAGATTTCTTCTCCGGGTTCTTTGCATATCTTGCGACAGAGCATGCGCCAGTTGCACTTGGCCCATCTACTCCGGAAGCATCCACTACTCCTGTGTTGCCAATTGTGCTTCCTCCGTCTCCAACGCAACCGATTACACTTCCTCCGGTATCATCACAACCACCAAGCCCAACGATCATACAAAACGCAACCTATCCAGTAATTGAACGCACAGTGGTGCAAAGTGGTATTACCCAAGATGATCTCACTGCACAGTTGCAAGCATTGGCAAACTCATTGCGACAAGAAATTTATGCAAACGTAGCTGGAACACCGAGTGTCCCATATTCTGGCGGTGGTTTTACAAACTCGATTGCGGTCACCAATGCTATCGACCAACTCAATGGCGTGACTCTCTCAAATGTTGTCATCAATGGGGTACACTCAGATCTGTCCGTAAGCGGAGATACTAGTATTGGTGGAACTCTTTCTGTGGGAGGACTTACCACGCTCTCTAATGCTACAACTTCGGAATTAACTACTACTGGATCTACATACTTGGCACTCAACAGTGGTAATACTCAAATAGCTACCACTACGGCACAAAGCACTCTTGCCGTTGCGGGCAATGCTTCGATCGGCGCTGATTATGGCGTCGCTGCCCCAACCAACGGTCTCATTGTCGAAGGCAACGTCGGCATCGGCACGACGACGCCATTTGCTAACCTTACGGTACAAGGGAGCGGATATTTTTCAGGAAATCTTACTGCCGCAAACCTTATAGCAACCGGCACAACCAATTTGCTTACTGCATCCACATCGCAACTTTCTGTATTTCAACAAGCATACTTCGGCGGAACCGCAACTTCGACTTTTGATTCGCTTGGCGATCTGGCTCTTAATGGGACATTCTCACAAACTCCTGCACCACGCACAGCAAGCACGAGCTCTGCTGCTCCATTTTTGTTTACTGGAGCTGCGGATACCGGTCTTACGGGAGAAGCTCCTGATATTCAGTTCAACGATGCGCAAACGAAAACATTTGCGAATAGTACGATTCCGATGCAGCGGGCATTTTTGATCAACGCTCCAACAGAATCATTCGCATCATACGCACCAACTAATGGGTTCACTGATCTTGCGACGCTTGCAGTAACTGGCGCTCCTATTACTGCAGCAAACGGAAATGGCACTACCACCAATGCACACACGCTCTATCTGGGCAGTTCAGCGCTCAATGCATCAACTACAAATTCATATGGTCTTACGGTGAATGCGAATACTGGAGCACAGAACAACTACGCAGCAGAATTTCTTGGTGGCAATGTCGGCATCGGCACCACTTCGCCATTTTCAACGCTTGCAGTTGTAGGTAGCGGCTATTTCTCGAATAATCTAACTGCAAGCGGTACGCTCAGTGTGAATGAGCAAACGACACTCTCTACCGCTTCCACCACGCAACTTACTGCATCGAATAGTGCATGGTTAGCAACTACCGGAGGCAATGTCGGCATCGGCACTACCACGCAGCAGTCAGAACTTGCTGTTTCTGGTAATCAATCAATTGGCGCTGATTATAACATCGCCGCACCTACTAACGGACTTATTGTGGAAGGCAATGTCGGCATCGGCACGACTACGCCTGCGCAAAAGCTGGATGTGAATGGTATCGCTCAGTTCGAAAGCAATGGCAGCTATTTCGATTTTCAGCCAGGAGTTGCTACAGGTATTCTGCGGTTGAGCGGTAATCAATCCTCAAACAATTTGCAGTTGTACGATGGAACTAACAGCTATCTCGAGGATCTATACAGCGGGATAAATGATAATGTCCGTCTTTCTTCTTTTGGCAATAGCTGGTTCAACGGAGGAAATCTTGGCATCGGCACCACTTCGCCATTCTCAACACTTTCTATTGCTGGAAATGAATATCTTGGAGGAAATCTCACTGCCACCGGAACATTGGCAGTGAGCGGTCAAACCACGCTCACTACTGCATCATCTACGGAACTTACAGTAAGCGGCAGTACCTGGCTTGCAACTACCGGAGGTAATGTCGGCATCGGCACTACTTCTCCATTTGAAACATTGTCTGTGAACGGAGGTGCGTATGTGAATGGCGATATCAATGCGAATAATTTTGTTGTAAATGGTACGAATGGCTATACCGAGCTCGGTGGGGACCAAGGAGGCAGGCTTGAATTACATGGAACGAGTAACACCAGCACGCCGTATTTCGATATTGCAAACGGCAGTCATGATTATGATTTCCGATACCAACTTACTCCTGCAGCAAATCTGCTTTCCATCAGCGCTTCTTCTACAGCAAACATTCTTAATTTGCTTGGGAACGGCAACGTCGGCATCGGCACCACTTCTCCATTCACTACGTTCGCCGTTTCTGGCAGTGCGTATGTTTCTGGAAACCTTACCAGCACCGGTAATACAACTATCGGGACAAATTCCGGAAACACCCTTACCGTTAATGCGCTCATCGGTTCGACTCTTCAGCCAAGTCAAAATATCACCTACGATATCGGCTCTCCATCGTTCTATTGGAGAACGGGATACTTCAATAATTTGAACGTAAACAGCATTAGCGCCGCATCTACGAGCATCTCGGGAACCGTCTCATCAACTTTTACTATCAATACTGGAAATAATACTGCAGACACAGAAAATTCTTCCCTCGTTTTCTTCCGAGGCACCGTAAATCCAAACGCAGTGTTGACATGGAATTCAACTACAAAGCGATTTGAGTTTAATCAACCTGTCTTTATTCAAAATAATTCTACGAGCACGGGAGATGTAGTCACCCTCAGCCTTGAAGGTCTCGCCGGACAGACCGCGGATCTATTCGATGTAGCTTCTTCAAGCGGAGCAATGGATTTCAATGTTCTGGCAAACGGAAATGTTGGCATCGGTACGACTTCTCCATTCACCACTCTTTCTGTTAATGGAAACAGCTATATCACTGGAAATATCACAACAGGAACTGCATCCACTTCGCAACTTACGGTATTCGGTGATACCTGGTTGGCAACGAATGGCGGTGATGTCGGTATCGGCAATACTTCTCCCGCATACACGCTCGACGTCTCTGGTTTCATCAACACAGACCAATATTCGGGGTATAAGCAAGCAGGAAATACGGTACTGTATGCTTCAACCACAAACGAAACACTTGCAGTGGGAGATTCTGCAGCACCTTGGGCGAATGCAACTTCAAGTGCGTTTCGGGATGTTGCCCTTGGTTATCAGGCGCTTAACGCAACTCCAACCACTGGTACTGCACAAGATAATGTCGCTCTCGGCTATCAAGCATTACTTGATAGTACGAGCGGGTATGAAAATACTGCCGTTGGATCTGGAGTAATGAAGGATACCACGACCGGTAATAACAATACGGCGATCGGATATGAAGCACTGAACAATACACTTACTGGTATTCAAGATACTGCTGCGGGTGCATTTGCGCTCTTCTACGATCAATCTGCAACGAACACCGTTGCAATCGGAAATTCTGCCGGTAGAGGAACCGGACACTACTCCAACCAAGGGGGTTCTTACCTCGGATATGCTGCAGGACATAACCTCTCTACTGGTTCTGATTACAATTCACTTTTTGGTTTCCAATCCGGCTACGGTATCACCACCGGCGCAGACAACGTGCTCCTCGGCGCATCTCCTGATGCCGCCTCCTACAATCAAGTAACTACCGGAAATCAAAACATCGCGATCGGCTATGACGTTGCACTTCCATCGCAAACGGCAAATGGACAACTTGATATCGGCAACTTCATCTATGGTACCGGACTCACTGGAACGCAATCGACTGTTTCAAACGGCATGCTTGGTATCGGCACCTCTTCTCCATTCACCACACTCGCTGTTGCTGGTACTGGATATTTCTCCGGCAACCTGACTGCAACCAACATCACTGCAACTGGAACACTCAGTGTCAGCGGACAGACTACATTAACTACTGCTTCTACAACACAACTCACGGTATCTGGAGATACCTGGTTGGCGACGACGGGGGGAACGGGTGTAGAAATTGGCAGTCAAAATGTTCCTACCTATAACTTGGATGTCGCTGGTTCTGTGCGATCAACATCATATTTCTACGATTCAAGTACGCTTTCAAACCAAATTGCACTCAACTCTTCTTCTGGTTCAGATTATGGACAGATAGGAAATAATGCCGGAGGTAGCTGGTACTTGGGTTATGGAACCTCTCAATCAACTGTCGGGACACCAGTATTAGATTGGACAACAAATGGAGATGTTGGTATTGGCACTACCAATCCAGGAGAAAAACTAAATATTGTTACCGCTGCTACTGGAACAGATGGAATCAATTTAAGCTCAAGTGTTTGGGGAGGAGATTTGAATATTGCCCCGAACTTGGGAAGCGGAAGTGATAATCCATTAGTACAAAGCGGGGATACTGGCATTATCTTCAGCTCCTCGGGTGGTCAAAATACGGGTAATCTTGTCATTGCACCTTGGTCATCTTCACACAACGGTATCCGTATAGAAGGATCCACCGGATATACCGGCATTGATACTGGAACTCCCCAGTATGCGCTTGATGTTGCTGGTTATATCAATACTGATCAGTACTCCGGCTACAAGCAGGCAGGAAATACGGTACTGTATGCTTCAACTACAAACAATGTGCTTGCCGTCGGTCCTTCTGCTGCATCATGGTCTAATGCAACATCGACACTGCTGTATGATACGGCTGTTGGAGGTGGTGCGCTCAATACTGCACCAACCATTTCTACCGCACGCTACAATACCGCTGTTGGTTACAACGCGCTCAACGCTGATGCATCAGGAAGCTCTAACTCTGCACTCGGTGTTAATGCTTTGGTAAGTAATTCTTCTGGTTCATCAAACACTGCAAACGGGTTTCAAGCACTGTTCTATAACAGCAGTGGTTCTGATAACACAGCGAATGGAGCCAATGCACTGCTACTTAACACTATTGGCGCTGATAACGAAGCGGCTGGAGTAAGTGCTCTGTATGCCAATACCACTGGTGATTACAATGTAGCTGAAGGATTTAATGCGTTATATCAAAATCAATCTGCAACTGATACAGTAGCGATTGGCGCTCTCGCTGCACAAGGAGGCGCGTCTTACCACAACCAAGGAGGTACGGTTATTGGTTTTCAAGCAGGTACCAGTTTTCTTACCGGATCTGACTATAACACGTTGCTTGGCTACCAATCAGGGTTTGGTATCACCACCGGCGCAGACAACGTGTTCCTCGGTGCTTCTCCTGATGCTACTTCCTACAATCAAGTCACCACCGGTTCCCAAAACATCGCGATCGGCTACGATGTCGCGGTTCCCTCACAAACCGCAAACGGGCAGCTCGATATCGGCAACTTCATCTACGGCACCGGACTCACCGGCACCGGAGCAACGCTTTCTACGGGAAATATCGGTATTGGCACCACTAACCCTTCAAATACACTAGATGTACGAGGAGTTGTTTCTATAGGAGCAACAAGTGGTGCAAGTACGATTCTCAAATCTAATATTGCAGATGGCACCACTGCCTCGATTGTATTACGTGACCTGTCAACAGGGAATCTTATTTTTAACCCAGCCTCAAATGGCGGTAGTCCGTACAATTCTATTTTTGCTTCAGGTAATGTCGGTATTGGTAACAGTTCACCTTCATATAAACTCGACGTCTCTGGCTTCATCAACACCGACCAATACTCAGGATATAAACAGGCAGGAAATACGATACTCTATGCTTCAACCACCAACCAAACACTCGCAGTGGGAGACTCTGCAGCACCCTGGGCGAATGCGTCATCAAGTATATTCCGTGATACCGCTATTGGATATGGAGCACTTTATACAACACCAACAACAGGATATGCTCAATATAATACTGCAGTAGGATTTGACGCGCTTAATCAAAATACGGCGGGTGATTATAATACTGCCACCGGATATCAATCGCTTTACTACAATACCACTGGCACTCAAAATACTGCATATGGTGTACAAGCTCTTTGGAAAAATACTACCGGTTCAGTGAACACTGCTACAGGATATTTTGCTTTACTTGAAAATGCTACCGGAAATGGTAATACCGCAAATGGATTTAATGCACTCGAGAACAATATAACTGGTAATGATAATACTGTGAGTGGATTCGATGCAGAAGTGTACAATCAATCTGCTACAGATACTGTTGCTATTGGTTCAAGAGCAGGTCAAGGTACGGCAAATTATTCTAATCAAGGAAGTACTTATCTTGGTTTTGCTGCAGGGTTAGCAGCTCAAACAGGAAGTAACTATAATACGTTACTTGGTTTTCAAAGTGGTTATAATCTTACTGCTGGCGCTGAAAATGTATTAATTGGTGCTTCTCCAGATTCAGCTTCTCTAAATCAACTCACCACTGGGAATCAAAACATCGCGATCGGCTACGACGTTGCGGTTCCCTCACAAACCGCAAACGGGCAGCTCGATATTGGCAACTTCATCTACGGCACCGGACTCACCGGTACACAATCTACGGTTTCAAACGGATTGCTTGGTATCGGCACCACCTCTCCATTCACCACTCTTGCAGTCAACGGTACCGGTTACTTCTCCGGCAATCTGACGGCAACCAACATCACCGCAACCGGCACGCTCACTACTACGAACCTCACCACCACGAACGCCTCCACCACTCAGCTCACGGTTACTGGTGATACCTGGCTGGCGACGGCGGCTGGAGGGGTAGATATCGGCACCACACACCCGCAACCAGCAGGAGGAGAACTGCAGGTAACAGGAGGAAAAATATATCTGAACAACTCTGACTATGTAGATGGCAGTGCTGGTTCAGCACTTATGCTCGGCCTCGGTGCCTCATCAGGGAGCACCTATTCACAGATACAGGCATACACTGGTGGTAGAACAGGTGCTGGTAATCTCGTGTTGCAGCCTATTGCAGGTAGTGTCGGTGTTGGCACTACGACACCAAATTCAACATTCGGTATTGATTCATATAAAGGTATTGGTACAGAAGCGGGTTCTAATGAATACACAACGCTCGGTATTAATCCATCCGCCGCCGCAAGCCCATATACGTTTGCTGGTCTGTGGTATGACCCAACAAACAATGTTCTTAGAATGGATGCATTAAGCGGCGGGGTGGCGTGGAGAAACATCGACCTTGCTTCGCAAGGCGGTAGTAATGTCGGCATTAACAATCTCACTCCTGTATATAAACTTGATGTCGGCGGATTCATCAACACCGATCAGTACTCTGGGTATAAGCAGGCGGGTAATACGATTCTATATGCTTCCACAACAAACAATGTGCTTGCTGTCGGTCCAAATGCCGCACCCTGGGCAAATGCGTCATCAACACTATTTTATGATACGGCTGTTGGTAACGGAGCATTAAATGCAACACCAGTAAATGCTGGAGCGCAATACAATACTGCTGTGGGAAACAATGCGCTCGATAAGAATACCACCGGAGCAAGTAACACGGCTACAGGTATGAATGCGCTCCTCGATAACACCACCGGTAATTACAATGCAGCAAATGGCGCAGGAACACTTACTTTGAATACGACCGGTAATGATAACACTGCCAGTGGTTTTGAGGCTTTGTATAGCAACACCACTGGTAACAACAATACCGCAACTGGCTACGCAGCACTCTTTTCCAATAGTACTGGCACCGATGATGTAGCAGTCGGTGTATCAGCTTTGTATACAAATACCACTGGCTACGATAACAATGCCGTTGGCTATGGGGCCCTATACTCAAACACTACTGGTGTTAATAATGTCGCAAACGGATATGAAGCACTGGTAAATAACACAACTGGTAGCGATAACATTGCTACTGGTTACAATGCGCTTTTTAGTAACACCACTGGTGCTGCCAATGTCGCGCTCGGGTATGAGGCTCTCTATACTGCTACCTCCTCGTCCGATGAAACAGCGGTGGGATATGGAGCACTGCAGAATGAAATTGCAGGCGGTCCTGATGGTGCCAATCACAATAACTCAGCGTTTGGGTACGCGGCTCTGTATACCAACACCACTGGATACAACAATACTGCAAACGGGTACGAATCACTCTTCTACAACACCACCGGAAATAACAATACTGCAAACGGATACCAATCGCTCTACTCCAACACAACCGGATATCAAAATACCGCTAACGGGCTCCAGTCGCTCTACTCCAACACCACCGGAGTCAATAACACTGCTAACGGTTTCAGTTCTCTTCTTTACAACACCACCGGCTCTAGCAACACCGCAAACGGATTGGATGCTCTTCTCTCCAACACCATAGGCAACTCCAACACCGCAAACGGAGTGAGTGCTCTGCAATCAAACACCACAGGCAATTCTAATGTTGCAAATGGAGTGGACTCTGGATATGGCATCACCTCTGGCTCAAATAACATCCTCCTCGGCGCCTCTCCTGACGCCGCCTCCTACAACCAGCTCACCACTGGCTCCCAAAACATCTCCATTGGTTACGATGTGGCACTCCCATCTCAGACCGCAAACGGCCAGCTCGACATCGGTAATGAGATCTACGGCACGGGACTCACGGGTACTGGCGCAACGCTTTCTACGGGAAATATTGGCATTGGTGTAACGAATCCACAAGCAACTCTAGATATCGAAAGAACAAATGACAGTGGAGTCCTACTTCGTCTAGGAAATATAGGAGGCACAACCTCTAACTTTGACTTTTCGAGAAATGCAGTCACTGGAGCTCTTTCTATTCAAGGAAATCAAAGTGGTGTCAATAACATTCTTCTAGCACCCACTTCAGGCAATGTAGGGATTGGCACCTCTACTCCTAATGCAAAATTAGATATTAATACTGGTTCAGGTAATGATGTCATTGTTGCAGATAATGGTGCTTACAATGCTCTTTCATTAAATGATTTAATAGTTGGTGATACTGGATTAATGGGAGGCCCAGCAAGTGACCCCACACTCTATGTTGATGCTAATCAAACTAGTGGAGCCATTAATTTCCGTACCAACGGATTGACTCGCATGTATATTAATTCTTCAGGAGATGTTGGTGTTGGGACGACAAATCCAACTGCACGACTCACAATCTCAGGAGGAACTAATGATCTTATTGTCGGTGCAACACCAAACACCGGCATCCGTCTATCAGACGATGCTTTGAACAGCTATATACAACCAGGGTATGGCAGGGGAACAGGGAATCTGTACCTCTATGGATCAGGGGGCAGTCCCGCTGAAACTATCGCACAAGGCACGCAAGTGGGTATTGATAATACTTCACCACAGTATGCGCTCGATGTTGGCGGCTACATCAACACTAATCAGTACTCCGGCTACAAACAGAATGGCATCACCGTACTCTATGCCTCAACGACAAGTAATGGTCTTGCGGTTGGTCAAAACGCAGCACCCTGGATGAGCGCAACATCTACTAACCTAACGGATGTGGCTGTGGGACAGGGTGCGCTTTATACAACTCCAATCAATGCAAATGCATATGAAAATACGGCAGTTGGATACAATGCTTTGGAATCTAATACGTCAGGCGATGATAGTACTGCACTGGGAACTGCTGCTTTGAGCTCAAACACCACTGGAGCACGCAATACCGGTCTTGGTTCTCTTGCTCTTATTTCAAACACCACTGGAGCACGCAATATTGCTATCGGCTTCTATACCATGCAAGCCAATACTACTGGCTCTGATAATGCTGCTCTTGGTACTCAAGCACTTTTTAGTAACGCTTCAGCAACGAACACTGTAGCAATTGGTGATTCTGCTGCTGCTGGTACCGCAACGTACAGTAATCAAGGGGGTGTGTATGTTGGATTTCAAGCCGGAAATCATGCTCAAACTGGCTCTAACTACAACACATTACTCGGTGATCAATCAGGATTTGGTGTAACTACGGGAGCAGACAACGTGCTTCTCGGCGCCTCTCCAGACGCTGCTTCCTACAACCAGCTCACCACTGGCAGTCAAAACATCTCGATCGGCTACGATGTAGCACTTCCATCGCAAACTGCAAATGGCCAACTGGACATCGGTAATGAAATCTACGGCACGGGACTCACAGGAACCGGAGCTACCGTTTCTTCCGGATATATCGGTATTGGAACAAACAATCCAAACTATACCTTTGTATCTCAAGGTATACCTGGTGCAAGCGGCATATTTCAAGGTCAATTTCGATACAGTTCTACCGGAGCGTTTGTTGGTTTAGAATCCGGCGCTTTATCTGGATCATATAACCCACTCGTTCAGGCAGGAGATAATGCTCTTATTTTTTCAAATCAAAATACTGCTGCTTCGGGCGGAGGGTTAGTGATTGCTCCTTGGAGCAACAGTGTTGCTGGACTCAGAATGGATTATTTAGGTCATGTAAGTATAGAAAATCAAAATTCTCCAACAGAAGCGCTTGTTGTCGGCGGCACGTCACCAGGCGGTATAGATGTACAAGGTGCTGCAGATTCTCCAACTACTGATGTTGGTCTTGGTCTCAGCTTTGAATCATACGGAGGAAGAATCCAAAGTTTTCAGAGTAAGCCACTAGCATTAAATCCGTTAGGAAACAATGTAGGTATTGGTACGACAACCGCTCAGTATGGTGGCAAACTCACCATAGACAATGGTATGAGTGGTGCTAATGCAGATGGTATATTTCTGCTCGCTTCACCTAGTACTAATTACTCGCTCTTTCATGGATATACGAACTATGGCAATGGTAGCGGTGGTAATTGGATAAATATATCCAATAATAGCGGCTCCTATTTCCAAATCTCTAATAATGGCACGCTGACACTTTCTCCATCAGCAAACACGCCATTCCAGGTTGGACCCTGGTCAGGCGGTGGTTCATATACGGCTCTGTATCTTAATAACTCATTTTCAACATCGGGAGATTACAATATTTTGAGCAGTGCGGCAGATCCAAATCTCTATTTCAACGTCCCTTCCGGAAGAACATTTTATTTCCGAAATAACAATACAACAGTGGCAAGTATCAACTCCTCGGGTAATCTTATTGCGACTGGATTTGGTGAATTTGTATCTCCAAACTCTGGCTCCACCGGTGGGGTTATTATTGCAGATGCTCCCGGTAATCCCAACGCTGCCTATCTGCAGTTCGTGAATAATGCAGATAACGCTGAGTATGCAGATATTCATGGATTAAGTACCGGCGGTCTTGTGTTTGATGGAGGACCAGTTGGCATTAATGTTGCACCGGGTTCAAATGAGTTTTCTGTATTGAAAAATGGAGGAACTGGTGGAACCACCTTGGGAGATTTTAGTTCAAATGATACCTGGAATAGTAATCTCACATTGGCTAATACCTCTACAAACGGAAGAAGCTGGCAATTTATTGCAACCGGAGGATCAAATGGCAGTGTAGGCACTGTCGGAGCTTTTGGTTTATATGATCAAACTGCCGGTGGATATAGAATGATAGTAAATCCAAATGGTGATGTTGGCATTAATAACACCAATCCTGCTTACAATCTCCAGGTAGGGGGTACCGGCTATTTCAGCGGCTGTCTCTATGCCAACGGTTCCGGCTGTCTCTCTGATGAACGAGTAAAAACAAATATCCAGTCCTTCGCTGACGGACTTTCGGAGGTTTCTCAGCTCAATCCGGTGACGTACTACTATAACGGACTTGCAGGAACGCCGAATGATGGGGTTATGCGCTACGGTCTCATTGCACAGAACACCTTGCCGGTTGCGCCAAATCTCGTATACACCACGTATGCAAAACTGAATCCAACTGATGCGACTACAACACAATTGTACGGTATCAACTACAATGAACTGAATTTCCTCCTCATCAATGCGATCAAGCAAGTAAATGGTGTCTATGATGCAAGCAATGCTTCCACTTCACAGCCAACTATTCAGTCTTTCTACCAAGGAACTACTACGCCAGCGCTCACGGTTGACGCGCAAGGAAATGTGGCAATCGGTACGACCACTGCATCAAGCACCCCATTTGCAAGCACCTTCACTGTTGTCGGTTCCGGCTGTTTCTCACAAGGCGCCGGTGCGACAGTTGCGTGCGGCAACACGCCAGGAAACATCTACTACAAAACCGCAAATACCGGCAACTACGATGTCGCAGAAAACTATCAAACCGCTGATACTACTCTGACGCCGGGCACTATCGTCGCACTTGATCCAAACAATGCGATGATGGTGACGACCGCAACGACCAGCACCAATATCCTCGGGGTGGTATCTACCGCTCCGGGCCTGGTGTTGGGCGGTTCTGACGCAAGCTCCACTGCGATACATAAAGTGCCGGTCGGTTTGGTGGGGCGGGTGCCGGTCGAGGTGGTGCTCCAAGGCGGCAGCATTGCAATCGGCGATCGCATCACGCTTTCTTCTGAACCGGGTATCGGTATGAAGGCAGGACCGTTTGATCCATCTGTAGGTATTGCCCTTGAATCGGCAGCAACTTCGACCGGTACTACTACTATTACGGTATTCGTGAATCCGCAGCCGGGTATCCAAGGGACAGCAATTGCGGCATTGGTCGCCTCATCATCCGCGACATCTACCGTACAAAACATTCTTGATACGTTCTCCTCCGCAAGCACCGCGTTTCAGCAAGCGCTCTCGCAAGCGCTCGGGGGCGTGCAAGGACTTGCACAAACTGGCGTACGGGAGATGGGACTTGCGGTACATGCGACGGTCGGCGTCTTCAATACGCTTCTTGCACAAACGATCACTGCCGACACGATATATGCACAAAAACTCTGTTTGGGATCCACCTGCATCACGCAATCGCAGCTTGCAGCGCTGCTTGCTATGGCCTCATCCACACCAAACGGAACAACCGCCACTAGCACGAGTACCACGACACCGCTTACCCTCACGGTAAACGGAAATAATCCAGCGACCGTGACGGTAGGGAGCACCTATATAGATCTTGGCGCAACCATAAGTGACGGTAGCTATCCTAATATCGGCTATGTGGTATCGGTAGACGGCGGAGCCACCACGACACAAAGCAGCGTAGTTATCGATACTTCAACCGCAGGCTCACACACCATTCTCTACAGCGCCACTGATCCGGCAGGCAACACCGCATCAGCGACCCGTATCGTAGATGTGGTAAGCGGCAGCACCAGCACTACCACCGCAACCAGCACGCCGACCACCACCTCCACTACGACTGCATCGAGCACCACATCGACCACGACCGCTACCTCAACGGCTACCAGCACGACACCATAGAGCTGAGATATAATAAGAAGTACCGATTACTAATACATATATATAGAATGAACGTATGATACGAGTGGCTATTAACGGATTTGGGCGCATCGGGCGGAGTTTTCTTCGGTTGGCCAGTATGGATCCGGATATCGACCTTGTCGCTATTAATGATTTGGGTTCCTTGGAAAACTTTGCATATTTGCTCAAGTACGATTCCGTGTATGGCCAAGCGCCTTTTTCCGTCGAAATGGGCGATGGAGGGCTCAAGGTAGGAGGGAAGGACATTGCGTTTTTGTCCGAAAAGGATCCGGCACAATTGCCCTGGCAGCGCCTTGGAGTAGATGTTGTGGTTGAATCAACCGGTTTCTTTACTGACTATGAGAAAGCGCAGGCACATATCACCGCAGGAGCGAAACGAGTTGTCATTAGTGCGCCATCCCATAGCGATTCTCCACTGGGCGCAACGGTGCTCATGGGCATCAATGAAGAGGCACTACGTACCTGCCAGATTACCAGCAACGGTTCATGCACCACCAATGCCTCTTCTCCGCTCATCGCGATTCTCGACGCTGCTATCGGTATTGAAAAAGCGGTGCTCACGACTACGCATAGCTATACCTCAACCCAAGCGCTCGTGGACGGACCGACCAAGGGACATGATCTGCGTAAAGGAAGAGCGGCGGCTCAAAACATCGTGCCTACTTCTACCGGCGCGGCAGTAGCAGTCACCAAAGCGTATACTGCATTGCAAGGGAATTTTGATGGCATTGCATTGCGCGTGCCGGTCGCTGCTGGCTCCATCACTGACATCACCTTCATTGCAAAAAAACCAACTTCAGTGGCAGAAGTGAATGCAGCGCTCAAACAGGCATCCGGCGATCCTCGCTGGAACGGCATCTTTACGGTCACTGAAGAACAGCTCGTTTCAAGCGACATTGTAGGGCAACCCTACGCATCGATCGCCGACTTGAGCATGACTCGTGTGGTGGGTGGAACGCTCGTGAAAGTGCTTGCGTGGTACGACAATGAATCGGGATATACGCACGCACTACTGCGCCATGTAAAAACCGCCGGAGCACAGCTGTCATAACTATGCGTACTATATATATAGCGTCCGATCATGCCGGATTTGCGCTCAAACAATCGCTTGTCGACACCCTTACTGACGAAGGATATGCCGTAGAAGACATGGGTCCTACCGCTCTGGATCCTCTTGATGATTACCCTGACTACATTGTGCCGCTTGCCCGCACAGTAGCCGAACAGCCGGAAGCATGCGGCATTGTGATCGGCGCATCCGGACAGGGAGAAGCAATAGCGGCAAATCGTATTATGGGTATCCGCGCTGCGGTGTACTACGGAGGACCGAGCGATATCGTACGACTCTCGCGGGAACACAATGATGCAAATATTTTATCGTTGGGAGCACGGTTTCTTTCTCCGGAAGACGCAGAAGAAGCAGTACGGTTGTGGCTAACCACGCCGTTTTCAAATGCTGAACGTCATGTGCGCCGCAATGCAAAACTCGATCATGCATGACCGTACCATTATTCCGGCGCTGCTGTGCGGATCGCTCGAGGAAATAACTAGGAAATTAGAGATCATAGAAGGAGCAACACCGATGGTGCAGCTCGATGTCGTAGATGGCACCTATGCACCTTCCTTTTCCTGGCCGTACACCAAGCAGGGAGCTGAAACTGATCAAACGCTCAGTACAGAAGAGGAAGGATTGCCGCTTTGGAAGACATTTGATTTTGAAGCAGACCTCATGGTGAGCCATAGCGCCAGAGATGCAGCGCTATGGGTGAAGATGGGTGCGGCGCGCATCGTGATTCATCAGAATAGTCCTGATGCGCATGAAGCGCTGCAGCTGCTGCAACCATATCGGGAAGGAGCATACCCTGTAGCAATCGGTATCGCACTGCCGAGTATCGGATCAGTTGGCATGCTCCAGCCATACGAGCATCTTTTTGATTACATTCAAGTGATGGGCATTGCGCGTGTTGGCAGACAAGGAGAACCATTTGATGCGAATGCGCTACAAACGGTACGTATCATACGGCATGCGTATCCCTCTATGCCTATACAAGTCGATGGCGGAGTGAAGGAGGAATGTATTCCCGAGCTAAAAGCTGCGGGAGTGACGCGCTTCGTAGTCGGTTCAGCAATCTTTACCAATGCGCATCCCAAGGAATACATTGCCATGTTGGAACACTGCGTCGCGAATGCGTGATACCATACTATATATATGTTGCTCGGGGCGGACATAGGACGTATAGAGGAAAAAGCGCAAGCGATCCGGGAAACCATCATTGATATGCTGGTTGCCGCCGGCTCCGGTCACACTGCAGGACCGCTTGGTATGGCCGATATTTTCGCGGCACTTTACTTCCATGTGCTTTCCCATGATCCAGAACATCCGGACTGGGAAGAACGAGACCGGTTATTTCTCTCCAACGGACATATTGTCCCCGTGCGCTATGCCGCCATGGCGCACGCCGGTTATTTCCCAGTAGCGGAATGCCGTACGCTGCGCAAATTCGGATCACGTCTGCAAGGTCATCCTGAGCGGACGCGTCTGCCAGGACTTGAAAGCACTTCCGGACCGTTGGGAAGCGGTCTAGGACAGGCTGCCGGGTATGCACTGGGAGCGCGCATGGATAACAAGAAGTTTCGCGTGTACTGTGCCATGAGCGACGGAGAACATGATGCAGGAAATACCTGGGAGTCAGTCATGTTTGCTGGTAATAACCGTCTCTCAAACCTTACGGCGATTATTGATCGCAATAACATTCAGATCGATGGCATGACTGAACAAGTGATGCCGCTTGAAAACCTGCGGGCGAAATACGAAGCGTTCAACTGGCATGTGCTGGAAGTGGATGGTCATAACATCGCATCATTTATCGATGCAGCACAGGAAGCAAAAGCTATTTATGAAAAACCGACGGTCATCATCGCGCACACGATTCCCGGCAAGGGAATAAAAGAAATAGAGTTTGATTACACCTGGCACGGAAAACCGCCTACACCGGAAGAAGCGCGAGTATTTTTGCACGAACTGCGCACGCTCAAGGGTCGTATTACCAGCGAACATCAGTAATGTATATGCTCCATCCAGAAGCACAGCTTACGGACACGATCTTTGGAAAAGAGGAATACACGCCTACTCGAGACGGATTTGGTAAAGCGCTCCTTGTACTCGGACGGCAGGACGCACGTGTGGTGGTGGTGTGTGCGGATCTCGCCGAATCGACACGAACGCTCCAGTTCAAACAACTATTTCCCGATCGCTTCATAGAAGCGGGAGTGGCAGAACAGAATCTGGCCACTATTGCCAGCGGCTTGGCCAATTACGGAAAAATTCCTTTCATTGCTTCCTATGCCACGTTTTCTCCGGGTAGAAATAATGAACAGATTCGCACCACGGTTGCCATCAACAATGTGCCGGTCAAAATTGCCGGCATGCATGCTGGTGTATCCGTCGGTCCGGATGGCGCAACTCACCAAGCACTGGAAGATATGGCGCTCATGCGAGTGCTGCCGCGTATGACGGTGCTTTCGCCCTGCGATGCAGAAGAAGCATACAAGGCAACTATTGCCGCTGCAGCGGTACCCGGTCCGGTATACCTGCGGTTCGCGCGAGAAAAAACACCAGTATTCACTACGCAAAAAACACCGTTTGCTATAGGAAAAACGAATCTGCTGTGGAGCACTGAACAACCAAAAGTGGTTATCTTTGCCACCGGACCGTTGGTCTACCGTGCGCTCCAAGCGGCGCACGAATGCACTGACATACCGGTACTAGTGGTCAATGTACACACCATCAAGCCGCTTGATACGGAGGCTATCGTGCAGTACGCCCAGAGAACAGGTGCAGTAGTAACCGTAGAAGAGCATCAAATTGCCGGCGGATTAGGAAGTGCTATTGCGGAAGTGCTGAGTCAGCGCCATCCGGTGCCGATTGAATTTATCGGTGTGCATGATCAATTCGGACAATCGGGCACCCCAGATGAACTGATTGCGCATTATGGCATGGATGCATCGCACATCAGTGCCGCTGTGCGGAAGGTGCATGCGCGTACATAAATAGCATCCTGCTATTTACCGCTGCTGCCGATAGTCACTGCGCCTCCGCCATAATTAAAGGTAGTCCCATCGCAGGCAGTTACTCCAGGACTGGTTGTGGTACTCACTTCAGGTCTCCATACCAGCATGTACCATCCTTGCGGACAACCGTACGCTTGCGAGTAATAGGCGAATGAATAGTTTCCGGCATTGCCCGGCCAGCCGCTGGTTTGTGTTGGATCGGTTGGCAGTGGGGAAATATACGGAGCGAGAGCTGTTTGAAGTGCTGCCCAACTCGAATCGTTACTGTTGCTCCACCCACCATTTGGAGAATTTGCGCCTCCAGAGAGAGGGTATTGACCATGGTCGGTATAATAGATTTCCAATGCATTCTGTATTTCTTCGATATCCTGTTCACGAGTGGCGTCGCGTGCTTTTGCACGCGCTGAACTGAGGGAGACCATAATAATTGAGGCGAGAATGCCGATAATGGCGATCACGACCAAGAGTTCAATCAGAGTAAAACCGTTCTTTTTCATACTACAGTTTCTTGATGGCATATTCGGCCGGTGCATGATGGAGATACTGATCCATCTGCATCCGAGTAAGCAATCCTTTTTGCGCACCGATTGCTTGCACCACCGACATGCTGCTGATAGGACCCCAGAGTAGTGCTTCTTCGAGCGGTTTGCCGAGCGCCAATGCGCTCACCACGGCGGCAGAAAATGCGTCACCGGCACCAGTACGCTCATACGGCGCTCGTGGATCAGGGTACAGCGGCACAAAATATTCTGTACCATTTTCAGTGAGACAGTACGCACCTTCTCGTCCATCTGTAATAATGACAATCTTCGGTCCAAGAGCTTGCAGCTGGGCGAGTAGTACCCTTACGTTTGGCGTAGTTGTGCCGGTAATCGTCATCGCCTCCTCTTTATTACAGAAAAATATTGCACTGCGCTGATAGAGTGCATGGAGTTGCTCAACCGGCGTTCCAATCTGGAACGTTCCCGGCTGAAAAGCGAGCTTGATCTCCGGATGCGCTGCAAGGAATGCCGCAATCGCATCATGATAAGGAAGCGTATGAGCGGCCAAAGAGGAAAGGTATATCCATGACGGCAGGACAGTGAGCGTAGGGAATTGGTAGGTAAACTGTTCGTGTTTGATGAGAATGGTTCTCTCGCTCTCATACCACAGTACGTAATGGTAATTGGTATGTTTTTCAGGCACTTTCTCTACAAATGCAGTCGATACCCGGTCTTTTGTCAGGCTTTCAATACACTCGTCTCCGAATATATCAGCGCCGACATAGGTGTGCAGCGCGCTTTTGAGTCCTAGACGCGCCGCGCATACCGCAGCATTGGCGGCATTGCCTACACCCGGCACGCGCACAGAAAACTCAAACGGAATTTTATCTCCCCAGCGCATGCAAATTTCGCATTCGTCATTGTCGAGCTTGCAATGCACCGACGCTTCCTTGAGGCGTATAAAGTCATCCACTACGATATCGCCAATAGCAAGTACATCGAGTGATTCAGTACCCATGTTTGTAGTATATACTAGGTACATAACATGCAAACACTTCGAGAATGTATTGAAGATTATAAAAAACAATCGCGTGCGCTAGGTCACTTCAATGTTTCCGATGCAAATCAGCTTGAAGCAATCGCCCGAGCCGCAAAAGAAACAAAATTACCCGTTCTGGTCGGACTTTCCGAAGGGGAACGAGCCTTTTTCCCGATAGCGCATGCGCGCCTGCTTATTGATGCCTATCGCGCGGAGGGTATTCAGCTCTATCTCAATGCAGATCATACCTACAGCACCGAAAAAGTGGCTGCAGCCATACAAGACGGCGTGGAATCAGTGGTTGTGGACGGCGCAAAATTATCCTTTGATGACAACGTCGCACTCGTGCGGCAGTGTGTCGCACTTGCAAAAGCCCATACCGGTGAAGTGCTGGTAGAGGGAGAGTTGGGATACATAGGCACTTCTTCGACGGTCATGGCTTCTGTACCGGCAGGGGCGGCAATCACAGAAGCAATGATGACTAGACCGGAGGATCTGAACCGGTTTGTACTTGAAACAGGTATTGATCTGGTTGCTCCGGCAGTGGGAAACATTCACGGTATTGTGACGAACGGACAGCCAAAACTCTCCATTGCACGCATCAGTCAATTGGCAAGCATGGTGGATGTACCATTAGTGTTGCACGGTGGTTCCGGCTCAAGCGACGAGGAGTTTGCACAAGCAGTTGCAGCCGGCATCTCTATTATTCATATCAACACGGATATCCGTCTCATCTATCGAGACGGTCTCAAAGACGCCATAGCACAGCATCCAGATGTCGTAGCACCTTACAAATTCCTGGAACCGGTCGTTGAAAAACTACAGCAGTATCTCATGCAGAAAATGCGTCTTTTTGCCCGGATGTAACGCATCCATTGCTCTTTTTGCATAAATTCGATACACTCTCCCTCATGCAATTAGCCATACGACCTCGAGAACAGGGACAAAAAGCACAAGCCTTGCGTGAGCAGGGTGTATTGCCCGCTGTCTTGTATGGCAGAAAAGAGGAAGCTACTCCTATTTCCATCGACTATAAGGAATTCTTGAAAGTATTTGCTGCAGCAGGAGAATCAAGCGTGATCACCCTGGAGGGCGTGGGAGCTTCCAAAGAAGCACTCATTCATGCCGTCGACATGGACCCGGTTTCCAACCAGCCGATTCACGCGGATTTTTATGTCATTGAAAAAGGAAAGCCGGTTACCGTATCTGTACCACTTTCTTTCGAGGGAGTTTCTCCGGCCGTTAAAGACTTGGGTGGCGTGCTGGTGAAAGTGATGCACGAGCTTGAGATAGAAGTACTTCCAGCCGAACTGCCACATACATTGGTAGTTGATATCAGCGCACTCAAAGAAATCGGCGATCAGATTATGGTTAAAGATCTCCCGCTTCCCAAAAGCGCCGCCCCGTCAGTGGAAGGAGACGAGGTGGTCGCCATGGTATCGGCAGTGGAAGAAGAAACAGCTGAAGCCGCACCAATGGATATTTCACAAATCGAGGTCCAAGAGCGCGGAAAGAAGGAAGAGCCGGCAGAAACGGAGTAGTTTCGTGATATACTGGCCCTATGCATAGGGCGATACAGCACACGCTCTGGTGTGCCGTTTTTATGCTTGCGGCAGTGGCACTTAGCGTACATGCCCAGCAAGCGGGTGGAACCGTTGATTCCTACAAAGCGCAACTGCAGCAGGAACTTAATCAGCTGGAAGCACAAATACAACAACAGCAGCAGATTCTGAATGACAAACAGAATCAGCAGCAGTCGCTTGAACGAGACATTGCAATTCTCAATGCGCAGATTACTCAAGCACAACTTTCTATCAAGGCGCGTAACATCGTTATTGATCAATTGACCTCTGATATCGGCGACAAGAATCAGACGATCGGCACACTCAATGCGCAATTGCAGAGCGAACTCACGTCGCTGGGCGCTATTATGCGGGAAAAAGATCAGCTCGATACCGCACCGCTCATGGTGGCAGTACTTTCCTCGCAAGATCTCTCGAGCTTCTTTGCCGATCTCAGTCAGTTTGATGCGATTAACTCTGCCATACAGCAATCGTTCAATGATATTCAAAATACAAAGCAGGTAACGCAGCAGCAGGAGACTCTGTTACAACAGCAGAAAGATGAAGAAACCGCGCTCCTGCGCGCTCAGCAGCTTCAGCAGCAGCAAATACAACAACAGCAGCAGGAAAAAAATCAAATTCTTACGGAAACAAAAGGTCAGGAACGGGCATATGAAACACTGATTGCTCAAAACCAGAAAAGTGCCGCACAAATTCGTGCAGAACTTTTTCAACTGACCGGAACGAAAGCGATTCCGTTCGGACAAGCACTCCAGTATGCTGAACTTGCTGCACAAAAAACAGGTATTCGTCCAGCATTCTTACTGGGTATCATTGCCGAAGAAAGTAATCTGGGGGAAAACGTGGGAACAGGCACCTATACAGTGGACATGAGCCCTAAAAACATTCCTATATTCTTGGCGATTACCGCTAATCTCGGCCTTGATCCGAATTCCATGCCAGTATCAAAACGGCAGTGGTACGGCTGGGGAGGAGCCATGGGACCCGCACAGTTTATTCCTTCCACCTGGGCGCTCTATGCCGGCTATGAACCGCCTGATTGGCACTATGACGCATCGAAGGATCGCATCGGACCGCTCACTGGCGACACTCCTCCTAACCCTTGGAATCCTAAGGACGCGTTCATGGCAGCAGCGCTCTATCTCACTGATGACGGGGCGGCCGCTCAGACTCCCAATGCTGAATTTCGCGCGGCTATGTGCTATCTGGCGGGATGCGGCGGCGTGAACAATCCGAGCCTGGCCTTTTACGGCAATTCCGTGGCTGCACTTGCGGCGCAGTTTCAACAGGAGATCAATGTCATCAACGGATCATAAGGGTTGCAGTATAAGGGTTTTGTGATATATTGCAGCGATGAAAAGCGATATACATCCTACCTATCATCCAAAGGCGAAAGTTAACTGTGTGTGCGGGCATACGTTCACCACGGGTTCTACCATGCCGGAGATTTCCGTTGAAATCTGCAGCGCTTGCCATCCGTTCTATACCGGAAACGAAAAGATTTTGGATACTGCTGGTCGAGTAGAGCGATTCAAGGCACGTCGCGCTGCTGCAAAGAAGACAAAGTAGATGCAAGAAGCGGATCTCAGCCGCTATAAGGAAAATCCGAAGACCGCATACTTGGCTGCGGAGTGGGAGCGCGTGCATGCAGAAGAGGGGGAAGTTGCCGAGCTTGCGCAAGGAGAACTCGGTGCCTTGGCTGCGGAGGATCTGAACCGACTGCGCGAACAGAGAGAAGCGCTTGAAGCTGAAATGGAGAAAATCCTTGCACAGGAGGCAAGTCAAGAAATCTTTCCCAATGAAGTGGTGCTGGAAGTGCGCGCGGGAGTGGGCGGCGAGGAAGCTGCACTGTTTGCCTACGAGCTTGCGGAGATGTACCGGGCTTATGCGCTTTCGCGCGGATGGAGTATGCGCACTCTTTCAGAATCAAAAACAGACCTGAACGGCTACAAAGAAGCAGTGTTTGAAATAAAAGGAAAGGGAGCATATGAAGCGCTTCGCTTCGAGACAGGCGTGCATCGTATCCAGCGCGTGCCGGCAACTGAAAAATCAGGACGCATACATACCTCAACTGCCTCAGTCGCGATGCTGCCGATTCGCAAAAAGCATAAGGTTGAGATCAATCCGAATGATATTGAAATGGAATTTTCCCGCTCAGGAGGCGCTGGCGGACAGAACGTCAATAAAGTGGAGACCGCCGTGCGTCTTATTCATATCCCCACAGGACTAGACGCGCGCTCTCAAAGCGAACGTTCGCAATTGGCAAACCGCGAACGGGCAATGGAGGTGTTGCTTGCCAAAATAGAGGCGCTCCAGGAAGAACAGGAAGCGCAGAAGCATGCTGCAGAACGCAAAGAGCAGATCGGTACCGCGGACCGATCCGAGAAGATCCGTACCTATAACGTATTGCAGGATCGCGTGACAGATCATCGTATTAAAGAATCGTGGCACAACCTCCCGGCGATATTTGCCGGCAACCTCAATCCGCTCATTGAAGCGCTGCAGCATGCCCAAGAATCGGTTGCATAACGCCATTTCTCGTGCTACATTGGACCGGTTCCTATGAGCAATAATCCTCTAATAGAAAAGCTTTTTTCCGTGGGAGCGCACTTTGGGTATGCGCCTTCTCGACGTCATCCGTCTACGACACCCTACATTTTTGGTACGAAAGGAACGGTCGAGCTCTTTGATCTTGAGCAGACCGCCCGTTGTCTCACAGAAGCGCTCTCATTCGTGCAAAGTCTTGCCGGCGAGCGCAAAACAATTCTCTTTGTAAGCAGCAAGGCGGAAGCGCGCGATGTAGTCCGTCAGGAAGCGGATAAAATCGGCGCACCGTACGTAGCCTCCCGCTGGATCGGCGGTACCCTCACCAATTTTCCGGAAATCAAAAAGCGTCTCGCACGTCTCGCGGAACTCACGGATATGCGTGAAAAGGGAGAATTGGCAGCACGCTTCACCAAGCGCGAGCGAGTGCTTATCGATCGAGAAATTGCGGATCTTGAGCGCATGTTCGGCGGACTTCGCAGTCTGCAGAAACTGCCTGACGCGCTCTTTGTCGTCGATCCGAAGCAAGAGCACATTGCGGTGGAAGAAGCGGTGAAGATGCACATTCCGGTTATTGCAGTGCTCAATAATGACTGCAATGCTGCAACGGTGACCTATCCTATTCCTGCAAACGATGCTTCCGTGCAGAGTTTGAGCTATTTGGTTGGGGAAGTGGCGAATACCTACACGAAACACCAAGGAGTTCGTCCGGAGCAGCAGTAATTCTTATTTATACTTTCTTGCAATCTATGGAAATTACCACAGAGATGATTAAGCTATTGCGCGACAGCACCGGCGTATCGGTGATGGAGTGCAAAAAAGCGCTTGAAGCGGCAGGAGGCGATATGGACAAGGCCCGTGCAGTGCTGAGCGAGCGTGCAGCAGTCGTGCTCAGCAAAAAAGCCGATCGAGCGTTGCAAGCCGGCACCGTCGGTGCGTATGTACACGCCACCGGGCAAGTAGGTGCTCTAGTGCTCCTCCTGTGCGAGACTGACTTCGTATCAAAGAATGAGGGATTCACTCTTTTGGCCCGTGACATCGCTATGCATGCTGCTGCCATGCGCCCCGAGAATACAGAAGCGCTTCTGGCACAGTCCTTTATCAAAGACGAAGGAAAAACCATTGCAGATCTTATCGCAGATGGCACGCAGAAGTTCGGGGAGCGCATTATGTTGGAATCATTTTCGGTCTTTTCTGTTCAGTAAAAAGTGCAGTACAATATTTTTATGGTGCTCGCGTTAGCCTCCATACTCTACGGTTCAATCCTAGGAATGCTCGCACTCATCGTCATTAAACGATGGGAGCTTAAAACAGGCAGAAAGCTTTTTGCTTCTTCGCTGCGCCCGCGCGTTGCACATAGCTCACATAAAGCAGCGGTATGGATAAAAGGACTGCCGCAGCTGTGTTTGCACTATATTGCAAAAGAAGGACCGGCACTGCGTGAATGGCTGCGCCACACGCTCGCGCAAGCGCTTCTATGGACCGAGCGCACTCTTGAGCAGGCGCTGCACACGCTGCAGCGCGGAGCGGTGCCGCAAGAAAGCAATGCGCCGGTATCCGATTTTTTGCGGGAGGTGGCGGAATACAAGCGCAAGCTCGCCTCAGGTATGCACCGCACGCATCTCAAGGAACCGCATACGCCGAGATAGCTCAGTTGGTAGAGCAACGGTTTTGTAAACCGTAGGTCCCGGGTTCAAGCCCCGGTCTCGGCTCCAAGATATTACTGCCGTGTAGTGGAAGCCGTTGACGTAGCAAGCAGTTTGAGCGGAAGCAACTTTTCCATTTCCGGAAGCGTTTTGAATCCGTATACCGGTTGCTTGCTGTCTATCACGTACGCAGGAAGAGGTCCCGTTACTTTGCGTAGTTTGATGAGGGTTTGCAGCGCCGAGAGATCCAGGTGGTAGTCAAATGCATACACGCGCAGCGACGGATACGTTTGTCGCAGATAGGTCAGCACGTCTCCCGCCTGAGAACAGTCCGGACAATCGCCGTTATTTGAATAGAAGTACAGAATATAGACCGGATGGAGGTTCGGACACTTCTGGGTTTCCTGCTGCAGGAGAACATAATCCCTGATCTCAAGGAGGGAATACTGTTTTTTGAGTGCAATCACCTGCGGATTATCAGAGCCGAGATTCTGTTCGGCGGTGGATACGCGCTCGGCAAGGGAATTCACCTCATCCGACAGAATGGGCTGCTGTCCTATGCTCGTACAATCAAGATTACCGAGCAGTTCAAACTGCGTCTGTTCGGAAAGCAGATCAACCGAGAGCTGATCCTCAGCCGCTTGAATATCGGCGATACGTTGTGCATCGATGCGCGAGGCGATATAAAAGGCAGTCGCAAAGATAGCGACAGTAATGCCCAGTGCAATCAGATAGCGGGTGAGGCGCATATATTGGTATTATTTCCACTTACTCTCCGCACCACGGATGGTGCCCCATGCGGCACGTACCAACCAAAACGGCGCAATGAATCCGAAGAACAGAAGGTAATACATGATCCAAGGAAGCGGAAGCTTCTGCTGTGCGATCCGCTGTCCGAGCAGAATGGTAGTCAGTGTCGTACATAAGGCAACCACTACGAGGAAATTAAGCATACTAGTATTCACGTAAAACCATTCAAAATGTACGACAGGTACATGGGGCGGTATGCCGGTAACGAGCGGTTCAGAAAGTTTCGTCCATCCGATAAAGAAGAATCGATAGATGGCATAGCCGGCGGTATAGAGCCCTGACACTAGGGAGGTGATACCAAACGGCAGTATCAAGAGCCCAAAGTTGCCATACCGGGGGTTGAAGTACATGTAGCGATATTCCGTAAGCGAATTCTGGAGGTATCCTTGGGACCAGCGGGTACGCTGTTTGATGAGACTGGGCATCGTTTTCGGCACTGTTGTGTAGACATGCGCGTTGTGTGCCATGCCGATTTTGAGATGATGCGCATGCATGCGGAAGGCGATTTCCATGTCTTCCGTATTATGCGCCCGACGGAATAGGCCGATCTTATCGAACACGTCTCGCCGATAGATGGAAAACGGTCCAGGTACTACCGTGATAGCGGAAAGAGTATCGAACATCTTTTTATAGAAAATACCGAAAGTGTACTCGACCGCTTGCATCATCTCCACGATGTTTTTCGGATGGAACACTTTCATTGCCGGCGTAAGCGCATACACATCCTTATCGCGCTCAAACTGCTTTACCATTTCCATGAGCGCGTCTGGAGCAACAAATGAATCCGCATCAAGGCAGCCCACGAGTTCGGCGGTTGTGTGGGTGATACCGAAATTGAGAGCTGTATATTTTCCGCCGTTTTGCTTGTAGTGATAGGTGATCTGCGGGTGCTGTGCGATGAACGGCGTGAGGATTGCCGCGGTGTTATCGGTTGATCCGTCATCGACGACCATGATCGAGAGCTGCTCTTTGGGATAATCGAGTGCAAGCAGCGATGCAAGCGTGGCGATAATTGTCTGTTCTTCGTTGTAGCAGGGGACGAGAATGCATACACTCGGGTAGCGGGTAGGGAGTACCTTGGTCGGCTTTTCTGGACGCTTTTCCAGGAAGGTCATAAGCAAAAACACCTCGAAGTAGAGGGCGATGAACAGGAATATATAAATCCCCAGAGACCCTGTATCCATGAAAAAAACTATACCACAGAAGTGAAAAAGAGCCATATTTTAGGGCAAAGTAGAGTGCTATGCCGTATACTGGGTGGTATGCAGGACATCCCTGGACATCTGCATCCAATCTCTTCTCTGATTCGGCACGCGAATGAGATTTTTTTTGCCATGGGATTCACGTTTGTGGATGGACCGCTCATTGAAAACGAGTGGTATAACTTCGATGCGCTCAATGTTCCCAAAGACCATCCTTCCCGCGACATGCAGGATACGTTTTTCATCAAAGATCATGAAGGAGAAGTGTTGCGCACTCACACCTCCGGTCTCCAGATTCACTACATGACTGAGCAGATAAAACAAGGAATACTGCCGCCGTATCGAGTGATTGCGCCGGGAAAATGCTTCCGCAATGAAGCGACTGATATGACGCATGAAGCGGAATTTTTTCAGATTGAAGGACTTGCAGTCGGTGAAGATATCACGCTCGCACACTTGAAGGGAACGTTCACTACATTTTTTGGGCATCTCTTCGACAGCAATGTGGACATACGGTTCCGTCCGAGCTTCTTTCCGTTCACGGAACCGTCGCTTGAAGTCGATATGCGCCTCACCGGAAGCAGTGCACCGGAAAAGCTGCGCGATCGATGGATAGAAGTCGGCGGAGCAGGCATGGTCCATCCGCGCGTGCTGGAGAACTGCGGACTGGATGCGAAGCGCTATCGCGGCTATGCATTCGGTCCGGGACTCGACCGCATCGCTATGCTCATGTGGGGCATTGATGATGTCCGGCTCATGCATTCTGCTGATCTGCGGTTCATCAATCAGTTTTAATATGAAAGTCAGCACCCGTTGGTTACAAGCATTTTTTGATGCACCGCTGCCCGATGCAGAAGCGCTTGCGGATGGGCTTACCTTCCACGCGTTTGAGATAGAGTCGGTTGCAACGCATGGGGATGATCGGGTGCTCGATGTGAAAGTGACGCCTAATCGCGGACATGATTGTCTCTCGCACCGCGGTATCGCCAAGGAACTCTCCGCTATCTGCGATGTGCCGATCGCTCATGATCCGTTCACAGAACACGCGTTCCCGCATACCGATGCGATTTCCGTTGCGCTTGATCCTGTGCTCGGCAAGCGGTACATGGCCGGCTACGTGCGCGGCATCACGGTCGGTCCTTCACCGCAATGGCTCAAGGAGCGTTTGGAAGCGATCGGACAGCGCTCCATCAATAACGTGGTAGATATCACCAATTTCGTCATGTTCACTACCGGGCAGCCTATGCACGCATTCGATGCGCACAAGCTCCGTCTTCAAGAGGAAAAATATGCGCTTGGTGTGCGCCGTGCATATGCAGGAGAGGAGATCAGTGCATTGGACGGTAAAACCTATGCGCTTACCGCACAGATGCCGGTTATCATCGATGCGCATACCGATACCGCGATAGGAATTGCGGGAGTGAAAGGCGGGAGTGCGGCGGCAATCGATGATCATACGACCGACATCATTCTTGAATCTGCACAATTCAATCCGGTGCTGGTGCGCAAGACAGCGCAGGCGCTTAAATTACGCACCGATGCTTCACAGCGGTTTGAACAGGAACTTTCTCCGGAGCTGTGTGGTGTTGCCATGCAGTATGCGATCGAACATCTGCTGCGTTTGGCCGGAGGGGTGCTTGAAGGAGTTGTAGATGCCTATCCGGAACCGCAGCCGCCCGCGCGGGTATCATTGTCCGTACCAGAGCTCCAGCAATACGTGCCGACATTCGGTCCGCAAGACATACGTACCGCCTTTACGAAGCTTGGATTTTCATTTACTGAAGCAGGAGATGTGTTTACGGTACTGGTACCCAAGGAGCGGCTCGATCTCACTCTTCCCGCGGATCTCATTGAGGAAGTAGTGCGTATCATCGGCTATGACCACGTACCTTCGGATCCGCTTCCATCATTTCCGCATGCGCCAGAAATCCACCCTCGTTTTTATTGGAACGAAATGATTCGTTCGTTTCTCCTGGAGCATGGATGTTCGGAAGTGTACAACTCGGTTTTTTCCAATGAAGGAGATGTGGTGGTGCTTAACAAAGTGGATGGGAAAAAGCCCTACCTGCGGCGCTCGCTTGCTCAGGGACTTATGGAAGCGCTTGAAAAGAATGTCCGCAACAAAGAACTGCTCGCTCTCCCGCAGGTGCGACTGTTTGAGATAGGGACCGTATGGCAAGGAGAAACGGAACAGATCCATATGGGAATCGCCGTGGAACCAATGAAAAAAGCATCCACTGCCGAAGAGATCCTCTCTGCACTCGCGGCATACCTTGGCGTATCACTTTCACACACGACAAAAGGAACAGTGGTGGAAGTGGATCTTACACCTGTATATGCGAACCTTACTGCACCGGCTGCATATCCTCCTGCATCTAAACTTTCTGTTCGCTATGCGCCGTTTTCGAAGTATCCGTTCATTGTGCGAGATATTGCGTTGTGGGTGCCGGAGAGTACTGCGGCAGATACTATCGAAGCACTCCTGCGCGAACATGCCGGAACGTTATGCGTCTCGGTACGGTTGTTCGATGCATTTACTAAAGAAGGGAGAACGTCGTATGCGTTCCGACTTATCTTTCAATCGTTTGATCGAACGCTTCTTGATACGGAGGCAAATGAAATCATGGAATCGCTGGCGACTCTTCTGCACAATCAGGGTTTTGAGATTCGTTAGGGGAATCTCCTTAAAAATGCTTGTATGCAAAGCATTTTTTGTGCATTGCGCCCTTTCATGATGCTGGCGTTTCTGGTAAAATAGAAGGGTAAAGCTCCCGGAGCTTTTTTCATGTATGGCGGACGAAAAAACAAAAAAAGGCTCCTATAGCGCAGCGGATATTACCGTCCTTGAAGGACTTGAAGCGGTACGGCGCCGTCCCGGCATGTACATCGGTACCACCGGACCGGACGGACTCCATCATCTTATCTGGGAAGTATTCGACAACTCTCGCGACGAGGCGATGGGCGGATTCGCCAATGATATCGAGGTAGCACTCTTGCCGGGTAATATCGTACGCGTCGCCGACAACGGCCGCGGCATTCCGGTTGATGTGCACAAGCAGACCAAAGTATCCGCACTGGAGACGGTCATGACCGTGCTTCACGCCGGCGGCAAATTCGGCGGAGAAGGATACAAAGTATCCGGAGGATTGCACGGGGTGGGCGTATCCGTGGTGAACGCGCTCTCTACTTTCCTGCGCGCTGAAGTGCATCGGGAAGGAAGCATCTATACCCAGGAGTACACAATCGGCAAGAAAAAATCTGCGGTGAAGAAGGTCGGCAGCTCTTCGCTCCACGGCACTATCATCTCGTTCTCTCCCGACAAGGATATTTTCTCCACGGTGCAGTTTGATTTTGACAAGATCGTCTCTCACTTGCGCGAACAGGCGTATCTGGTGAAAGGATTGCGCATCACCATCATCGATGCGCGCAACGGTTCTGTAGAGTTGCCGGATCCGGGCAAGGCGTTTTACTTGCGCTCTCTCTTGGCAGACTATCCGTCCCAGACGTTTTACTTTGAAGGAGGTTTGCGCTCGCTCATTGCGTTCTACAACCACTATCAAAAACCGATACACAAGAATATTTTCTATATTGAAAAGGAACAGGATGACGTATCGGTGGAAGTTGCGCTCCAATATGTCGACGACATTGCCGCACGTGTCTTTCCGTTTGCCAACAATACCTACAACGCGGAAGGGGGAACTCATATCACTGGATTCCGCACGGCGCTCACGCGTACGCTCAATTCCTACGCCCGTTCCGCCAATCTGCTTAAGGAAAGCGATGAGAATTTCACGGGAGAAGATGTACTGGAAGGACTCACTGCCGTTGTTTCCGTAAAGCTGCGTGAAATCCAGTTCGAAGGACAAACCAAGGCGAAACTCGGATCCGTTGAAGCGCGCGGTGCGGTGGAAGCGGTCATGAGTGGAGCATTCGCTATGTTCCTTGAAGAAAATCCGGATGATGCTCGGGCCATTATCACCAAGGTGGTGCTCGCTCTTAAGGCACGCAAGGCGGCAAAGGCGGCGAAAGATTCTGTATTGCGCAAAGGAGCGCTTGAAGGATTCGGACTTCCCGGGAAACTAGCGGACTGTCAAACCAAGGATGCAACGGAATCAGAACTCTTCATTGTAGAAGGAGACTCAGCAGGCGGATCTTCCAAGCAGGGACGTGATCGCCGCACGCAGGCGATCCTGCCGCTTCGAGGAAAGATTCTCAATGTGGAGCGTGCACGTCTCGATAAGATGCTCGCATCACAGGAAGTGAAACATCTTATTCTCGCGCTCGGTACGGCGATCGGGGATGTATTTGATATAAGCAAGCTCCGTTACCACAAGATCATCATCGCGACTGATGCCGACGTGGACGGTGCGCATATTCGAACGCTCTTGCTTACCTTGTTCTTCCGTCATTTCAAACCGCTCATTGAAGGCGGGTATGTCTACATTGCACAACCGCCGCTCTACAAGATCAAGCGCGGCAAGGAAATAACATACGCGTACTCAGACGAAGAAAAAATCCAGCTGGTAGGGAAGGATACGGCTCTCGAAGAGCCTGAGGACGCAGCCGAGGAATCAGAAGAAGAAGCACCTGTTGCAAAGAAACAGCGCGTGCATATTCAACGATATAAAGGATTGGGAGAAATGAATCCGGAAGAGCTCTGGGAAACGACCATGGATCCTGCACAGCGCGTACTCAAACAGGTGACCATAGAAGATGCAGTCGATGCGGACCGCATCTTCGATATTCTCATGGGTGAGGATGTTCCGTCGCGCAAATCATTTATTCAAAGCAACGCGAAGCACGCGAATCTCGATATTTAGTAGAGCGTCGGCGGCAACGGAGCGGTCACTGTGTTATTCGTCTTGTTTGATTCGATGACACGATTTTCTGGGTCAGCAACAATGGTAATAGTGTTCACGCCGTATTGGTACGAAGGGTACTGACTGATGCTGAACGTGAGGGTGTAGACGATTTTGTCGCCCGGGTAGAGCGTGCGTTGCGGCCTTGAGTAGTAGGTGTATGGATACCCGACCGGCACATTAGCGCTGAAGGTCCAGCCGTACGGCACCGCTTTGGTGCCGTTGTTTTGTATTGCAAACTGCACGGCAATCAAACCGTACCCGCTCGGCCGTATAGAAAGAATGCTTGTGCTGAGGTCGGCAATGCCGGCGGGATTGGAGTATTGAGTACCCGTAGAGGGGTGTGTCTGCACGACCGGTGTTTTTTGTTGGGGCGTAGTAGTCGCTCCAGGACGGACATTGCGCGCCGGAAGTACTACTACCGTGCTTGAACCACTCGCAGTGACGCTGCCATCCGCAAGCGATAGCGCCGATACGGTGATGGTGGTGGAAATCTGCGAAGGACCAGTCACGCTGGGCGTAAGCGGAAGATTTGCCGTTGCATCCGTGTAATTGAAAGGTGTATTGCACGGTACCGTTACCAGTTTGCCAGTCGGTGTCGGCGTTTGGATCGAAAGCCCTTGCGCACAGGAGTAGGAAAGCGTGTAGCTGTAGTTCTGTGCAGATGCGTTTTCATGCACCCAGGAAACCGTAAACGGCTCTCCGGTATAAACGTACTGCGGCAGCGTCACGGTCACTGCTTCCGGTCCTTGCTGCTCAGGGTGAGAAAACAGGGAAGAAAGGTTGGAGCCCACACCGCCCAGGAACGAAGGGAGGTTGAAGGTGAGTTCGATGATACCCCAAGCGCCCAGCACGATGATGGCGATGAGGCCGATGATGGCGACTGCCCGAAGCAGCATGTCCTTATGCGAAGATTTCTCTTCCTGCGTCTCTGGTTGTTTCTCTGGTTCTGGCATGGTTTTCGTGCCGAAACCTTATAACGTCTATCGTTTTTTGTCAAATGCCCTACTATTGACAAATTATATAAATACTGTACTATTTCGTTCATCCGTACCACAGGAACGGAACGAAACAATGGAGTCAATGCACGAACAACCAGGAGCGTTTCGGGAAATCGCGGCACAACGTGGCAGCTTTTCGCTTGCCTTTTTGGGTCTCTTTGCAGTAACCTTTCTCGTACTCGCAAGCCTGGGACTTACTCCCGATCCGACCGTTACGTCGGCGGACACGACTTCCGCGAATGCTCTTTCACAACTGCTTCCGCAGGGACAGGGAGAGTATCCGGTTCGCGTCGTGAGTTCCGCTATCAGTCTGGATGTAACAGTGGCAAATCCAACCTCCACTGATGCCAAGACACTCGATGCGCTGCTTTTGAAAGGAGCAGTGCGCTATCCGAATTCTTCGGTACTCGGCCAGAACGGCACCGTACTCATCTTCGGACACTCCAGCTATCTGCCGGTCGTGCTCAACAAGGCATACAAGACCTTTGATGGCGTGCAGTATCTCAAACCCGGTGACACGATCAGCGTGTACTCGACGGACAAGGAATATCGGTATACGGTGACGTCGGTGCAGATGGAGAACACCAGCGATTCGGTCAGCATGGACACCAACGGAGAGCATCTGGTATTGGTCACCTGCGATGTGTTCGGCGAGAAGACCGACCGATGGGTGGTGAGTGCTGATTTTGTGGGAACGTATCCGCTTACGCAGTAGCGCGAGTGGATACGTCTTCATAAGAAGGCGATGACGCACATCTAAAACTCCTCAGACTGAGGAGCACACAAAGGAGAATAAGTTGATGAAGAAGATACTCTTCTCTCTGCTGAGTTTCCTGCTCCTTGTGCAAGGAGTGGGAGTATCTGCAGGAGCGGCAGGATTGCCGCTGCATCCCATGGCAGGACCTGATTCGGCCAGACAGCTGGGCGAACAGATACAGAACACCTATATCAACTCCCCGCAGCATGAAAACGGAGTCATTCCGGGTTCTACCTGCACGACGCCGCAGATGGAGTACGACGCATTGCGCAGACTCCATCCCGAAGCGGATATCACGTCGATCGGCATGGCCGCCGATTACTTGAAGAACCTCAAACCCGAGCGTTTCAAGGATACGACGGCCTATACGGATGGCAACATCCGTATGACGTGGATCGATGAAGACGGAGTTGGCATCTGCCATCTGCGATACCGGCATGACAGCCGGACAATCGGGCCCAATGACTGGGTATTCGTGGATCCCAATACGAATGAGGTTATCCTCGCGGATTGCGGCAATTTCACGGAAATCCTGCTCAAGACAATCGCCGTCGTGGTTGCACATCCGCACCCAACGCCCGCTCCGGTTGCAGTGCAAACTGCACCTCCGGTCGTGGTGCAACAGCAACCGCCCGCGGTGGTACACCAAGGGCTCATTCCGTGCACGTTCAATGTGGCACCGGAACTCAATTACGGTCCACGCGTACTGCCGGTATGGTTCATCGTGACCTGGCCGGACGGACGATTGGTTCGTTTCCGGCGTGTCGCGTATTCGTTCAGCCGGTTTGACGGACGCGATGTCTTGGTCGTTCGCGGCGTCCCGTATGTCAGCAATCTGCTGAAAGTGCCGTGCAACATCGCTGGCGCTCAGGCGATCCATCTCTGTTTCGGCGATCCTCCGTGGCCGCCGAACGGATTGGGATACCACTTCGACATGGACATCGTCCGGGCCGAGTACCATGATGTGCTCGCCAACGGCGTGATCTTCAATCGCAAACGGCCGGTACTCTTCCCGAAGCCATCGTGGATCGGGGCAACGGTCGTTCGCGGTCCTGTCGGCGCACCGATGTACGGAGGAGGATATCCTCCACCGGTAGTAGGAGGATACGCACCTGCGTACCCATACTCCGTAGTGCCGCAAGGCATACCGTACGGCTATCAGCCAAACGGCATACAAGGATGGTTCAATGCAGGGGTATCCGTACATCTCAACTTGTTCCATCCTCGTTACTATCCGCACCCCATCTATCCGAGACCGCCGGTATATCCGCGGCCGATGTACCCTCGTCCGGTCTATCCCATCCCGGGACCCAGACGTCCGTGCAATCTGCCGCCCAATCCGGTGACCGGACAGCCGGCGTGCTGATAGCGTTCTTTCTTCATGTTCCTGGACGGTTGGAAGCGTCGGTACGCCGACGCTTCCATACCATCTTTTTACCTAATTCTGGTATTGAGATTTGAAAGTTTGCGTAAAAGCTTTCAAATGTGGGCACCAGAGGAGTTATTGACAGGGTTTATTAATAGTTATACAGTTTTTATCCATTAAATAAGCAGACATTATGAAACAAATTAGCGCATACATAGGGGTGTTGTTCGCTCTCGCACTGTTTGCGGGTGTTTCTCTCGGAGGACAGCATTCTCCGGTTGCGTTTTTTGCTACCCCGGTAGCGCATGCCCAGTACGACAACAGCGGCTATGACACGAGTGGGTACGATACCAGCGGTTACGACACGAGCGGCTATAGTAGTGGTTACGACACGAGCGGCTATGGCAGCAGCTACGGAGGGTATGATCCGAGTGCATACAGCGGCTATGACAATAGCGGCTACGACAACAGCGGGTATACCAACGACTACAGCGGCTACTACAATGTCGGCTATGACACCGGCACATACAATACGTACGATCCGGTTTCCTACAGCAATGACACCAGCGGTTATGATTACGGATACTGCTACTTCAACTGCAATGGTTCCTCATACAATACTGGCGGCTACACTTATGGGGGAGGCTATACCTACACCCCTCCAATCTACTCAACGCCGATATACACTCCTCCGGTCTATCAGACTCCTATCTACAACACACCGATCTATACGCAGCCGCCAGTAACCTATTCTCCGGTGCAGCCAAACCCTCCAACCTGTCCTGCAGGAGAGACGTATCAAAACGGCGTATGCAGCACCCCGACAGTCGCCAGCTGTCCTCCGGGCCAGACGTTTGCAAACGGCGTGTGCAGCACCCCGACAGTTGCCAGCTGTCCGGCAGGGCAGACCTTCCAAAACGGCGTGTGCAGCACCCCGACGGTTGCTAGCTGTCCGGCAGGGCAGACCTTCCAGAACGGCGTATGCAGCTCTCCAGTGGTAGTGCAGCCGACGCAGCCGATCTACCCACAGCCGATTTACACGCCGCAGCCGATCTATCAGCAGCCACCGGTCGCATATAACAACTATCTGCCACCGCCAGTGCAACCACAGCGACCGTACATCTCTCTCTCTCAGGTTCCGTATACGGGATTGGATTTGGGTCCGGTTGGTACTGTGCTCTACTGGGTATTCCTCATCCTCTGGACGTTCGTTGGCGCATACCTCATCGGCGTAAAGAAAATACAAAATACGCTTATTCCGAAACTGAAGACATTCTTCTTCGGTACGCGCACCAAGAAAGCTCCGGTACAGACGGCGACGCCGACACCGGCTCCCGTTGCAGTCGCCGCAACTCCTTCGTTTGCCGACGACTTTATTCTCCAGCAAATCAATCGAGCACGCGCATAAAGCGCTTCCGTACAAAATCCCCGCCTTGTAGCGGGGATTTTGTTATGCTCGTGTTTTGATTTCTTCTCGGAGTTTCTCCACGATCTCTGACAACGGGAAGGTGCCCAGTTTTCCGGAGCGTCCTTCCATGGTTGCTGTCTTGGAGCGCATCTCCTCATCGCCGATCACCAGGAAGTAGGGAATTTTTTCCTGTTTTGCGGCACGCACTTTTTTCCCGAGCGTTTCGTTGGAGTCATCTACCTCTGCTCGTATATCGGCTTCCTTAAGCAGTGCGCCAACGTCTTGCGCGAACGGTACATGGGTTTCAGAAATAGGGAGGATACGCGCCTGTACCGGCGAGAGCCAGAGGGGAAATGCGCCGGCGTAGTGCTCGATGAGGATGCCAAGAAAACGATCGGGCGAACCGATAAGTGCACGGTGGATCATGACCGGTGTTTTCTTAGAACCATCTTCGGCAATGTACGTGAGTTGGAATCGGGTTGGTTGTACGAAATCGAGCTGTACGGTCGAAATCTGCCATTGTCTGCCGAGCGCATCGATAGCCATGATGTCGATCTTCGGGCCGTAGAATGCGGCTTCGCCTTCCGCTTCTTTGTAGGTGATTTGTTTACGGGTGAGTAGTTCGCGCATGATCTGCTGGGCATGTTCCCATACTGCATCTTCACCGAGATACTTTGTCTTGTCTTGTGGATCGCGCAGCGAAAGACGCATCCAGTGGTCAATATGATACGTAGCTAATGCTTCCGTGATCGCATCTAAAATATGAGACACCTCGGAGGCGATTTGATCTTCTCGGCAGAAAATATGACCATCATCTTGTGAAAAAGAGCGAAGGCGAGTAAGGCCAGAAAGTTCTCCGGGACGTTCATCTCTGTAGAGCACAGCAAAGTCGGCATACCGCAGCGGCAGATCCCGGTAACTGCGCTGCTCTGCTGCATAGATCTGCGTATGCTGCGGGCAGTTCATTGGCTTGAGAAACATTTCGTCAGAGACGTACTGAGATCGCACTGAAAGCATATCTGCCTTGTATGCGTCATAGTGTCCGGAGATCTTGAATAGCTCTGCCTTATTGACGTTGGGGGTGTGTACTTCTCCAAACCCAAGCTTGCTGTTGAGTTCGCGTGAGTAATTGATAATCGCATTCCGTATGATGTTTCCTTTTGGGGTATACAGCGGCATACCACTGCCGACTAAATCAGAAAAGACAAGCAGTCCTTGTTCCTTCGCTATTTTTCGATGATCACGTTTTTTCGCTTCTTCTCGCTGAGTGAGATATGCCTCGAGTTCTTGTTCGGAGGTAAACGCGAGTCCGTAGACGCGCGTCAGCATCTTATTCTTCTCATCGCCGCGCCAGTATGCGCCGGCCAATCGATCGAGTACGAACGTATGCGGATCAATCTCTTTGGATGGATGCTCTGCGTGTCCACCGCGGCACAAGTCAGTGAATCCGCCGCAGGTGTAGAGGGTGATGGTCTCGCCGTTTTTCTCGAGCTCATCGATGAGTTCCAGTTTATATGGATTATGGTTGAACTCCTCGCGCGCTGCTTTCGGGCTTACTTCCTTATGTGTGAAGGCATCCCACTGGGGCAACAATGAGCGCATCTGTGCTTGGAGCGCTTCAAGATCTTCCTCCTTGAGCGTGGTTGTCCCGAAATCGAAGTCGTAATAGAAGCCATTATCGATAGCCGGACCGATGGTGGGCAGAGCGTCTGGATAGAGGCGGGTGACTGCAGCGGCAAGGAGGTGGGCGAGAGTATGGCGACGTTCTTCCAGTGATGACATGTCACTTATACTTGCATGTTTTTTCCCTTTTGCAACTCACATTCCTATAGCACGCGCACATCCTCTGCGACAAAAGAAACTTCACCGTTCCTGGTAGAGAGCCGTCCTTTGCAGGCTATGAGTTTTTCTGGAAGCAGCACCTCTTTATGTTGCGAGAACGGTTTGGGGAATACAACCGCTTCAAGCGCGTCATCAAAATCGGCAAGTTTGATGAATGCCATGGAATCTCCTGAGCGGGTGAGCACGGTGCGTACGTTTTCGATCATGCCCGCAGCGATCGTCGTTGCGCCTTGCGGTGTTTTCTCTTTGAGTTGCTTGAGCGTCATCGGGCGCCGAGCGAGTTTGTCCTTGAATCGCTCAAGCGGATGGCCGGATACGTAGAGGCCGAGCAATTCTTTCTCAAGCAAAAGACGCTCCTCCAGCGTAGCGGGCGCAGTATCCGGCAGCTGGAGCTCTTTTGTTTCGGAAGCGAAGAGCGAATCCTGCAGTTGCTCTTTCGTCGCTTCCCGATGGTATTCAAGCAACAATTCGATATTGCGCAGCAGGCTGCCGCGTTCGCCGAGCGAATCAAGCGCGCCGCAGCCGATCAGCGATTCCAAACTTTTCTTGTTAAGCGTCTGATCTTTGATGCGCGAAAGGAAGTTGGAAAGGGACGTGAATGGGCCGCCTTGTTTGCGCTCTGCAATAATACTGTCGGCGATGCCCTTACCGACGTTCTTGATGGAGTAGAGTCCGAAGCGTATCGCGTTTGGCGTGTTGTTCTCGAGCAGTACCGTGAAGTCGCCGAAGCTCTGGTTCACATCCGGCGGCAGCACCGGGATACCCATGCGTTTGCATTCCGCCACCATGACCGCTGTCGTATCAATGTTTCCCGCTTCAGCGGTGAGAATGGCCGCCATGTACTCGACCGGGTAGTGCGCTTTCATGTACGCGGTCTGATAGGCCACTTTGCCGTAGCTGGCGGCGTGCGCTTTGCCGAAACCGTACGCAGCGAACGGTTCGATGAGCTTCCAAAGCTTTTCGGCGAGCGATTTGGAAAGTTTGCCGAACTCCATGAATCCTTTGATGAGCTTCTCTTTCTCGGCCTGCATGACTTCCGGAATTTTTTTACCCATCGCCTTGCGCAGCTTGTCCGCTTCAAGCCAGGAGTAACCGGCAAGCGTGATGGCGGTGAGGAGCACATCGTCCTGGTACACGAGGAGCCCGTAGGAGGCGCCCAAGTATTCCTTCATGCGCGGATCGAGATACGTCACGATCTGCGGATTATGCTTGCGTTCAATATATGAAGGAATGGATTCCATGGGTCCCGGACGGAAGAGCGCCACCATGGCGTTGATATCGTGGATGTAGGAAGGTTTGAGATCTTTGAGGTAGCGGGTGAGACCGGCGCCGTTGAGCTGGAAGGTGCCCTCCGTGTCTCCGCGCGCAAGCATTTCAAATGTCGGCTTGTCATCATCGGCAATCGCCTCAATGTCTACTTTCTCGCCGCGTATTTTTTCTACCAGTGCAATGGAGTGTGCGAGGATGGCGAGGTTGCGAATGCCGAGGAAGTCGAATTTGAGGAGCCCTGCGTCTTCGATCGAGTACATGTCGTACTGAGTGATGATCTTTCCGCCCTTGGGATCGCGCTGCACCGGTGTGAATGCTGAGAGCGGCTGCGGCGCGATCACGATGCCGGCGGCATGGACGGAAATGTGCCGCGCGCAGCCTTCGATCTTTTTCCCGAGGTCGATGATCTCGCGCACTTCTCGCTCTTTTTCATACATGCTCGCGAGGTTGGGGTTCTCGCGCATCGCGCGATCAAGCGTCATGGGGAATCCTTGCGAGCCGGGCGGAATTTCTTTGGCGATGCGGTCGCCGAGCCCGTACGGGTAGCCGAGCGCGCGTGCGACGTCGCGCACGACACCCCGGGCGAGCATGGTGCCGAACGTACCGATCTGGGCGACGTGATCCATCCCGTACTTCTGGTGCGCGTACTCGATCACTTCTTCCCGTCGGTTATCGGCGAAGTCCATGTCGATATCGGGAGCGGAAGGGCGTTCCGGGTTGAGGAAGCGCTCGAATGGCAATCCGAACTTGATGGGATCGACGTTGGTGATGCCGATGAGATAGGAGATGAGCGATCCTGCGGCGCTGCCGCGCGTGGTAGTGAGGATCCCGTGCTCGCGCGCGAACCGCAGCAGATCGGACACGACGAGAAAGTACGGCGAGTAGCCTTTCTTGCAGATGATGCCGTACTCGTATTCGATGCGCTCCTCTATCTCTTTGGTCATGGGATAGGTGCGCCGCGTGATGCCTGCATCGATGAGACGTTTCAGTTCCTGATCGTAGGAGGATTGCTCGGGAATGGGGAAGTCGGGAAATACCCAGGTGCCCAAGGGCAGCTCCGCCTGGCAGCGCGCCGCCAGCGCTTCAGTCGAGTCGAGGATCTTTTGTGGAAAGAGCTGTTCGAGTTCTCTGGGCGAGCGGAATGAAAGATCGTAATCGTTCTCTTCTTCGTCATTGGCGTCGCGGTTTTCTATGGCGCGCAGCGTCCGCCACGCGCGGTGATCGTCGCGGTTGAGGTAGTACACTTCTTGCGCGGCCACCATCGGAAGCTCGTGCTGGGTCGCGAATTGGATGGTGGCGTTGGTAAGCGCGTCATCGTCGTAGAAGCCGATCTCTATATACAGCTGTTCTTTGGAAAAGATGGAGTGATAGGCATCGATGATGCGCCCCGCTCTCCCGAGGTCCTGCGTTTGGATGGCCGGCAGGAGCTCTCCGTGCAGATACGGCATGATGGCGATGAGTCCCTCGCGGTGTTTCGCGAGGAGCTCTTTCGTGAAAGTGACCGGACTTTCGGCAAGCTGAGCGGCGCTCACGAGCGCCAGCAGATTTTTATACCCTGTAAGCGACTCAGCGAGGAGTACTACTCGTTTTCCTTCTCCCACATGGGCGTCCACGCCGATGATAGGGCGGATGCCCTGCGCGTTGCATTCCTTGTAGAACTCGACGGCGCCGTAGAGGTTATCAAAATCGGTGAGCGCGAGCGTGGTGTAGCCCTGCGCTTTGGCGAGCTGGACGAGATCGGGGATTTTAGGGAGGGCCCGCAGGAGGGAGTAGTGGGAGTGGTTGTGGAGCGCTGCGGGAGAGTGCATACAGTGGAGTATACCGCTCTATGCCTGCAGCTTCACGTCTCCGCTCTCTTTGGGTGTCTCCATAGAAAAAGCCTCGTTTATGCAACGAGGCTCTCGGTGGAAAAAAAGTGCTTGTTCAGTGCTTTGCGCATGGCCCTTCCTCTATAGCTGTCGGTAGAGAAGGACTCTTCATCGCCTTCAACCTGAGCGGTCCAAAGGGTTTCGTTTCCGTCTTTCGTCTTGGTGACGAGTACCATAGCTCCTTCAGGAGCCGGTATGAAACTGTCCCCGGTGAGATCCCAGATCCTCGTTCCTTCCTTGATGTAGTGGAAATCCTTTTCGGCGGAAGGGGATAGACACAGTGCCATCGAACGCTCCTTATTGACTAGGTACTATTGCTGTTGCTTATGATAACACTAATATATTTATTGTCAAGTATCCTACTTCCTCCCATCTGTTCGCTTTTTACATACCCTGTTTGCTTGCTAGTATGGAAGCCATGCAGATGGTGATCGGCGTGGACGAAGCGGGTCGCGGTCCCTTGGCGGGGCCGGTTGCGGTGGGATTGGTCTACCTGCCGTCGGACTTCGAGATCAAGCGCGCGTTTCCCGGCGTCACCGATTCCAAACTCCTTTCCGAAGAAAAGCGCGAAGAACTGTTTGAACGGCTCGAGCTCTTCAGTGCCCGCGGCATGCTCTCCTACACCGTTGTCTTCTCTCCGCCGGAAGTCATCGACACGGTAGGCATCACCAAGGCAGTCGAACGGGCGATACACAGCGGCATCCGCCGCTTCAAACCGCATCCGGCAGAGACCACCATACTCCTCGATGGGCTGCTGCATGCGCCACGGCATTACACACAACAGACGATCATCGGCGGGGATCTCAAGGAGCCGGTCATCTCGCTTGCCTCGATCGCCGCAAAAGTCATGCGCGACCGCCGCATGCATATGCTCGCGCGCCGGTATCCCAAGTACGGATTCGAGGTGCATAAGGGGTACGCGACCAAAGCGCATCAAGAGGCGCTCAATGAGTTCGGACTCTGCGAGATCCACCGCCGGAGCTTTTGCAAGAAATTCCTTGCATAACCATTGTTTTTTCACAGAAGGGATGCTATGGTAGGCCCATGGTAGTTCGCATGAGACATACCCGGGCGCATACGGCCAACCGCCGTTCGCACCACGCGCTCAAAGCATCAGCGCTCACGACCTGTGAGTGCGGTGCGTCGCGCGTATCGCATCGGGCATGCCCAGCGTGCGGTCGCTACCGTGGACGCGTCGTTATCGATGTCGCGCAGAAAGCCCAAAAGGCGGCAAAGCGCGAGAAGACAAAGACGGCGAAGAAATAGGGTAATTCCTGTTTCGGTGCGTTGAGTGGTTTTTTTGACAATGGCAAATAGGCATCTTTCACGATCGATTGTATTGCAAACACTCTTTGAGTGGGACTTCCGCGGGTACACCCCGCAGCAGGCTCGTGATGCCCTTTTGCGCAATGTCAGAGAATCCGCCCCCACGGCAAACGATCTCTCTTTTATGGAAGCGGCGCTCAGGGGCGCCATCGAACGGGTCGGCGATCTCGACCTGGTCATTCAAAAGGCTGCTCCCGAGTGGCCGCTTGATCGTATCGCGCTCGTCGACCGCAATGTGCTGCGCCTCGGGCTCTATGAGCTTCTCTTCGGCGATCGGGATACGGTGCCGGCGAAAGTCGCTATCAATGAAGCGATCGAACTCGCGAAGCACTTCGGCGGCGAGAACAGCGGTCGGTTTGTGAACGGTGTCTTAGGTGCGGTCTACAAAGAGCTCGGCGAACCGGGTAAGGAAGAATTCAGCAAGAAGCGCAAAGATGTTCCGTACGAGGAACTGCCGCTTGAGCGCTTGGTCGGTGCGGTCGTGTACGGCAAATACCAAGGGCGCCTGCAGCTGGCGCTCGTGCACGACGTGTTCGGCCACTGGACGCTCTCCAAAGGAAAGCTCCTGCCGGAGGAGACGCCGGAGGACGGCGTAGTGCGCAAGATCGCCGAAGAGATCGGCCTTGCGATCATTCCCAAAGAGCGCCTCGGCGAGAATGAGTATGTCGCCTCGGACCCCGCAGCAGGGAAGAAGCGCAAGCACGTCATCTACTTCCTGGCGGAAGCGACCTCGAGCGATATTCAGCTCGCGCAGAAAGGGGGACTCGATGCTGCGCAATGGTTCCCGATCGACGAAGTACTTGACCTAAATTTTTATGAAGATATGCTTCCTATCGTCACCAAGGCGGTGGGAGTGCTGCAGCATGGGACACACAAACAGAATGCCAAAAGACTTTAAGACGTTTGAGGACACCATCGGTATACACTTTCACGATCCTGCGCTCCTGCGACAGGCTTTTACGCATCGCTCGTATCTCAATGAACATCGCGGAGAAGTGTCGGGGCACAACGAGCGGCTCGAGTTTCTGGGAGACGCCGTCCTTGAACTTATCTCTACGCATTTTTTGTACAACAAATTCCCGCAGCACGACGAAGGGGAGCTCACGGCATTTCGCGCGTCGCTCGTCAACGCAGTGACGTGCGCGGAAGTCGCATCCGAAATCGGGATGAACGACTACTTGCTGCTCTCTCGCGGCGAATCTAAAGACAGCGGCCGGGCCCGCAGCGTACTGCTTGCCAATGCGTTCGAAGCGCTCGTCGGCGCCATCTATCTTGATCAGGGATATGACGCAGTCAGTGCGTTTATTCATACCTACCTGTTGCCGAAGATTGATGAGATCGTGCGCAAGCGTCTGTGGCAGGATCCGAAATCAACATTGCAGGAAAAAGTGCAGGACAAGGACGGCATAACGCCGCACTACACGGTGCTCCAGGAATCCGGGCCGGATCACGACAAACATTTCACAGTCGGCGTGTACTGCAAAGAGGTATTGCTTGCTGAAGGCGAAGGCAAGAGCAAGCAGGAAGCGGAACAGGAAGCGGCAAAGGCGGCGCTGCAAAAGAAGGGATGGTAACATACGATAATGCGGCTCAAGAGCATAGAACTCAGCGGCTTTAAATCATTCGCCCGCAAAACTGCACTTGAATTCAGCACTGCGATCACGGCGATCGTGGGGCCAAACGGCTCCGGCAAAAGCAACATTGCCGAGTCGTTTCGTTTTGTTTTGGGAGAGCAGTCGATGAAGTCGATGCGCGGCAAGCGCGGCGAGGATTTGATCTGGAACGGCACCTCGGCGCTGCCGCGGGCGGGGCGTGCGGGTGTGAAGCTCGTGTTTGATAACACGGACCGGGCCTTTAATTTGGATTTTGATGAAGTGGCGATCGAGCGTGTGGTGCACCGCGATGGCGCGAATGAGTACATATTGAATGGCTCCGTGGTGCGTCTGCGCGACATTTCGGAGTTGTTGTCACAAGCAAACATCGGCGCATCCGGCCATCACATCATCTCCCAAGGAGAAGCGGACCGCGTGCTGTCTGCGTCCTCGCGCGAGCGCCGCGAGATGATCGAAGACGCTCTCGGGCTTACTACGTATTTTTATAAACGGGAAGAAGCGACGCGGAAGCTCGAGAAGACGGCGGAGAACATGAAAGAGGTGGAATCGCTGCGCCGGGAACTAGCACCCCATTTGAAGTTTCTGCAGTCGCAGATGAAGAAGCTCGAAGAAGCGGATACCTTGCGCCAGGATCTCACCGGCAAGTATCTCGACTACCTCTACCGCGAACATGTGTACCTTGCTTCTGCAGGAGCGCGCATTCAGGCGGAGCTTGTGCCATTGGAATCGAAGCACAAGGAACTCCTTGCACGCACTGAAGTATTGAAGAAGCAGGTAGAGCAGGAAACGACGAGCCAGTTCAGTAGTGAGCTCATTGCTTTGGAACGAGAAACACATCAGCTCGCGCAGCAAAAAGAAACGTTAGTGCGCACCCTCGGCCGTCTTGAAGGAGAAGTGCAGGCGCGGGCGCATTTGGAGCGCGAGGGAAGCATGCCGCACAAAGAAGTGGAAGCGTTTGCCGCGCATGTGGAGCGGGAACTGGAAGGTGCACTTGGTGATGCGGACGTTCGTATGCGTCTCAGCACACTGGTGTCATTTGTGAAGACGTTTTTGTCTAAGATTGCACATGCGCCGCAGCAGGCGGTGTCAGCAGATCTGGAAGAGCGTAAACGAGCGCTTGAACAAGAACTGCAGGAGTTGCAGCAGCAGGAACAGCAGGCGACGCACGCACTCAATGCACTCCGCGAGCGCATGGAAGCGGAAAAGAATGTGAGCCACCAGGCGGAACGGGAGCTCTTTGCGGCGATGAGTGAGCGCAGCAAGCTTGAATCCTCGATTGCGCAGCTCTCGTCTCGTCGCGATATGCTCGCTCGGGAAAAAGAATTCTTTCAAGGAGAACTGGGTGAAGCAGGAGCGCTTCTTGGTGGCGCTGTCCGCGACTATCAAACAGTGCACTCCGCTTCCGAGTCGGAGATCATGGCTGAAGATCGCTCACTGCAGCAGGAACGACGGCGCAAACTGGAGCGTTTGAAAATTCGTTTAGAAGAAAGCGGTGCAGGAAATGCGGAAGAGATTCGCAAAGAGCACACCGAAGTGAGCGAACGAGATCAATTTCTTGCCCGTGAACTTACTGATTTGGATATTTCCGCGAAAAAACTCCAGGAACTGATTCAGGAACTTACTAATACGCTTGAAACGCGGTTCGTGGAAGGTATTAAGAAGATCAATGTGGAATTTGATGCATTCTTCAAACTGATGTTCGGCGGCGGCACGGCAACGCTTTCTTTAGTAGAAGAGAAAAAGAATCGTCGCTATGCATCTGATGAGGAAGAAGAATCATCTGAGGAAGAAGACGTAGAGGAGGGAATTGAGATTGCGATATCATTGCCGCACAAACGAATTAAAGGACTCCATATGCTCTCCGGAGGGGAACGCGCTCTCACCTCTATCGCCCTTATCTTCGCGATGTCGCAGGTGAATCCGCCGCCATTTTTGATTTTGGATGAGACGGATGCGGCGCTCGATGAGGCGAACTCACGCCGCTACGGCGATATGATCGAAACGCTCGCTAAGAAATCCCAACTGATTCTGATCACCCATAACCGGGAGACGATGTCCCGAGCAGGGATTCTCTACGGTATTACGATGAGCGGAGATGGTATTTCCAAGCTCCTTTCAGTGAAATTTGAGGAGGCGATAGCGGTGGCAAAATAAAAAATGCTTTAAAATGGTAGTGAAATCTTCATTTAAGAGTATAATTTTCTCATGAATTTAGATCCTTTTTTGTTATCAAAATCAGACACCAAGAGAGAAATAAGGGATTTACTAAATCAAACAAATGGAAGCATTTGTTTTATTTTCGGTGCTGGTGCTTCTTATGGTTACAGTAAAGACAATCGCTATTCTCCACCTACAGTAGAAAATTTATTTAATGAAGAAAATTTGATTGTTAAAGAGGTAATAGCAAGACATCCTTCAATAAAATCAAGGCAATCTCACATAATAAAAGAGATAAAAAATCATCAAAATGATTTAGAAATTTATTTAAGCAAAAGATATTCAGGAAAACCTGAAGATAAACTTTTTGGAGATCTGCTTTCTTATCTAGAAGATGTATTTATTTCTGCTTCAAATAAATTCGTTTCAGAACCGAATAGCTATAAAGATCTAATCAATTTAATGTGGGAATTACATGGATCAAAATCATGGTCTTTCTTATCTTTTAATTACGATACTCTTTTAGAAAAGTCTTATCTAGAAGCTGATAATGATCCTAAGCGAGATTCTTTTGGAAGTTTAAAAGACTATCTGAATTTTTCACCTTCGATTATTAAAGTCCATGGTGGAATTAATTTTCGCCATCAATATATTAAACCTTGTCTATGGAATGATCCTGAATCATTGAGTAATTATTTTCTTTTTTCAGAAATGATGTCAGATAGAAACAAAAATGGATTCAAGATTGTACCTCCCAACCTCACAGAATATCCTTCTCATAGAGTGGAGCATAAAATAGATTCTGATGGGAAACTTACGAATGAAGAGATTTCGATATATGATTTTCCTCTCATGCTTATACCAATTCATGCAACTATTAGACCGGAAAATCCTTTTTTTGAAAAAATGATCAATCGAGCTAAAGAAGAGATTGAAAAATCAAGTATGGTAGTAGCGATTGGATATAATTTTGGAGATGATGCTTTTATGGAAGAATTGAAAAAAATTGATTTTTCAAAAAAAGAACTAATGTTAGTAAATACTAATCAGTTTATTCAAAATATACTTAAGGAGACAAAAAAAGAAGTCGGATTTGAAAGAATGATGAATTTTTTTAAAGGCGATTATGATAGATTTAAGATTTTTAATGGAGATGGGTTTGGAGAATTTGTTGAATCTTTGTATTAAAATTTAGAATAATTTGTAAATAACTCTTAAACCAAAACAAAATCCAACGTCCTATTCTCCATATCCGCCGCAACCAACTTCACCTCCACCTGATCTCCCAACGTATACTTTTTCTTTGTGGTCGCTCCTTCCAGCGCATATTTTTTCGGCAGGTAATTGAAATATTCCTTGCCGATCGTGCTGATACGCACCAATCCTTCCGCGCCGGTACTCTTGTCTTCCACATAGATACCCCATTCCGCAACGCCGGTAATGGTGCCCGCGAAGGTCTCTCCAATATGTTTGCTCAAATATTCTACCTGCTTGTATTTAATAGACTCGCGCTCGGCGCTGACTGCTTTCGCTTCCTGTTCGCTGGCAGCAATACAGAGTTTTTCGAGGTGCGTAAATTCGCTGCGGGTCATCGGATTGCCGTTGAGGTGCGAGAAGAGAATACGATGCACCAGGAGATCCGGATACCGACGGATCGGGGAAGTGAAGTGCGTGTAGTAGGTGAAGGCGAGTCCGAAGTGCCCGATGTTCTTCGTGGAGTAAATCGCCTTTGCCATAGAACGCAGCGTGGCGGTACGGATCAGATTCTCTTCCGGCGTGCCTGCAATTTCTTTAAGCAGCTTTGAAATATCGCGCGCGGAATACTGTTTCTTTTTATTCCCAAACTCATAGCCAATCGCACGCACAAACGTCGCCAACTCTTCCACCTTATCTTCCTTCGGTGTGTCGTGGATGCGGTAGAGAAAGACATAGTTCTTTTCCGGCACTTTTTTAGCGAGCAGGGAAACATACGCAGCTACTTCACGGTTGGCAAGCAGCATGAACTCTTCGATAAGGGAGTGGGTTTCGACGAATTCCGGTCGAGTGATCGCGGTCGGCACTCCTTTGTCATCGAGTGTGAACACGACTTCGCTGCTGCCGAAATCAATGGCGCCCTGCGATGCTCGTTCTTTCTTCAAAATCCGAGAGAGCTGCATCAGCACATTCAATTCATCCAAAAACACACCGTTCTGAGTATCAATGACCTCCTGCGCTTCTTCATAGGTGAAGCGTTTTTGGGAGCGGATGATGGTTTTTTCAAAGCGCCGATCAAGTACCTCTCCCTCCATATTCATTCGCACGATCGTGGAGAAGGTGAGCCGGTCTTCATCCGGCTTCAAACTGCACACATTATTAGACAGCTCCGGCGGCAGCATCGGAATCGTGGAATCAACAAGATAGACGCTGGTGCCGCGCCGCCCCGCTTCCTCATCGATGTAGCTTCCCGGCTGCACGAAGAAGCTCACATCGGCAATATGAATGCCGATTTCGTACTCATTGTCACCAACCTTCTGTACCGACAGCGCATCGTCGAAGTCTTTTGCGGTCAGAGGATCGATCGTAAACGTAGGCACGTGCCGATAGTCGTGACGCTGTGGCGCTTCCGTGCGAATGGTCTCGGCATGCTGTGCTTCAATCCGTTTCGCTTCCTCCTGCACGCCCAGTGGAAACGTAATGTCGAATCCATGTTCGAGAATAATCGCATTCATTTCCGTGCGATGCTCTCCGGCAGTACCGATCACCTGCACAATCTCTCCTTGCGGATCCTTCACACCAGTGAAAGTGATGAGCTGCAGCAGCACCTTGGTGCCTTCAATCATCTCAGCAGGTACGTGTGCGATCTGAATAGGGCGATAGAAGCGGGGATCGGCAGGGAGTGCACACCAGCCGTCCTGCGTGCGTTGCATGGTGCCCACGAACTCTGTCTTTGCCCGAGAAATAACCTTCACCACTTTTCCCTTGGGGCGGGGAAACAGTTTAATGAGCTCTACATCTACCGTGTCGCCGTTGAGCGCGCCGCCCAGATCGCGCGTCTCTATTTCTATGTCATCTTTCCCAGGAAAGGGGAGAAAGCCCCGTCCGCGACGGGTGATTTCGATGATGCCGGAAATCGGTTGTTTTTTGGTGTCTTTCTTCTGTGGAGGTCTGCCCATGAGATAGAGTGGCACTATAGCGCATTGGTTGACGCATGACTAGCAAATTGGTACAGTCTTGGTATTCCCCGAAAGGGGTATTTTTAAAGCACATGTTGACGATTCGATTACAGCGACACGGACGAAAAAACGACCCGTCTTTTCGTGTGGTGGTCGTGGAATCAAAAAAGAAGCCGAAGACCGGTAACTACCTCGAAATGGTCGGCTCTTACGATCCGCGCGTAGACCGCATCGATCTCAAGGGAGACCGCATCAAGCACTGGCTCAGCAACGGCGTTACCGTTTCAGACACCGTACACAATCTTTTAGTAACCAAAGGCATCATTGAAGGAAAGAAAATCAACGTATTGCCGAAGAAAACCGCTCCGAAGAAAGAAGAGGAAGTACAGGCAGAAGCGCCAGCCCCAGAGCCAGCTCCGGAAGCGCCAGCGGAAGAGGCTCCCGCAGAAGAAGCGCCAGTTGCTTCCCCGGAATCAGCAGAGTAAACTGATTCTAGTATTAGTAACCTTACATATACTGAAATGGCAGTAGAACGAGATCAGGAATTTTTGGAGTTCGTTGTGAAAGGATTAGTAGAGCACCCGGAAGAGGTGAAAATCAACCGTGTCGTCGATGAGATGGGCGTATTGCTTACGCTTGATCTCAATCCGGAAGACATGGGTAAGGTGATCGGCCGCTCAGGCAACACCGCCAAAGCGATCCGCACCCTCTTGCGCGTTGTTGGCATGAAGCACAACGCTCGGGTGAATCTCAAGATCAATGAACCAGCCGGCGGCCGCAGTGCAAATACCGGATGGGACGGATCACATGAACCGATCGCGCCGCACGTCATGAAATCAGTAGACGAGGCGATGGAGGACCTCTCAAACCTCTAACTCAGAAGAAACGCCCGGACTCCCGGGCGTTTCGTTTTTTGCTTCCATGAAGATACATATCATCACACTGTTTCCCGATCTGATCGACGCGTATGCACGCGAGTCGATTCTCGGCCGTGCGCAGCAGAAGAAGATCCTTTCCATCACGAGCCATCAGATCCGTGATTTTGTCGATAATAAATGGGGAAAGGTGGATGAGCGTCCGTACGGCGGAGGACCGGGCATGGTGCTGCAGGCCATACCGATCCTCAAAGCGGCGGCACACATTCAAAAGAAAGCAAAAGGGAAAACAAAAATCCTCATACCGTCTCCCGCAGGAGTGCAGCTCACGAATGCATACGGCAAATCACTGACGCGCTACGATAACCTCATTATCATCTGCGGCCGTTATGAGGGCATTGATGCGCGCGTGAAAAAAATCCTTAAAGCGGAAGAGGTGAGCGTGGGTCCCTATGTGCTCACGGGCGGAGAATTGCCGGCGCTCGCAATCGCTGACGTCATTGCACGGCAGATTCCTGGCGTGCTCGGTAAATTCGAATCCCTCGAAGAAAACCGCATTGCAAGCAGCGAGATCTATTCGCGTCCCCAAGTGCTTACCTATAAAGGAAAGAAGTATCGCGTCCCGAAAGTGCTTCTCTCCGGACATCATGGGAATATTGATGCGTGGAAGCAAAAGAAAAAGAAGCACTAAGCATATTGACTCTTTTATATATAAGTGGTTCTATTTCTCCGAACGAACATTGCAATTGGAGGAATACATGCAAACCGTAGAATATGCGCCCACCATCCGGGTGTTGCTGGAAAACGGCAATGCAACGCAAGAACCGAATGCCCTACAACTGAACGATCTCGTCTTCGTGCGCCGAGGATCGGATGCTCCATGCGACTTCTGCGATATCTGGGGAAAATACCAGGGAATGGCGCAGGAAGACGGGAGAGTGTTCGTGCTGTTGGAAGTTCCGGCGACCTACTGTCGAGAAGGGGTTCAGTATCTACTGAAAACCAAAAGGATGGCTATCGACCTCAAATGGATAGACCGTCTGGATCGGCTTGCCCGCGGGCGTCATGCCGTCGACGAACTCTTTCGGTACATGGGCATCGCAGATCTCGAGCGCAAACATCTCAAAGACAACGCACGACGAGCGAGGGAACTCCTCGATCTGTAGCACGAAGGCTGTTGCACCACTGCAACAGCCTTTTTTCTTTTCTCATAGGATATTTCCACACTAGTCACAAAGTGTTTCAGATACACTTTGATACAATGCAGCCCATATGCTTACGGTAAAAAAATCTCCGATCCACGGTAAGGGATTGTTTGCAACAAAATACATTCCTTGGGGAACAAAAATTATGTACTACACCGGTGCGGTTATTTCAAACAAAGAAGCAGATAAGCGTATGCGCAATGGGGCGCGATATATATTCGAACTTAGCGATACGTTGTGTATTGACGGAGAAGAAGGGGGGAATGATGCTCGTTTTATTAACCACTCAAGAAGCAAAGCAAACTGTTTTATTTTACGCGACGAAGGAAAAATCTGGGTAGTGGCAGGTATTGAGGGTATAAAAAAAGGCGAAGAACTCTTGTACGATTACGGCTCAGAGTACTATCCACGCACACAACGTACTCATTGACACATTACATACTACGTGTTTCTCTCCTCCAAAGGAGGATCGTTACATGGTTCTTGGAGCGTACTTACATGTGTGCACCTGTATGGAACATGCGCATATCGTGTGTGTCGATGGGACTCAAAGCAAAGAAGTAGGAAGCAAACGAGCCGCCATCCGTATGCAACAACGGCTTGCGTTTGTTGGAAAAATCACTCCAGCGGAGGTTCCAGAGCTGTTGCTGCAGATCAAAGCATCGCCACTCTTTGAGACCGACGAAGAATTAGTGAAAGCATCTTTGGAGAGAAATCGGTTTTCTCTCAAAAACCTGTTTCAACACTTCTTTGGTCGACATGACATCCATGCGTAAGACTGCCCTTTTAGGGCAGTCTTTTTTTATCCACAAATCCAGTATTTCTCCTTTAGGAACATACTTGACGTACCGAGGAGTGCTGTCTATACTTTCCCATGAAACCAAGGCAGGGTGCCGAAAGGCGAGAATGAGTTTTGAGAGCGGGGTTTCAAAACTACAATTTAAAAAGGCAAGTTTACGTGCCGCTCTTAGCTTAGCCAAAAAACTAAGCGGAGGGGGCGTTTTACACGCTCGCTTTTTTTCGTTTATTACATAAGCATTTTCGGTGCTCTCCATTACTTAGTGCTTCGTAACTCATATAACTATATGCGCGAACAAAAGTTTTTCAGTCGATATCGCACCCCTCGTGTGGAAACTCCGCAGTTGGTGGCGGCGCAAGTCGATTCGTTCAAATGGCTCATTGAAGAAGGAGTCAGAGAGACGTTCAAGGAATTCACCCCGATCAAAGACTATTCCGGAAAGAAATTCGATCTTGAGTTCGTCAAAATAGAGATTGGAGAACCGAAGTTCGATGAACACTACGCCAAGGCACAGAAGCTCACTTTAGATGCGCCGATTCGTGCCATCATCCGGCTCAAGAACAAGACCCTCAATGAAGAGAAGGAGCAGGAGATCTTTCTCGCAGACCTGCCGGTCATGACTGACCATGGCACCTTCGTTATCAATGGTGTGGAGCGTGTCATCGTGCCGCAGCTCGCCCGCTCATACGGCGTATTCTTCACCTCGGAAGAATCAAAAGGCAAACAGCATTTCGGCGCAAAGATCATTCCGGTGCGCGGTGTCTGGATTGAAGTAGAAGCAGAAAGTACCGGAGACATCTCCGTGCGCATCGACCGCAAGCGCAAATTCCCCATCATTTCGCTCTTGCGTATTTTCGGCGCACAGTATGACAGCGATATCAAATCGCTTTTTGCCCGTTCCGAGTTCGGAAAGAAATGGGTGGATATAGCGCTTGAAAAAAGCGCCGGCCAGACGATCGAAGATGCCTATATAGAAGTGCACAAGCATTTGCGCGACGGCGACCTTGCAACCGCGCAGAACGCAAAAGAGTACATCACCACGCTCTTCAGCGAAGAGCGCTACGATCTTTCTCGAGTCGGCCGCTTCCGTTTCAATCAGCGCTTTACGAAATCACTCGACGAAAAGGAAGTCAAACGCAAAACATTGTCTTTGGATGATCTGGTGACCATCATCGATCACATTTTGATGCTCGAGCATACACCTGATGCCGTGGCGGATAATATCGACCACTTGGGATCACGACGCGTGCGCGGCGTGGGTGAAATGCTCCAACAGCGCCTTCGTGTCGGTCTCACGCACATGAAGCGCAACATCCAGGACCGTATGTCGACCATCGATATTGAAACCGTGCTGCCGGTGCAATTCGTAAATCCACGACCATTCCAAGCGCGCATCAAGGAATTTTTCACCACCAACCAGCTCTCGCAGTTCATGCAGCAGACCAACGCGCTGGAGGAGCTTGAACACCTGCGCACCATGTCGGCACTGGGCCCGGGAGGGCTTACCCGCGAGCGCGCCGGTTTTGAAGTGCGCGACGTGCACCCGTCCCACTACGGACGGCTCTGTCCTATTCATACGCCGGAAGGTCCGAACATCGGACTCATTCTGCGTCTGGCAACGTTTGCCCGACTCAACGAATTCGGCATGATCGAAACGCCGTACGCAAAGGTGGTAAACGGCGCGATTACGGGAGAAATCGCCTACCTCAATGCAGCTGAGGAAGAAAAAGAGAAAATCGCCCACGGCGCTATTCATATTAAAGACGACAAGATTGTCGAGGATATGGTTGAAGTGCGTCTCAATGGCGCACCCGCTCGTGTACCCCGCAATGAGGTAACCTACATCGATATTGCCGCTGAACAACCGTTCTCTGTGGCAACTTCCATGATTCCGTTCCTCGAGCACAACGATGCAAACCGTGCGCTCATGGGTTCGAACATGCAGAAGCAGGCAACGCCATGCATTCTTCCTGAAGCACCGCTGGTGGCAACCGGCATGGAGGCAACAGCGGCTCGAGACACCGGCCGACTGATTCTCGCCAAAGAAGAGGGAACAGTAACCGCTGTTGATGGCAAGCACATCAAGATAAAGAATGAAAAAGGGAAGGAAGTCACCTACCCGCTCATCAATTTTGTACGTACGAACGGATTCACCAATCTTCACCAGCGCCCGGTCATCTCCGTGGGAGACAAAGTGAAGAAAGGAGACCTGCTTGCCGACATGTCATCAACTGATGGCGGCCAGCTCGCACTCGGTCAGAACGTACTCGCAGCGTTCATGTGCTGGTCAGGTGCAAACTACGAAGACGCCATCGTTATTTCCGAGCGTCTCGTCAAGGACGGAAAATTCTCTTCCATTCATATTGAGGAGTTTGTCTGTAACGTGCGTGATACCAAGCTTGGTGCGGAACAGACGACTCATGATATTCCGAACGTATCGGAAACAAAACTGCGCAATCTCGATGAAGACGGCATTATCCGTGTCGGTTCAGAGGTGCGCCCAGGCGACATCCTTGTCGGAAAGATTACGCCGAAAGGCGAGACACAACTCACTCCTGAAGAGCGACTACTCCGCTCTATCTTCGGTGATAAGGCCCGTGACGTGAAAGATTCAAGTCTCCGCATGGAAAACGATAAACGCGGACGTGTCATTGGCATCAAGGTGTTCTCTCGCGAAGCCGGACATCAGCTTGAAAGCGGCATCATCAAGCGCATTCACATTGAGGTGGCGCAGCTGCGTGTGGTATCGGTAGGCGACAAACTCGCCGGCCGTCACGGAAACAAAGGTGTTATTTCCCGCGTGCTTCCGGAAGAAGACATGCCGTACACTGCAGATGGCCGCCCGGTCGACATCATTCTCACGCCGCTTGGCGTGCCATCCCGTATGAACTTGGGACAAATTCTCGAGCTCCATCTGGGACTTGCTGCAAACACCCTTAACTACCAGGCGATCTGCCCGCCGTTTGCTGGTGCGACAGACCATGAGATTCGAGATGAACTCAAGAAAGCCGGATTCCATGAAACCGGCAAAATGAAACTCTTCGACGGACGCACCGGAGAACAATTTGAACAAGATATCGCGGTGGGCTACATGTACATCCTCAAACTCCATCACATGGTGGAAGACAAGATTCACATGCGCTCCATCGGTCCATACTCGCTTATCACACAGCAACCACTCGGCGGTAAAGCCCAAGGCGGAGGACAGCGATTCGGAGAAATGGAAGTGTGGGCACTTCTGGGATATGGCGCCGCCTATACGCTCCGAGAAATGCTCACAGTTAAATCGGACGACATTATGGGACGCTCTGCCGCGTTTGATGCAATTGTGCACGGCGAGCGCATCAGCAGTCACTACGCACCAGCATCATTCAACGTGCTGCTTCATACGCTTCGAGGACTTTCACTCGACGTAGAACTCATGCGCAGCGGAGAGCCGGTGCGTGGCATACGTAAAACACCAGGAGCGGAAAATACTGATTTCGACGCGGTACGCATCCGCCCGGCAAGTCCGGAACGCATCCTTGAGTGGTCCTATGGCGAAGTAACGAAGCCAGAAACCATAAACTACCGCACGCAACGACCGGAGAAAAACTCTCTCTTTGATGAAAAGATTTTCGGTCCGGAGCATGACTATGAGTGTTACTGCGGTAAATATCGCGGTATCCGCTACAAGGGTATTATTTGTGAGAAATGCGGTGTTGAAATCACCCGTGCCATCGTGCGTCGTGAGCGCATGGGACATATCGATTTAGCAGTACCCGTCGCTCATGTGTGGTTCCTGCGCTCCATACCGTCCCATCTTTCACTGGTACTGGGTATCCCAACCGGCGATCTTGAAAAAGTTGTGTACTTTGCCGGCTATATCGTGACCGCAGTGCATAAAGCGGAAAAGGATCGCATCAGTGCGGAATTGGAAACAGAGTACAAGGCAAAACTGAAGAATCTCCAGGATGAGAAGTCAAAAGACAAGATGAAAGAGCTCTTCCTCGAAGCAAAGCGCGACATCGATTCCATCGTTGTCGGAGCAGTCTTCGATGAAGCAAAATATCATCGCTACTGGCTCAAGTACGGTGCGATGTTTGAAGCAGGTATCGGCGCAGAGGCGGTCTTTAACCTGTGCCGCGCACTCGATCTCAACAAACTCGCCGCCCAGGCTGCGGAAGCACTTACCAAGGCAGGTGCTGCAGATCGGGAGAAATTCAGCAAGCGCCTTTCGGCACTTAAAGGCATGATTCATGCCAATGTTCGCCCTGAGTGGATGTTCCTCTCTCGCATTCCAGTCATTCCACCAGGATTGCGACCAATGGTTGCACTCGACGGCGGTCGCCATGCAACCTCTGATGTGAACGATCTCTACCGCCGCGTCATCAACCGCAACAACCGCCTCAAGAAATTGCTTGAAATTCATGCACCGGATGTGATTCTGCGTAACGAAAAACGAATTCTCCAAGAAGCAGTGGATGCACTCATCGACAACTCTATTCGCCACGGCGGAGCGGCATATTCTGCTACGACGCAGGCACGCACTCGACCGCTCAAGTCGCTCTCCGACAATCTCAAAGGAAAACACGGTCTCTTCCGACAGAATCTGCTTGGTAAGCGTGTCGACTATTCAGGACGCTCAGTGATCGTCGTTGGTCCGGAACTCAAGCTCAATCAGTGCGGTTTGCCGAAGCACATGGCACTCGAACTATTCCGTCCATTCGTGATCGGGAAACTTCTTGAGAAAGAGCTTGCATATAACATCCGCGGCGCTGGACGCCTTATCGACGAAGGAGTACCGGAAGTATGGGCAATTCTTGAAGACGTTATCAAAGACAAGTACGTGCTTCTCAACCGCGCACCAACGCTGCACCGACTCGGTATTCAGGCATTCCAACCGATCCTTATCGAAGGAAACGCTATCCAGCTCCATCCGCTCGTCTGTCCGGCATTCAATGCAGACTTCGACGGTGACCAGATGGCCGTACACGTACCGCTTTCTCCGGAAGCACAGATTGAAGCCCGTGACATCATGGCCGCACCGAAGAACGTCCTCAAACCAGGAGACGGTGAACCGGTGGTCGCTTCAAAGCTTCTCGACATTCTGCTCGGTTCCTACTGGATGACCAAGGAAGTGCCAGGCGCAAAAGGGGAAGGGTTAGCATTTTCAAGTCCTAACGCAGCGATCTTGGCATACGATTACGGACACGTCGGCTTCCAGGCAAAGATCAAGGTCATGCCATCGGAAAAAGAGAAGTACTCGCAGTTCGGCGGATCGCTCTTTGAGACGACCGTAGGACGACTTCTCTTCAACACCGTATTCCCGGGAGACTACCCATTCATTAATCATGCGATTGATAAGAAGGGGCTTGCAAAGCTCGTCGAAGACCTTATCGCGCGCTACGGTCTTGAGAAGCTTCCGGATATCATGGACCGCATAAAGAATTTCGGCTTCCGCTACGTTACACAGTCAGGTATCACCTGGTCGCTGGATGACATTCGTATTCCGACTGAGAAAGAGACCATCGTTGCAGCTGCGCAGAAGAAATCTGACGAGATTGTCAGCCACTGGCAAAACGGTCTTCTTTCTGAAGAAGAGCGGTATCGCATGAACATCGAGGTGTGGCATGCCGCAAAGTCGGAAGTAGAGAAGCTTATCCCTGCAACTTTGCCGCAGCATGGTCCAGTTTCCGACATGCTCCACTCCGGCGCCCGAGGCTCACTTTCACAGATGACTCAAATGGTCGGTATGAAAGGACTTATTGCATCACCGACCGGTGAAACAATCGAGCTTCCGGTGACGAAATCAATGAAAGAAGGTCTTTCACCGATTGAATACTTCACCACCACACACGGCTCTCGTTCGGGATTGGCATCAACCGCACTCTCGACCGCAAAAGCCGGATATCTCACTCGACGACTCTTCGATGTGGCACAAGACGTGGTGATCTCAGAAGAGGATTGCGGCACGAAAGCAGGATTCACCGTACGCCGCGAAAGCGCCTCTGGTATCGGTACATTCCTTGCCAAGAATATTGAAGGTCGCTATCTTGCCGCTGATGTAGAAATAGATGGACAAGTAGCATACAAGAAGGGGTATTTCCTCACAAAAAAGGATGCACGTCATATTGAGGAGCAAGGAGTTGAAAGCGTCTATGTCCGTTCACCGCTTGGTTGCAAGGCAAGCCGTGATATTTGCGCTCGTTGTTACGGTATGGACCTTGGTACTATGAAGCCAATCAATCTCGGCGAAGCGGTAGGAACTGTCGCCGCACAAGCGATTGGAGAACCGGGTACGCAGCTTACCATGAACATTAAACATGCCGGAGGCGCTGCAAGCGCAGGAGGTGATGTGACGCAAGGTCTGCCGCGTGTTGAAGAAATCTTCGAGCGCCGCATACCGCGCAACCCGGCAATTGTTGCCAGTGTTTCCGGCACTGTGACAGAGATCAAAGATACTGGTAAAGAAAAAATCATCACGGTTGCACCAGATCTTGAACATCGCGGTAAGAGTAAAAAGGAATTCATTGAATACTCGGCACACATTCGCCGCGTACCACTCGTCAAAGTCGGAGATCATATAGAAAAAGGTCAGATCATTACGGATGGATCAGCAGATATATCTGAACTCTACAAATATGCCGGTAAGGAACGTACGCAGGAACATATCATTTCTGAAGTCGTAAAGATCTACGAACTCCAGGGTGCAAATATCTCTATCAAACACCTTGAAGTGATTGTTCGTCAGATGTTCTCGCGCGTAAAAGTAGTTAACCCGGGAGATACAGAACTCTCCGTAGGAGATGTTGTGTCTGAAACAGAACTCAAGGAAGCAAATGAACGCGCGGCACAGCACGGCGGTGCTGAGGCAACGGTAGAAGGATTGGTTATGGGTATTGTGGGAGTTTCACTCTCACGAGGCAGTTTCCTTTCTGCTGCATCATTCCAGCATACGACTCGAACTCTTATTCTTGCATCTCTGTACGGTTCAGTAGATCATCTGGAAGGCCTTAAGGAGAATGTGATCATCGGAAGATTGATCCCTGCCGGTACCGGATTCCGCGGTAGTTACAAGGCGCAGCTCGTGGAGAAGGTTGCTCCGATAGCGCCAGCGCCCGAGAAGGAAGTCGCATAACGATCATGACTTCCAGTCGCTTGTGAACGTACTAGAATGAAGCGATATGGATGAGGTACAGGAAATAAAAGATCGGATCAATATTACCGATGTCGTAGGGCAGTATGTGAAACTGGAGCGCGCAGGAAGAAATATGCGCGCTCGCTGCCCGTTCCACAAAGAGAAAACTCCATCGTTTTTCGTTTCCCCCGAACGCGGTACTTATATATGCTTCGGTTGCGGAGAAAAAGGGGATATATTCTCATTCCTGCAAAAAGTAGAAGGTGCAGAATTTTCTGAAGTACTCAAGCAGCTCGCACAGCAAGCGGGAGTAGTGCTCCAGCATACGGCACCGGCGCAGAAGAAGGAAAACCATGAACGACTCTTCGCGGTGTGTGCTGCTGCTTCCTCGTACTTCATGTCGGCACTTGCGGCGCGAACGGATGTGGAACAGTATCTCGCGCAGCGCGGAGTGACCCCAGAGACTGCGGCACAATGGCAGCTAGGATATGCACCTGCTTCCTGGGAAGGACTTGCTACGCATCTGCGCTCGCAGGGGTTTTCTGTCGAAGAAATGGTAGAGGCCGGCCTTGTCATTGCTTCTGAAAAGAAACAAGGGGAGGTCTACGACCGGTTCAGAGGACGGATTATGTTTCCCATATCCAATGTGCAGGGGAATGTGATAGGATTTTCCGGACGATTTTTTGAAACAGTACATGGTTCCGAGGAAACTGATCCGGCAAAGTATGTCAATTCTCCGGAAACACCCATCTTCAAAAAATCTCGAATTCTCTATGGGCTCGACCGGGCAAGGCAATCTATCCGGAAACATGATTGCATACTGTTGGTCGAAGGTCAGTTCGATCTTGTTATGTGCCATCAGTCCGGGTTATCGTTCACAGTCGCACTTTCTGGAACAGCACTCACTCCCGAGCATTTACAACTGCTCGGTCGTTTCTCAAAGCGCTTGGTGCTTGCGTTGGACGGAGACGCGGCGGGAATCCGTGCAGGACTTAAAAGCGCATACATGGCTCTGCAAGCCGGCTTTGATGTCAAGATTCCGCATTTCTCTGAAGGAAAAGATCCGGCAGATCTTGCGCATGAAGATCAAACGCTGCTCAAGACAGCGATACGCGAATCAAAAACGGCCATAGAGTTCTTTCTTAATATCTTGCAGCACCAAGCCAAGGATGCGCGAACGTATAAAAAACAGGTTGAAGTGCACGTACTGCCACTCGTATCAGTACTTACAAGCAAGATAGAACAGGCGCATTTCATCGCACTCATCGCACATCGTTTGGAAGTGCCGGAAGAGGCGGTGCGCGCGGAAGTTGAAAAAATACGCTCTTCACCGGTTTCTCATTCTGTAGAGCGTATTCCTACAGATACGACTGCAGAAGAGGGTGATCTCTCTGCACTGGATCGAAACGCAGCAATGATTCTTTTTTCCTACGCTGCATCCTCGCCGCAGGTGCAAGCACTGGCAGAGTTGCTTGGAAACGAGCGGGTAGCCGCACTTGAAGCTCAGTACCGCGCTGATGCAGAACAGTTCCGTTTCTCATTTGAATTGTTAGGAGAAGATACGGAGAATACCGTTCACTCGCTCCTGCAGTCGATTGAACGAAGCATGATTGGAGAAGAAATCCAGGTACTACAACGGCAATTACGCACTGAGGAAGGAAATGCAACAGCATCCTCCGATATTCTGCAGAAGCTTGCCTTGCTGAAGCATAGGCAGGAAACATTGAGAAAATAAGTACTTTTGATACAATGGCTAAAATGGCAAAAACTAAAAAGAGTGTGAAAAAGGCGGCAAAAGCCCGACCAGCGAAGCGCAGTTCACCTACGCGCGCTAAAGCAGCTTCCTATAAACGTGCTGCTGCAAAACGCCGCGCAAAAACAAAAAAAGAAATCAAAAAAAAGAAGGTAGTGGCAAAAACAGCGCCAAAGGTTGCTCCTAAGGGAAATAAAAAACTTGAAGAACAGGATAGAAAGGCAGAACACCTGATTGCACATGGTCGAGAACGAGGATTTGTTACCTATGATGAAATTCTCAAGAATTTTCCTAATATCGAAACCGATGTCTTCTTTCTTGAAGAATTATATGAGCGTCTTGCTTCAGCGCATGTCGATGTACTTGAAGGAGGAGGTATGCTTGAAGTGCAAGAGGAACCGATTGAAAAAGGGTATGGACGCTCCGATTCGCAATATGACTCTATTCAGATTTATCTTCGAGAAATAGGAAAGTACCCGCTGCTTTCAGGTCAGGAGGAACGTGATCTAGCAAAACGCATAGTGGAAGGTGATCCTGAAGCAAAAAACCTGCTCTGGCGCGCCAACCTGCGTCTTGTAGTCTCTATAGCCAAGAAGTATGTGGGACGAAGTCCTGATCTCACTCTGCTAGATCTTATTCAGGAAGGGAATCTCGGGCTGCATAAGGCAGTGGAGAAATTCGACTATACCAAGGGATATAAGTTTTCTACCTATGCAACCTGGTGGATCCGCCAGGCAATCACTCGTGCGCTTGCCGATCAAAGCCGTACGATCCGTATCCCGGTCCATATGGTGGAGACCATTGCCAAGTATAAGCAGGTATCAAGGCGACTTGCACAAGATTTGGGCCGGGATCCGTTGCCGGAAGAAATTGCACTCGAAATGGGTGTAGATGTAGATAAAATTTACCAGATTGAAAAAATCGATCAGGATACTATTTCTCTTGAAAGCCCGGTAGGAGATGATGACGGAGATGGGAAGTCGGTGTTGGGCGATTTCGTGAAAGATGAACGCATGCTTTCTCCTGATCAGGAAGTGGCACATCGCATTCTCGCAGATCAGTTGCGAGAAATTCTTGACGAACTTTCTCCAAAAGAACGCGAAATTCTCAAACTTCGGCACGGACTTGAAGACGGTGTCTACCATACTCTTGAGGAAGTAGGGAAAAAATTTGGCGTTACCCGGGAACGTATTCGGCAAATTGAAGCAAAATCACTTGAACGTATCCGAACGCACGAGAAAGCTAAGCGCCTCAGAAGCTATTAAGTGCTCAAAGCGTTCCAAGGTCATATAATAAGGCCCTATGGCAAAGGGAGCCTTCAACACCCTATACAGGAAGCTCAATGCGCAACAAAAGCGGGCAGTCGATGCTATTGAAGGACCGGTGATGGTCATCGCCGGTCCGGGTACGGGTAAAACCCAGATTCTTACGCTGCGTATTGCCAATATTCTTCGACTTACTGACACGCCGCCAGAGGCTATACTCGCACTTACGTTTACCGAATCCGCTGCAGCAACGTGTCGCCGACGGCTCGTGGATATCGTCGGTACGCCGGGATACCGGGTACAAATACACACGTTCCATAGCTATGCCAATGAAGTCATACGACGGTTTCCTGATGCATTTCCACGCATAGTCGGCAGCCGATCTCTCAGCAGTGTGGAGCGTATTGCCATATTGCAGCGGTTGGTGGACAAAACAGCGCTCAACATACTACGACCGTTCGGTAACACTTATTTTTATGTTTCCGCTATTGCGCAGAAAATTTCTGAACTCAAGCGTGAGCATATCACTCCTGATGATTTTGCTACTCTCGTACAGCAGCGTCTCGAAGCATTTCGTGCCATCCCTGATCTGTATCACGTAAAAGGAGTTCATAAAGGATCCATGCGCGGTAAGTATGTACAGTTACAGAAGCGCCTGCATCGTGATGAAGAACTACTCATTCTGTATCGAGCATATGAAGCAGCATTGGCAAAAGAGCATGTGTACGATTATGAGGATATGCTTCTGGAGGTCATCCGTGCCTTGCGAAACGATCCTGAATTACTTCTTACATTGCAAGAGGAGGCACAGTACGTGCTTGCAGATGAACATCAGGATGTGAATGAAAGTCAAAATCAATTACTTGACCTGCTGGTCAGTTTCCATGATCATCCTAATATTTTTGTTGTAGGGGACGAAAAACAAGCTATTTTTCGTTTTCAAGGAGCATCATTAGATAATTTTTTGTTCTTTAAAAAGCGGTTTCCCGACGCAATACTCATTGCACTCACTGCAAATTACCGTTCTGTACAATCTATCCTGGATACTGCACATGCGCTTATCTCCTACACTCCTGCCGGAATGGGGAAACATCAGGCGCTTTTATCAAAACATGCCGGTACTGCCGCTGAGGCTGTAGAGGTGTATGCCTGTGACCGGCCACAGGATGAATGCCTGTTTGTCGCAAAAGATATTAAACAGAAACTCGCGGAAGGTGTGGATCCTCGAGACATCGCTGTTATTTATCGAGTGAATCGTGATGCGGAAGCTGTACTCTCCGCACTGGTTTCTGAAGGCGTACCTTCCATGGTTGCCTCAGAGCAGAATGCTTTAGCAAATCTTTCAATCAGAAAACTACTCTCTATTCTGTCTGCTATTGTCTTATATGGTAAAGATGACGCGCTTATACCGGTATTGCATATCGATTTTCTTCACCTCAATACTCTGGATGTCGCTCGATTCATTTATCACAGAAAAAGAGATTTGTTCGGAGCACTTGCGAATGCGCCTCTTTTACGAAATATGGGCATACAAGAGGTACAACCGTTCATCGCGCTTGGAAAAAAACTGCATCGATGGAAACGCCTGGCGCATAATGAAGGATTACTGAAAACACTGAATGCCGTGGCAGAAGAATCAGGGTTTATTGCCGCTCTTCTTACCTCTTCTTATCCGGAAGAGAAGCTTGCCTATATGCGAGCAGTATTTGCAGAAGCTGCACTTTTGTGCAGAAACGATCGCCACGCATCATTAGAATCGTTTCTCAAGCATGTGGCGTTACTTGAAGAATATAATCTGTCTCTTTCGATACCTATGTCCTCCGGAGACAGACCTGCCGTGCGCCTCATGACTGCGCATCGTGCAAAAGGACAGGAATTTGCCTATGTATATATCATTCACGCAAATGACGGCCACTGGGGGAATCGACATGAACATCTCTTGTTTTCTCCATTACAATCTACGACTGCAGAAAATGATACCGATGATGAACGGCGGTTGTTTTACGTGGCGCTTACCCGGGCAAAACAGCACATAGTAATTACCTATGCACAAGAAAGCGAAACCGGCACCCAGTTTCTTCCGACGCAATTCATTCAGGAAATGAATCTGTCCACAGCAGCACAGTATGTGCCGATAGCACGTCCTTCTTTACCTGAAACTAAGCCCATTTCTTCGGAGTATCTTGATCGGGCATTTGTACAGGAACTCTTTTTTAAACAAGGCTTATCCGCTACGGCGGTAAATAATTATTTAGAATGCCCTTGGAGATATTTCTACCGCAATCTGCTCCGTGTTCCTGAAGCTCCGGAAAAGGAACTGGAATACGGCACTGCCGTTCATGCCGCACTCTATCAATTTTTTGAACAATGGAAAGAAGGAATCAATCCCGGCACTCGCGGTTTGATACGGTTATTTACACGCGCACTGCGTACCACTCTGCTTCCTGCATCGATACTTCCCACAATTGAAGAAAAAGGAAAACGAGCCCTCCGTACCTATTATCAGCAAGGGCATGCGCGTTGGAATCGATCTATTTTCAATGAGTACTCGCTCACTGTGCTATTGCCGATGACAGATATGGGCACATTGCCGAACCTGCGATTGCGCGGAGACATAGATAAAATTTCCATTACTCCGGAAGGAGCGGTATACATACACGATTACAAGACAGGAAAGCCAAAAACCAGAGGGCAGATTTTTGGAAAAGAAGACGTCCTCCTCTGGGGACCCTATAAGCGACAACTCATATTTTATAAGGTACTACTGGACTACAGTGCAACGTCGCGCACACCTTTCGGTCCGGCAGAAGAGGGAATTATAGAATTCATCGAACCTGATGAACAGAATCGATCCATATCAGTATCGGTTCCGCTATCTATAGAGGATAGTCAAGCATTACTGCAGCTCCTGCAGGATATAGCTCAAGAAATTATCGATCTTTCTTTTATGGAGAAAGGATGCAATAAGAAGGATTGTCGCTATTGTGCGTTGCGCACATTCATCACTCCATTACTGGGTTGAAGTGCTTGTGGCGGCAGTAGGAATTTGGGCAAGTGCTGCATCAATTGCTGCTCGCATAGAATCATACGGCTGATCTCCTTCAAGCGGTATCGCACCTCCATTAAAGACGATAAGGATGAATGGCGTACCTTGTCCGCCCGCCGCAATGGCATCATTGTAGCTTTGTTGTACTTTATTAGCGAATTTACCGCTACTGAGGCATTGATTGAACGTATCAACATTAAGACCAATCTCTTGCGCTACAGTTGGAAGTTGCGAAAGATCAAGGCCGTTATCCGATGGAGTGATGCTATAAATCTTATCAATATAGTTAAAGAACGCCTGACTTCCTCCTTGATCTGCTGCGCATTCTGCAGCTTGGGCTTCCTCAGGAGCTTTTGAGTGAATTTGTGCAAGAGGGAAGGGTCGAAATACCCACGCAACTTTTCCCGATGGACCGTAATAATCCATGATCTGATGCATGGTTGTTTGGAACTGTTTGCAGTACGGACACTCTAAGTCTGCATATTCCACTACTTTCACGGGAGCGTTTGGATTCCCAAGTATATGATCGTTGGAAGTGACTGGTGCAGCCTTGTCGGCTTGAAATTGCCCGAATGTGCTCGTTGAGGGGATATTTTGCTTACCCGCAAGGAATACACCGCCGGCAATAAGTGCCCCCGCAACAACGATAGTAATCGGTAAAATATATTGTGCTTTCATATAAATAAGTAAGTTACGTACCGGCAGTATAGCATGCGGATTTCAGGCCTTAAAAGGGGAGGGTATGCGTAAGGAAATTTTCTCGTGTCGGTCTTTCGCTCCAATGTGACGTATTAATTTTTAGCTCGCGGAGTCCGTCAAAATCTCTATATTTAACGGAACCATGGTCGCGCATGTATTCATACAGAGCTCTTGTGATTTTGACGTCGTCAAGACAATACTGTCTGACTTGCTCTACTTTACCTTCAGCCCACCATGCAATGGCTTCAAGCCCAGTTCCTGTTTTTTTTGTGCCGAGTGTTGCTTCAGCCACATTATCCAGCTTCAAGCGTCTTCCAAGGACATTCCGTATTTCCTTAAGTAAGTCGATACTTTTTATTTTGGTGAGATCTCCTGGATAATACTTATTTAAAATAGGTATATCGAAATGGTCCGAATTATATCCAATAAGTGCATCAGCCTGTTCAAAAACAGGCCAAAGCGCATGCAGCTCATCTTTGAGAAAACTGGCGTATTCATTCGTTGCAGAGTCATGTATACCAACTACAGTCACTTCTTGATTGGACAGGTCACCGTTTACGATTTCTCCAATTGTTTCAATGTCAAAGGTAATGTATCGCATGCACTTTTTTATCCATTGATTTTTGATACCAGTTCTTCTTCTGTGCAAGTCGTTTCTGATCCATCGCTGAGTTTGCGCAACTGATAGCGTTTTGCTTGAATTTCACTTTCACCCACAACAATAAGATATGGTATGTGATGCTTATCTGCGGTTCTGATCTGGTCAGAAAGTTTTTTTTCTCCGAAATCTATAGCAACATTTATTCCTTTATCGCGCAGTCGCTGTGCAAGCAACTGCGCTTCGGTAAGGGTATGGGAAGAGGGGATAGATATATACAGTTGTGTGGCCGGTATGTATTGAGGCAGAAGGTTATGAGTTTCGAGAAAATCCCGCAAAGTAACATCTCCCATCCCGAATCCAACTGCCGGTACAGGCTCTTCATCAAACATGGCCAATAAATTGTCATATCGGCCGCCCCCGAAGAGAGAACGTGTATTTTGGGGGTCAGTATCAAATACTTCAAACACGATGCCAGTGTAATAATCAAAGCCGCGCACAATGTCGGGAGCAAATACTGCATTGGTGATCTGTTCTGCGCGAAGCAACGAAAGCACGTTTTCCACATCCTCAGGTATGTTGGAGGATGAAAGTGCTTCTAAGGGTATGCCAAGAGTGCGTAAGCCGCTCTCAAACTCATCCAGAGGCATTTTTGCGCGTGCATCCAAATGTGCACGGAAGGCGCGAGCCTGTTCTTCAGAGAGGTGATAGTGCTCAATAAGTGTATTGAGAAAGGTTCTGCTTCCTATGCGGATGGTAAAATCGCTGTCCTTTGCTCCAAATGCTCGCATTGTTGCGTGAGCAATAGCAATGATTTCAGCTTCTGCTTCATGTACTTTAGAGCCGAAAAGATCAATGTTGAGCTGCCAATGCTCTCGAACTCTCCCTCGTTGAGGACGTTCATATCGAAACACGTTTGGAATGGAATAGAGACGTAATGGAAATCCCATTTCGCGCCTCCGTGCTGCAACCATGCGTGCAATGGTAGGAGTCATCTCGGGACGCAGCATCACCTCTCGTCCTCCACGGTCAGTAAAGCTATAGACTTGTTCTGTAATAATTTCTTGACTGGTTTTTCCACGGTACAACTCAGCCGGTTCAAGGATAGATGCGTGATATTCTTCATAACCAAAACGCTCCACTGTTTTCTGTGCAGTACGGATAAAGTAGCGCAATATTGCCTGATCTTCTGGATAAAAATCTCGTACTCCCTTGTATGGTTCGGTGGAAGGCGCATCCTTTTTACTCATACGATGTTGTGAGCTATTCTAACAGAAATGAGTGCAAAATTCACAGGTTCCGGAGAAGTGCTCAATCTTTACAAACAGGTAGGGGAGACACCTCGTGAACGATTGGAACGTTTGAGAGTGCAGCGCCCGCTGTATCAGCATGAGGTACTATCATATGCAGGTAGGCTGGACCCGATGGCCGAAGGAGTGCTTGTTTGTTTGGTTGGATCTGCAAACAAGCAGCACAACGAATACCTCAATATGTCCAAGGAATACGTCTTTGATATATTATTCGGTTTTGCTACTGACACTTACGATATTTTAGGAAAAATACTGGAACAAGGAGATCCGTCCCTCTGTGTAAAAAATTCCATCACAAATGCCTTACGAGAATTTCAAGGTTCTATTTCGCAAGCATATCCAGCATTTTCTTCTAAGACAATTGAAGGAAAGCCGCTTTTCACTTTAGCTCGAACTGAGGACATACACACCTTGGTTTTACCGAAACATCCAATTACTATTTATGATATTTCTGTCACACATACCTATAAGGTAGAAGAAGCCACTCTTCTTGCATATATTGAATCGAGCATCGGGCGAGTGCAGGGTGATTTTCGACAAGATGATATATTGCGATGCTGGAAGCGATCTCTTTCCTCCAAAGGAACGCGCACATTCCCTTGTGCTACTGTCTCTATTTCCTGCTCTTCTGGAACATATGTACGTTCCATTGCCCACACGCTTGGTGAACGTATTGGCATACCATCACTCGCACTGCATATTCTACGAACAAAGGTAGGGGAATATGCTGTGGCAGATGCAATACGATAACGTTATGTTATGCCGGAAGAGCAATTCGCAGCTCCTCTGCACGTAGTTCATACGCTCTGATGAATGAATCATCGATATGCGCATAAAGAATACCCTTTCCTGGTTCAGTTTCTATAAATTGACTCGCAAAGGTGATATGTTTTGCCTCAATATCTTGTATCAACGGTGTTTCGGAGACCCACTCAATGGTAGCTGTTTCATAGTTATAAATACATAATCCCGTAGAAAACATTCCATAGTGCACTTCTTCTCCTATTATCTGATTTTCTTCCCGACCGTTGATAATGCCTAATACCTTGCCTTCTCCAATATCAAGAAAGGATTTGGGCAGCAATGGTCCGGGAGAGGCATGCCCAGCAATCCATGGTATGGAAGCGCTTTCCGGATGAAAAACTGTCTTCATAACCTCCCATGTCGTTCCCATATCGCTCGCCACCGCCGCTTGAATGACTGAGCATTCGTGGGCGTGCTTTTGTGATTTGTGCACCCCTTCAAATAAATTAAAGCGAACCCCCTGACTGTTAAGAGGGGCAATGGAAAGTTCTTTTGCTACGGAATGTGAAAAATCAGTTTTGCTCGCTCTCAGTACCGGTTCGGTCATTTGTAGTGAATCGAGATTGGTCCCTGCTGCATGTCCAAGATGAATCAGAGAGTACCCCACCTTTGGATCTCGTGCGATAAGTGGAATAGTAAAATAAAGGTGAAGTGTTCCTGTAGACTCATCCAGCCATAAATCAGGATCTTCAAGACCAAGGTAATCAAACCCCGGTGTTATCAGAGATTGAATAATCTCTTCTTCTTGAACAATAGTAAGAGGGGAATCAAGAGTTAGTTTGGAGAAGGGGTTTCCACTCACTTTATAGAGAGCGCTTCGGTCTGTATATCCTGCGACATGCACATTTCCTTCTCTGCTGGTAATGCATCGCACTATTCCTTCTGTGTAGTTACTTTGCGGATTGAGGGTAATAGCCATGATGTGTGAGAACATCGACGTTTCGACTATTTTATTGTTTGGATGGAGTATTGTTTCAGTCTCTATCATGGTTGCTTCGCTTTTTATTTTTTATTGGTCTAAATGATGAAAAATGGTATAACACTCAGAATATGACTCTGTACGAAGCGATTTCTGACGGCATACCCTGCTTTTTCATTTAATCATGCTACTAGCATTTCTCGGACATCTTATTATGCACTATCGGTATGTAGTGCTCGTACCCGCAGCTCTTTTTGGCGGTCCTATCATCTCTCTGTTTGCTGGTTCCTTGGTTCGATTGCGGTTTCTGGAACTATTTCCCACATATGGAGCGCTCATGTTAGGAGAACTTATTGGAGATGTGGTGTGGTATTGGATTGGATATCGCTCTGGAGAGCGATTCGTGCGGCAATGGGGGAAGTACGTAGGCATATCCGACTTGCATATCGAGGTAGTGAAACGTCTATTTCGAGCTCATACCAATGTTATTTTATTTCTCTCCAAAGTTACCATGGGTCTTGGTTTCTCTATCGTGACTATTTTTACCGCCGGCCTTGCTCGTATCCCGTTCGGTCGCTATTTGGTAATAAATATCCTTGGTCAGTTCATCTGGAGCGGCGTACTGTTGTCTCTCGGATTTCTGCTCGGCTATTCTTTTTTACAAACAGCAAATCTATGGCTGCGCACCGTGCTCATTATTGTGTATTTGTCTGCCTTTCTTCTTATTATCTTCTTTGAAGAACATATTCGAAATTGGTTTATCCGGAAATATAGCGAGTATCAGGAATAAAAATTATCCAAAACTATTTCTGTTGTAGCGGCGCAGGAAGCAACGCGGCACTCCCTGGCTCATATGAGGCAAGAGGCGGAATCTGTTGGTCCCAAGATCGCTCTATAGGGTCGACAAAATTCCATGAAGCAAGAATTTCTTGCATGCTCACAAAAAATGTCTGATCTCCTCGAATACAATCGAGTATGATGTTTTCATAATCGGTATGCTCCATTGATGCCGACCACATAGGATGGTGTGAATCATTAAGGATTACCTCCTGTCCTTCAAGCAGAAATTGTATAGACTGGACAGGTACAATATTTTGTTTTATTTCTACAAATTCGCTCTTTTTGAACTGTACATGTATGTACTTCTGTACTTCCGGTAAACGCTTTCCTGCATCTACCAGTATTCGTGTTCCTCTCCATCGGGGAGAATCTATTCCGGTATGTAGAGCAAAATAGGTTTCTGTGCGTGATGATGGCATGTGTATTTCTTCTCTATAAGTACGATACTGTGCATGGTATGTATGTTCGTGCATGCGTTCCGTAGGGATGAGGGCAAGTTGCTCTATTACAGCAACTCGATTCTGCGGTAAGGAACTGATTTGTTCGGGCAGGTCCATAGTAATGAGAGCAAGTAATTGCATCACATGGTTCTGCCCGACATCCCTAAGCGCTCCTGTCTGGTCGTAAAAAGTGGCGCGCTTTTCAACTCCTATCGTTTCCCATAATCGTATGGAGATCTCTGCAATGTGTTCTTTGTTCCATATAGATTCAAGTTCAGGATGTGCTTGACGGAATGCTGTCAGCTGTCTCGAAATAGGTTTCTGTAGGTAGTGATCTACCAAATATATTTGTCGGGTATCAAACGTGCCTTGGATAACTTGCTGCAGCGCTTGCGCGCTCATGAGGTCGTGTCCAAAAGGCTTTTCTATAAGGATTCGTGTCCAAAAGGCATCATTTTCTCCGTGCTTTCGTGATAGTTGAGAAATACGGCGCAGAGTTGGTTCATACAGTTCAGGAGCGATAGAAAGGTAAAACAGGATGTTGCAAGGACTGTCATACTGTAGTGTTTTTGCAAAAGCCTCATAACTCTGATCGTCATAGACATCTGCTTGCTGAAAATAAAACAAATGTAAAAAGGAATCGGGTATGTGAGAAAGGGAAGGAAATGCTTCTTGTATGACGGTTGCTACATATGTTTGTAATTGAGTGCTGCTCCAGGACTGGCGGGATACTCCTACAATACGAACCAATTGAGGAATAGAACCTCCAGCATATAGAGAAAACAGTGCAGGAAGAATCTTGTGTCTCATTAAATCTCCGGTGATTCCAAATGCAACAACTATGAGTGGTGCAGTCTGTTCCTGGGTTGACATACAGATGTCATTATACCGTGCTCTCTGCATCTATTGACATACTATTGTTTACATATTATTATAGTATTTTTCGGATATGAATCATATGAAAGAAAAACCTATCAAAACTTCATCTCGCACGCCGCTGCAAGCACCGACAAAGACATATCAGTCGGAAGGAAAGTGGATTGAAAAACCTCACAAGACAAATATTCTGGTGTGCACATGCGGGAATCGATATCTCAAGACTCGCTCTCAGCAGCACACGTGCATTCCTTGCATGCATCGAATGTCTACTCCTCGCTAAGCGGAGCCTGTACATTTTGTATTTCAGAAACGATTAATTATCGTGCGTGGGTGATATGTGTATAACGAATAATGTTTTTTACCGTATACTGTTTCTTTGTAATACATCATTACGTCATCTATCGAAACGATACACATGAGAAAACGAAAATTTCTTCCAGGAAACTATCACTTAGTTGTTCGACGATCTGCAAGTAGTGGGTTGGGGTTATTCACTCTCGATCCTATTGCTCGAGGAATGTGTATTATTGAATATCAAGGAAAAGTGCTTTCTCCGGAAGAACTTGATAAAACAAGAAGCAAATACCTCTTTGAGATAAGTAAGAAAAAAACCATAGATGGTTCCATGCGAAGCAATACTGCCCGGTATATCAATCATTCTTGCAAACCGAATTGCGAAATAGACATTTGGGGCGGAAGAGTATATGTAATGGCCAAAAGAAATATTCGTGCCGGAGAGGAACTTTCCTATGATTACGATACTGAATATTTTGAAGCATACATTAAACCAAAAGGATGTCGCTGTAATGGGTGTAAGAAATAAAAAAGCGCCATTGTAGGCGCTTTTTTATTTGCTATTGAGAATCAACTAGTTTCCACTTACATCACTTGCAGCATTGGCAGTATCCGATACAGAAGCCGGTGCTTTGCATGCTTTTGCTGATGCTCTGAAGCTAGACCAAGCGCTGTTGCGGGCAGTTCTCCATGCAGAGCGTGCTGATCGTAGAGAACTTCTGAACGCGTTCCATGCACTTCGTACAGCACTGCGAATAGCGCCGTTACCTCCCGTTTGTGCATATGCCTGCTGCAATGCGGTTGCGCGTGCGCTATATGCGTTATTTTCTGCCGACGTAAATGTGGTCATTGCCGCACCAAGTGCCGCTTCACGAGTGCTTACTGCTGCTGAAATACATGCAACTTTCGTACTGTTACTGGTTGTGGTCTGAGCAAATGCAGGAAGTGCTGTAACAAGCATTCCAACCATAGCACCTGTGATGAGAATATGTTTTACCATTGTCTATTACTTAATGTGAGTAATATAGAAAGTATATAAGGTAGGAGAGAAATCTCAAAAAAGTCTTTCCTACATTTTATATAAGGGTACGTTATGGGAAAAGACTAATGAGCAACCCTATGGCTACGGCACTCATAATGATGGTTACAAACCAGCCTAACCAGTTGGAGAGTGGCGAATTCACTCGAGCGCCAAGAATTTTTTTATTGTTCGCTATGCATAAAATTAAGATCATAAGAGGCGGAGCAAGCACGCCATTGAGCATTGCCGCGTAGTAGAGCATGGTGATAGACCCGATAGGAGTAAAATTGACCAAAAGTCCAACGAGCATGGAAAGAGTGATGATTCCGTAAAATCCATGAGCTTCTTTAAATTTTTTACTCAGTCCAACGCTCCAGTTGAATGTTTCGCTGAGTGCGTACGCTGCAGAACCGGCGAGAGTTGGCACTGCAAGTAATCCTGTGCCCAAGATACCTAACGTAAAAAGCAGAAATGCAAAATTGCCGGCAAGAGGACGCAGGGCGCTCGCTGCATCGGCGGCGGTATTGATCGTGACTCCAGTGGTGCCCAGTGCAGATGCTACAGTGACAATGATAAAAAAGGTAATAAATTCCGAAAAGAACATGCCTGCCGCTGTATCTATCCGCATTTGCTGCAGGTCGGCAGGCCGTACTTTGGGAATACCTTTTCCCATCCCTCTGATTTGATGGTGCACTATCTCTTCCTCGACCTCCTCATCTGCTTGCCAAAAAAAGAGATAAGGAGAAATAGTTGTTCCGAGGAATGCGGCTATGTTCATGAGATATGCCTTTGACCAAACGATATGAGGGACGAAGGTGGAATGTAGGATTACACTCCAATTCTCTTTGATTACGAATGCGGTAATAACATATGCCAACAAAGAAAGAGTGAGATATTTGAGATATCGCGCATAGGTTGGGTAGGGTACTAACACCTCAAGAAAGAGAGTGAAAATCGTGATACCGATAAGTAACACAATAAACGGAATGGGAAGAAGCAATTGTACAGAGCTTGCCATAGCTCCGAGATCAGCTCCGATATTGATAGTATTTGCAATCAGAAGTAACAGTACGCTGAGTGCAAGGATTTTCTTTGAATACTCCTTTCTAATCACTCCCGCAAGTCCCATGCCTGTTACCATACCGATACGCCCGCACATCTCTTGGATAACGGTCATGAATGGGTAAGAAAACAACGCTACCCATAATTGAGAAAACCCAAACAGTACGCCTGTTTGGGAATAGGTAGCAATTCCAGATGGATCATCATCGGCTGCTCCCGTGATGAATCCAGGTCCTAATGCACCTAGTAGTTTCTTTAGAAAAGATTGCCGTTTGGGCATACTCGTAGTGTATCATTGGTTTGTCTCTTATTTTTTAAGCATAATTTCCACATTCATATATTGCTTATACCTATAATTTATGAGAGATTAGCGAAAGAAGGGAGGGAAAAATGTTTGTAAATCATTCTTCTTTATCCACTGAGGGTTAAGGAGGTGATCACGATCTTCCTCAGACTAACCCTCTGGGGGTAAACGGCGTCCATTGGACGCCGTTTATGTTTTAATTATTTTCAATGAAAGACGTATCATATAAAACGATAGAAATTCTCAGTCATTTTCAGTGTAGGTATTGTAATAAATGGTGGACTATTGGAGATGCTCCGGTCACACGATCAGAATGGTTTTGCCCGTGGTGTGGTAAAAAGGTTTCCCTCAAGCAATAGAAAGAATGCTATACTGGTAACCGTTATTATTTTTACTTGAGTTTTTATGGAACCATCATCTCGTACACTTTCATTGCCTGTAGCCATCGTGATCGCAGGACTCGTTATCGGCCTTGCCATTATTTGGACAAATACCAAAAACAATATGCCTTCAACGGGGAATACGGTAACTGTACCTCCGCAAGGAAATACAGTAGCAGTAGACAGTAGTAAAATAACCACTACTGGAGACCCGTTCATTGGTAATCCAAATGCTCCTTTGACTATTGATTACTGGTTTGATTACCAGTGTCCATTCTGCCAGCAAGATGAAGAAAATAGCATTCCTCAACTGGTTGCAGATTATGTGAATACCGGAAAAGTGAAATTGGTATTCAAGGATTATGCATTTCTTGGAACAGATTCTCAGACATTGGGTAAGTATGCTCGTGCGGTATGGGCTGTTGCTCCAGGTCAGTTCTATCAATGGCACAAGGCAATATTCGACAATCAAGGAACCGAGAATACGGGATGGGCAACGCAAGCAAAAATTCTCGCTATTACTACCACTGTCTTGGGCGCATCCGATACAGCAAAAGTTGCTCAACTCGTAAGTGCAAACGGAGCGACCTATCAACAGCAAATGGATGCGGATAAATCGCAAGGCACTTCTTACGGTATCTCAGGAACTCCTGCTATGGTGATCGGCACCCAATTGGTTTCAGGAGCGGTTCCGTATGCGCAAATAAAATCGGCAGTAGACGCTGCGCTTGCAGGTAAATAATTGTATTTCTGATAACAAGCTTCCTAGCTACTAGGAGGCTTGTTTCATTAGTAAGTATCAGTATGTCAATACATTCAACAAAACGGACAAAAATAGTGGCCACAATTGGTCCAAGTACGGAACAGGTTCCCATGCTTGAAAAATTGGTGCGCGCTGGCCTAAATGTGGCGCGTCTCAATATGAGTCACGGTACGCACGAGGAGCATCGAGAGAGAATTAAACGTATTCGACAGGTAAGCGATCTTTTTTCAATACCAGTCGGTATTTTACTGGACTTGTCTGGTCCAAAGATTCGCACAGGAACGTATATTTCTGACCGTATCACCATTACTCCCGGAGACCAACTGATTCTTACCACTGAAGATATTATTGGGGATAACAACAGAATTTCTATCAGCTACAAGAAATTACCCCAGGAGGTAAATGAAGGATCCGTGATCATGGTTGATGATGGAAAAAAGCGACTGCAAGTGCTTTCGGTCAAAGGGAATGACATTGTCTGTAGAGTAATAGTAGGAGGGGAATTAAAACCGCGTCGAGGTATCAATGTTCCTGGTGCGCATCTCTCTATCCCGTCTATCACCGAAAAGGATCGGGAAGATCTCTTGTTCGGTCTTGCTGAAGGAGTGGATATGATAGCCCTCTCTTTTGTCCGTCGGGTAGAAGACATAGACGAACTACGCACTCTTCTTCGGGAAAAAGAGGTGGATCTGCCCATCATTGCGAAGATAGAGACGCAGGAATCGATTGAGAATTTAGCGGCGATACTTGCCGCAGCGGATGGGGCTATGGTGGCAAGGGGAGATCTTGCCATAGAAGTTCCTGCAGAAAAGGTTCCGCTGTATCAGAAAAATATCATTGAACAGTGTCGTATGCTCGGCAAACCGGTCATTACCGCAACACAAATGCTCGAATCAATGATTCATAGTCCAGTGCCTACTCGTGCAGAGGTGTCAGATGTGGCAAACGCGATTTTTGATGGAACAGATGCAGTCATGCTTTCTGAAGAAACAACTCTCGGTTCATATCCAGAAGAAGCAATTTCTGTAATGGCGCGTATAGCTTCTACCGTTGAACATTCGCTTTCCAAAGTTTCATCCACCCACCTGAGCGTTGTGGATGCTATCAGTGCTTCGGTAACGCAAGCAGCACAGGATGTAGGGGCGAAATTGATTGTTGCACTTACTGAATCCGGGACCACCGCCCAAATGGTAGCTCGTTTCAATCCGCCGTGTCCTATTATTGCGCTTACTCCACACCGCCAGACGGTACATAAACTTACCCTGGTTTCCGGCGTATATCCGTATCAAATTGATCCTATCCCATCTCTTGATGCGGGATTGGAGCGCATTTCCACTTTCCTTAAAGAACAACAACTGGCGGAGAAAGGGGATAGGGTGATAATAGCTGCCGGTATTCGTTTTGGAGTGTCAGGGAGTACAAATATGCTCTTTTGTCTTGAACTTTCCTAAAGAAAATCTCGCCAACGATGAATTGGCGAGATTTTATATGGACCCTATCCTCGTGGATGCTGCAAAAGATGTAAGGGTGTGTTGCACCTCTTTCAATTGCCAGAGTAAGAACCAGCATGGCATCGTCTCGTGCGCGTTCGGTCGAAAACGTGCACAGCGTTTCACTTTCTCCGCAAGCATTTTCTTGCATGGAAATGATGAATCGTGTTCTTTGTCCAGATTGTTCTACACCAGGAACATACAGCGGATAAATGTCCTGCGGATGCGGGATGGTATACCGAGATGCATCGCAAAAAGCACCATATCCTTCCTGGTTGAACGATTCTTGTGACTGATTCGCAAGAGAGGATAACGGAGAGAGAAGGAGAAGGAAAAACAGCATACAGAGCAACATGCGCACGGCGTATCACCTCCTTAACGCACCATGTCGCGAACTTCTACAGGTAATAGTCTTTTTTTATAAAAATAAAGTCAATTGAGGTTATGCACTCCCTGGAAAACAGAAACCGCCCAAACAGACGATTTCCGCTCAAGCGGTAGCTTGATCTATTTATCCATTCGAAGATGGTTGCATAGGCCATTTCACAAGTACTTCCTCTAATGCTGTGGCATAGTCTGGAAAGTACTTGCGAAGATTGGCAACAACCTCTTCGAGGGCTTGTTTAGTATATACACGCTCCTCTTTTTTATTGCCCTGGACATTGAGGAGGAGAGTGACGATACCATCCTGGTAGGTGCATTTTTGCACGTATGGAATAACCACGCTTCCTCCTTTCTGAGAGAAACAACTGTCCTTAGGATTACATGCGTATTGCTATACGTCAATCTGTATACACACTAATTAATGAATCAAATCCTTATCCCCTGATTAGGAGATATACAGGATGGCGAAAGACTCTATTGCATAGCGGAGCATCTCTTCTTTCACCAAAAGTACACTATTTCTCTGTTACATTTTTTGCACACATTTCGAAATTATGTCTCAAAAGATTCGCTCATTATTTTTTCATAACACCCTCTTATTCATCGGCTTTGGTGGTGCATTTCTCTTTTTTATGTTTTCTGCAATAGTATTTTTCTTTATTGTTCTTGAAACCCCGCCAAAAGCGGCTGCCGTAGATCAGGTCATCGCAGCAACCCAAAGTAACCGTGTACTGGAAATGCATATCGCAAATAATGGTTTGATATTTTTGAAAGGAGCTCGCATTCAAAGTATTTCAAGCAACCTACTGACGGTCGATATGACATGGGACGCCACACAGTTTCATTGGAACGTTCTAGTAACACCCAGTACGGTATTTATGAAGCAGGATGGCGAAATAATGTCTTTGGAGAATCTTCGAGAAGGGGATACTATCATGATCAACGGCTCTATTGCAGGCGGTATATCTTCGTGGACTATAGATGCTCAGACTATACGTGTAGGAACATGATTTCTTAATAAGAAACAATCATTCTTTCCAGGATGCATGAACCGGTGGATGTATGTATCGATCGATGCCAACCCATCCGGCGGTTCTCCATGCCAGAATGAGAAGAAATTGAAGTAATAGCAAAATTGGATTGGTGCTTATGGTGCCAGCTAACAAATAATTAACATTCATAACTATTCCTCCGCATGCTGCAATGCCGGTGAATATGCCGAGCACAAGCGCAATACCTACTCCTAGTTCTCCATACGTCACCATATAGGAGAATAGAGTGAGGTGCGAGAGCACAATGTGCTGGATGAATGTTGCATACCAAGCAGATACATCCGGATGTAATCCGCTAGTTTTCTGCAAAGATCCATCAAGAAATTCGCGCAATGCCGTGCCTGCTCTATCGCCAACCCATGCTTGATTGGAAAATTTTTCCCAACCAGCAACGAGCCATTGATATCCAACATAGAGGCGCACAAACAGCCATATCCATGCGAGGCGAGTATCGGCAAATACAGCGCGCGATAGTGCTGATTCGTGAATAATTTTTGAACGCATATAAATACATAATACCCCGGCAAATCAACCTAACACTTTCATTTGTGCGTTATAGCATTGTCATACAGGAATTATTGCAGACAATGGAAGGGCATATCATTACACAAGCATAGCTCGTCGACTGCTATTAGCAGCAGTAATTACTGTGCATGAATATATTTTCCGATGATTGCACCAATCACAATAGCTGCTCCTCCCAGAAATACCATTTTCATTCCATGGCGCCAAGGAGATATTTTGGACAGACGAGCCATAACAATTCCCACTATGAATAGTGTGAGCAAGGATAGTGCTATGGAGAGCACAAGTGCAAGGATGGTATGAAGAAATAAGTACGGAAAGAGGGGAATGAATGAGGAGATAAGGAAGGAAAGAAACATGGTTACTCCTCCAATAAACGGTACAATCGTGGCAGTTTCCTTTCTTTCCTTCACCTCTTCTGTTGCTTGTTCAGAAAGGAAACTGCCAATAGCCATAGAAAGTGATTCTACAAACGCATAGATAAGTCCGGTAAGAATGATGGTGCCGTGTGCGCTGCCGCTCACGTCTATTCCGGAAAGGAGACCAACGGTAGATACGAGACTGTCTGCAATACCAAACACAATATTTCTCACATACACCTCTTTCATAACCACAAGTGTACCTCTTTTTTGGTAGAAATAATAAACCCCGCAGCATAGGCTACGGGGTAGTGAAAGAGTTGCAAGATTTCTATGCGGCCGATTTTTGTTGCTTGTGTTTGGTCAGCATGGCCTCAAGGCAAGCATCCAACTGTGCCTCGTCGCTAAGCATAACTATTTTTCCGATTTCAGGCTGCGCTATCCCCATTTTGATGAGAATACTGCTATCCACCTGTCCCACTTCTTGAAGTACGTCCCCGATGGGGAAGTACACTGTTGTGACCACCTTTTTCTCCTTGGTACGAATGTAAGGAACTAAAAATAATATAACCTTAAATAATTAATTATCAAATAATTCTCCTTCTTTAGACTTAGGAAATGCCTACAGTTCTGCATTGAGAGAAAAACAGATATTAATAGCCGGGAAACTCTTCAATTTTTATACTGTCAGTATCAACGAGCATATCATGTAGCATATTTTGCATTGCCATAACCATGTTTGATGGTCCGGCAAGATAGTATATAGGAAGCATATCATTTGGAATGTGTGCGGTTAGCATTGCTTCACTAATATGTCCTTTAATGCCTTCCCAATGTTGTTTTGATTGAGACATATTAGTCATGGTAGGGATGAAGTGAAATTGTGCATGTTGAGCGCTCAGATTTTTAAGTTCCGAAAGGAATGGTGCATCTTCTGGACGTCTATTTGCATAGAAGAGAAAGAGAGAATGAGGAAGAGTATGTTTTATAGCGTCATTAATTATGGAATAAAAGGGAGTGATACCAATACCACCAGCAAGGAATACTGCTGGTCGTTTGCTGTTTTGATGTAGAGTAAAAGAGCCAAATGGGCCAGTGATCAGTACCTCTGTATGTTGGTGTAATGCTTCTATATTTTTTTTGAATGCACTATCTCGAATACGAGTAGCAACAGAAAGCAGCTCATCATCGGGGGTACTTGCCAAAGAAAGAGTGCGTGTATTTCCATCCGCATCATCTACTAACGGGTGAATGAGAGTGAGGTCAATAGTTTGTCCTGGTCTGTACGTGAATCCTTCTGGACGGGCAAACTGTAGTTGTAGCGTTTTCTCTGCAACCGGTTCTTTTTTTAGAAAATTAGTAATGTATTTAGCCATATTTTTGTACTGTACTGCCTTGTCAGGAGGGTGCACAAGTATGGTTTTCTGTGGATAGTACTACAATATTGACAATATAAATATATATAGTATTATTCATTTAGAAACCGAATACATGGTTTCCTGCTTGCAAAAGGAGGTCATATGCACACGAGAGCTCCGACTTCGTCCGATTTCTGTTTGCACGAAATGTTCTATCAGCACACGATCGACGCGCGCGCCGGCAACGGCGTCGGCGGTACGAGCTAACATAGCTCGATCTGCCGAGGGGTACCAGAAATTCTGGTACCCCTTTTCACTTTATATCTTATTAAATTTACTATTTTAATAGTGTGTTTATTGAAATCGTAGTAAAATCTAATTGTTTTTGCAGTAACTAGACCATGCGTAATAAACTGGCCAACTTTTTTTTTCATATAGCTCGTTATGTGAGTAAATTATCACTTCCATATAAAATAGGTGGTGGAATACTGCTTTTGAGTACGGTTATTGTTACCGTACATATTTTTACAGGAAACACGACTAGTCAAAGCACCCCCGCTTCTATTAGTCATGTCCAAATTGCCTCTGTCGCAAGTCTTTCTTCACAAGGAGGCCCTCTTCCGCTTACCGGAAGTGTAACTTCACTTGGACAAGCAACCATTCTTTCTCAAACTTCAGGAGAAATTGTCTCACTTCCTCGATCGTTAGGGGATCACGTGCAGGCGGGAGAAGTGATTGCAACGTTTGAAAATAGTAGTCAGCAGGCTGCGGTAGTGCAGGCACAGGGTGCCTATAATGCAGCACTAGCATCGCTCGCAAACGCACAAGGTGCAACTGCCTCTAATTCGACCATTACCTCTCAAGGAGCTGCGCAGACAGCGCAAAATGACGCACAAACGGTTGCAACAGCATTACAAACCAGCTATGCAGACTTGGATGATGCGGTGCATACGAAAGCCGATACACTATTTATCAATGCCCATGCAGTCACTCCCACGCTCCAGCCATTTGTTATCCCAGACAGTCAATTAGTTATAAATATTCAGAATGAACGATCAATGCTTGGGGCGGTGCTTACTGATGCACAAGCAGCTGCAACGATCACTGCTACTACCAACCTTGATCAAAACGTGGCGCAGATGAATGCAGACGCGCAGACGGTAGAGTCATTTCTCAACAACCTTATTGCAGCAATGAATGAAGCAGTTCCTTCAGCGGCATTCTCGGCAAGTACGCTTACAACAGATCAAGCGACACTCGCTGCCGCTCGCACCGAGGTAATTACCGCCATGTCTGCCCTTATTGCAGCAAAAAATGCGTATGATAGTGCACAGACGGGCGTACAAACTGAGGCTAATTCAGCCGGTTCAGAAACCAATAATAATATTGCTCTTGCACAAGCAAATGTACAAGAAGAACTAGGAGCTCTGGAGAGTGCTCGGGTAGCCCTTGCAAAAACAATCGTGCGTTCTCCTATTTCTGGAGTGATTGTGAGTCTTCCTATTACACAAGGAGATTATGTTGCTTCATTTGCGGAAGTTGCAGAAGTGTCTAATCCACGTGCTCTTGAGATTACTACCTATGTAACCCCACAAGATGCAAGTACACTTTCTGTGGGAGGGAGCGCACTTATTGATAGTGCGGTAAGGGGTGTTATCACTTCAATTGCTCCAGCTATTGACCCGTCTACTGGACAAATTCAGGTAAAAATTGGTATTCCCGGAAATCAAAATACACTTACAGATGGAGATACGGTCAGTCTTCTTTTAGATCGTGCCACCTCACAAGCCCAATCAACGCTAGCTACTACTACACTCGTAATTCCTATTGTGGCTGCAAAAATTACTCCTGAAGGACCAGAAGTATTTACTGTTAGTTCTTCAACATTAGTGGCACACCCTATTACGTTTGGACCAATCATTGGTGATCAAGTAACGGTTACCAGCGGACTTACCTCGACGATGGATATTGTGACTGACGCAAGAGGACTTTCAGAAGGACAGACGGTTATAGTGGATGCGCATTAAGTATGTTGTGGTTGTGGAACTTTTTTCTTGATCGTAAACAATTCAGCTATGTGCTTATTGTTGCGCTTATCATTGCTGGCGGTTTTTCATTATGGAAAATCCCTAAAGAAAATACCCCTTCTATTGTTATTCCTGAGGGTGTTGTTACCACAACACTTCCTGGTGCATCAGCACAGGATATGGAGACATTGGTTACTAATAAATTAGAAGACCAGATTGCCGGTATTGCAAATATTGATACTATCACTTCAAACTCAAGTACTGGCCTTTCTGAAATCACTGTACAGTTCACCAGTAATGCAAATGTTGACCAATCTATTCAGGATTTACGTGATGCGGTCGCAAAAGTAACATCACAACTGCCCTCGGATGCAACTACGCCAGAAGTAACAAAAATAGATTTTAGCAATCAACCTATCCTTGTGGTCTCTATTGCAGGAGATCTTCCTGCAACTGATTTTTCTGATCTTGGTACAACGATATCAAATGAGTTAAAAACAATTCCTGGTGTATCTGAGGTGGATGTAGCTGGTGTGCCAAATAGGGAAGTAGATGTCATTGTAAATAAAAGTGCACTTGCTCAATACAAACTTCGACTCACCGATGTGATCTCTGCAATTAGTGCGGCAAATGCAGCCCTACCCGCAGGCTCCATTTCGATGGATGGGGTAAATTATAATGTCAATTTTGAGGGAGGCATTACTGATCCAGGTCAAATAGCAGATATTGCAGTAGGAACACAAAATGGTGCAATCATTTATGTACGCAATATTGCTACTGTCTCCAATGGTCTTGCTCCCGCTACTACATATTCTCGGCTGTCTCTTAATGGACATCCAAGTAGTCAGGCAATAACACTCACTATTTTTAAGCAATCAAGTGCAAGTATTACGGACGTCTCTAGTGCGGTAAAAGCAAAACTTACTCAATTAGGAAAAACTGATCTTGCGCATTTAACCGTATTTATTTCTCCTACCACTGATCAAGGGGCACAAGTTACAAAACAGTTGGGCGATCTTACTAAAACAGGATTTGAAACGGTGCTATTAGTAATTCTTGCCTTACTACTCACTATTGGATGGCGTGAATCATTGGTTGCTGCACTGGCAATCCCGCTTTCATTCCTTATTTCGTTTATTGGACTCTATCTTACTGGTAACACACTCAATTTCATCAGTTTATTTGCATTGGTGCTTGCAGTAGGTATTTTGGTAGATTCCGGTATTGTTGTCACAGAAGCGATACATGCGCGTATGCGTATCTACGCTACTCCTTTACTTGCTGCTCGTGCGGCGCTTGCAGATTATGCATGGCCATTAATTGCAGGGACAATGACTACGGTCGCAGTATTTCTTCCACTGTTTTTCATATCTGGCATTGTCGGTAAATTTATTGCCGGTATTCCGTTTACACTCATCTTTGTACTCCTCGCTTCTATTTTTGTAGCACTTGGTATAGTGCCATTAATTGCAGTTTTATTTACGAAACGGGCAGAGAATCGTTTGGAACAAGCACAAGAAGCGTATACAACACGGGTAACAGAGTGGTATAAGCGCATGTTGCGGCTGATTTTAGAGCGCGAACGCTATCAGAAAATCTTTCTGCGTACGCTCATTGTATTGTTCATCCTTTCTTTCACGCTCCCATTTACTGGGTTAGTGCAGGCAGTATTTTTTCCACAAAATAATCAAGATTTTCTCTTTATCAATATAGAGAAACCGCAAGGAACTACACTTGATCAAACTGATTTAGCTGCACGTGAAGTAGAAGAAATACTCTACAGTGATCCAGATATTGCTTCATTTGCAACCACTGTTGGCGAAAGTTCTTCGCTTACCGGGCAGGGTTCGTCAGGGAGTAATATTGCCAATATTACGGTGAACCTTCCTACTCATCGAAGTAAGACGAGTACTCAAATTGCCGATGATCTACAAAAACGCCTCTCAGTAATTACTGACGCGACTATTCAGGTGCTTCAAGCAAATGGTGGTCCTTCGTCAGGAGCTCCTATTCAAATACAGTTTGAAGGAACAAATCTTAATGATCTTATTACCGCAGCAAATCGAGGACAACAGCTTCTCTCTACTATTCCGCATGTGACTAACATTACTAATTCCACACAGAATAATGGTACTGAATTTGATTTATCTATTAATCGAGCTAAAGCAGAAGCACTTGGAGTGAATACGCAATTGGTGGCACAAACGCTCCGTGCTGCAATTAATGGTACGAAGGCAACTACTATCCCAGAACTTACCCAAGATATTGATGTTGTGGTGAAACTTAATCTCAACCCGACTGCTATTGATCCATCTCAAACTGCTCAAACGACACTCGATAGTATTGATAACATATCTATTCAAACGACCTCCGGATCTGTATTACTGGGTTCAATTCTCAATAGTTCACTTGGACCAAATAATGCCGTTATTAGTCATAAAGATAAACATCGCATAGAGACAGTATCTGCCTACCCAGATGATAAAACGACGGTCACTGCCGTAGTATCGCAATTCCAGAAAGAGATTGGCATGCTACACCTCCCTGCAGGAGTATCTGTTTCCTACGGAGGAGAAAGTCAGAGTATCAATCAATCCTTCCAGGATATGTTTGTTGCACTTCTTTCTGGATTAGTACTTATGTTCCTTATTCTTATTTTAGCTTTCAATTCAATTCGCTACACTCTGTATCTGCTCTCTATCGTCCCACTCTCATTGATTGGTGTATTAGATGGCCTTGCACTTACTGGACAGCCTATCTCTCTTACGTCTTTGATTGGTGTGATTGCCTTGGGTGGTGTCATTATTAACCATGCAATTATTCTTATGGATTCGATGATTAAACATGTGAATGCGAATCCGAATGATTCGATTATTGATGTAGTCGTTGCTTCTTCTGCTACTCGTCTGCGTCCTATTTTGCTTACGACCATTACTACTGTTATTGGTATGATTCCACTCGCTGCTGCCAATGCTACCTGGGGGCCACTCGCATATACAGTGATGTTTGGATTAGCATTTGCTATTTGTCTCACCTTGGTATTAGTACCAATCCTATTTTTCCGTGCTCCGCACCCGGGACGCAATAAACTCTAGAAAGTATTCCTATATACTTAATAATAGGTCCTTGCGCTAATTAGTAATTATGCAGTTCCAGTAACTATATGAAACTCAATACACATTTGCGTTTTAACAATGGTGTGTGCAAAGAGGCGATGGAATTTTATCAATCGTGCTTAGGCGGTGAAGTCTCCATGATGACTGTTGCCGATTCTCCTATGGCGTCACAAATGCCTGATAAACACGGATATATTATGCATGCAGTGCTTACAAAGAATGGAGTAACGCTTCTTTCTGGTTCCGACATGATGCAGGATACCGCAACTCTGGGGGATAATATTGCTATCATGGTGGACGGAGATTCTGAAACAGAGGCGCAAGCTCTATTTGCTGCACTAACGCCTGAGGGCGATGTATTTATGCCCCTGGAAAGGCAATTTTGGGGTGGGTTATTTGGTATCGTGACTGATAAATATGGCATTGAGTGGGCAATCAGTTTTATGGAGCGAAAACAGTAATCCCATTATTCCAATGCTAGTATTGCGTACTAATTGAGCATGTATGCGGTAAGAAGGGGCTCAGCAATACGTTATAATAATAAGGTCACATTATTTATTCATTTTTTACTATGCAACATAGGTATAAACGTTTTCTGTTAACTTTCGTTGGTGTAGCAAGTTCTCTTTCGTTACTTGGTAGTGCTACTTTTGTTCATGCGGCAACTCTTACCGATGCGCAAATTCAAGCAGTAGTGAACCTCTTACAATCCTTTGGTGCAGATCCAAGTACGGTAGCTACGGTGCAAGCGGATTTACAAACGACAGCATCAAGTACTCCTGTGCAAGTACCTGCACCTATTTCTGTTTCAGCTAGCAGCACCTGTGCCACACTTTCTAGCAATCTCTCGTTTGGTGAAAGTGATCAGGGATCTGGATCTGCAGTTGCGCAACTCCAAGCTTTTCTTGCAAAAGATAAGAACATATATCCCTCTGGATTGGTAACCGGCTACTTTGGTTCTGAAACTGAGCAAGCGGTACAACGCTGGCAGGCAGCGAATGGGATTGTGTCTTCTGGAGACCCATCTTCTACGGGGTTTGGCTATGTAGGACCAAGAACTCGAGGAGAAATGAATAAGGAAATGGAACTCGAATGTGAACAGGCTGATATGCAAGAAGGTGTGCAAAATTCTGATACAGCTTCTAGTACTACCTCAGGTGATCAAGGTGGAGAAGGACAGGCCACAACCACATCTATTTCACATGATGGAGGGGGAGATAATTAATATCCTACATTGTTTAGTTTAGAAAAGGCACTACGTATGTAGTGCTTTTTCATCTATAAGATGAAATTATCTGTATAATAGTACTGCCATGAATGAAACATACACAGATTTTCTTTCAAAAATGACACAGTGTCCTTTTTGTAATGAAATAGGGAATCGTCCTGTGGTGGAACGCAAACACGCTATGCTCACGTATGCGCTAGCTCCGTATCACAAACATCATTTACTGGTAGTCCCACATCGTCATGTGTTATCTATAGATGATTTAGCCAAAGAAGAGGAGAGCGAAATTGAGGAATTACAACGGGTTGGATTAAATTTGTTGCGAAAGTTAGGCTATGAGAATATTACCCTTATGGTTCGAGAGGGGAAAGTGCAAGAAAATAAAAGTATTGCACATACTCATTTCCATATTGTTCCCTATGTACAAATTGGAGATCTAAATCATTTTGGTGAACAGCGTCGAGTACTTTCTCATGAGGAAATACAAGCTCTTCTTTCAGAATTAAAATCGGTACTCTCGTAATGTATATTTTTAATTAGCATCATTACTGGTACTTATCAGTAACTAATTTCTTACAGCTGCGCGTATTTTTCTTACAGACAGTATAAAACCCCAACATTCTTTTTTCTCTGTTGAGGGTTTTGGGGAGGAAATCCTATTTGGAACCTCCATGGGCGGCAGCTTTTTCGGCCACTGCCTCTTCTTTCGAAGAGGTGACGAAACCGGTTTTGCGATCGATGATTAACGTCATAGTGCTCTCCTTAAAAGATAACCCAAATCTCCTGGATATATTGTAGAATATATTAATTAACTTGTCAAGTATTTGATTTATCTCTGCTGGAGAGGTGTTCGAGCGCCTCATTTGTTTTGGTGTAAAATCAACTTATCGTAATGTTTCAGTGGTGGAATAAAACAAAAGAGAAAATCTTTATTACCAAGGTTCCTTCTTATGGAAATACTATTTTTTATTCTCTCGGTTTTTTGGCACTGACTTGTTTAACACTATTGATTGCATCTGGTCTCACCATGATTGTCTTCGGTCCTTCGTGGTGGCTCACGAACCCGTGGGGTGTAGTAGTACGTAGTATTCATCTATGGTCTGCACAGGCTTTTGTGCTAATCATTCTTCTTCATTTTTTGGTTGTATTTTCTACCAGCGCTTTTCGAACGCCCAGAAAACTGACATGGATAGTGGGAGTCATTGCATTGCTAGTAGTACTAACGGAAGCAGAATTTGGGTACGGTTTGCGCGGTGATTTTTCTTCCCAGTACCGAGCATTACAAGGGGCAGATTTTTATAACGGGGCATTCATAGGAAAATTCATCAGTACATTGAACTATGCTCAGGTATATGGTTTGCATGTAATATATATCCCCATTTCTCTAGTTACTGTGATATGTATTCACTATGCCTTGGTGAAGATACGAGGTATTGCGAAACCGTATCGCAAAAATGTCTCATATACAATGGTATCGGCGGATCATAGAAGATTATTTTTGAGAGGGATTATCTTAGGCTCTGTGATCTTATTTTTGGCATTATTATTTCCCTCACCATTTATTGCTCCTGTAACTATTACCCAGGTTGCAAAGGAGTCTCCAGCTCTTATGGCACAAACGCTTTTGAGTGAATTTACCCATACCTCCGATACTGCTACCTACCTAGACTCAATAGATCCCTACACTTATGACACACGTGCTATCTATGTTTCCATACCTTATGCATCTTATGCCTCAACACATGGTATAGATGATCTGGCTCTTTTTGAGGAGGCAAATACTACTCTGCAGCAGAAATACATTACACAGGCATCAAATTATTTCCAAAATAACGGTTCTCTCGTTGTACAACAAAATAGTAACCCTCTTATTCCAGTAATTAGTGCATTAGTACTCATGGGACAACAAGGTACGTATACACCCATCCTAGACTCGGAAAATGTTGCAATACAGCCGACCTACTCCTTACGGTTCCTTGCTGATACCGGTGTACTGGATGCAGAGGCAACGCAACTGCATATTACTACCGATCAATGGGGAATGATGCGGGAAGAAAAAGGATTTATACCACCAGGTGCGTGGTGGCTCGCACCTCTTGGTTTTTTGGATCATACTATTCTTGCTAATGATCAAAACGGTGATCGAGATGGAGCAGAAATATTAGGATTCTGTGCATTGTTGCTCATCTTGTTTCCATATATTCCATACATTAATAGAATTCCTGAATGGTTGCCATTCGCAAAAATAATTTGGAAGGGTAAGTAATCAGGCTCCGCCTACTAGAGGACGTTCGAACCTATTACAAATGAAAAAGTCGGCACTGGTTACAGTGCCGACCTAGGTTCACGAACCATTTCCATCTCAGGCATGCGAATCCCATTTCGGAAACGAATCGTCTCATCTTCCTTACGCTCCCCAGTATCTCGAAACCCTAGCGATTCATAGAATCGAATGGCTTTTGAATTATAAGAGGCGACCCACAAAGTAGTGGGGAATAATGAATTGAAGTATCCAAATGCCTTATAGCATAGGTCACTCCCAATGCGCATGCGTTGATATTCAGGAAGCACGTAGAGGCTGTGGATCTGGTTATGTGTTGGATAGGTAACTACGTTGCATACTCCAACAACCCGTTCTTCGTCTTTTGCTACCAGAAATATTCTTCCGTGAGGTGATGGATTCACACTGATCTGCTGACGTCGTCTCTCAAGAGATTCGGTAGATAAATGGTTCTTGAGAAAGTCTTTGATGTCTCCAACTCTGATCATAAGTTCTTCGTTGGGATAGGTAGCAAGCCACGTATCGTAGAAGACCTCCTGAATACCTCGCGCATCTTTTGGAGAGGCGAGAACGATACTAATGCTCATTAGCACCTCCATAGTGCGATATGATGAGAAGATCAAAAATCGGATTATTCCGAGTCTGCTGTTTTTTTAACACAAAAACTATATTTCGTCAATTTAGTGCTCCGCCTACTAGAGGACGTTCGAACTTATAACTGATTAAGAGGGTAGAGTATTGATCCTATTATTTCAGAGGGTACGGCGTGGTATACATAAGTCATATTGTTTCAATAATAATCTAAAAACAGGCCGATGAATCATCGGCCTGTTAAGTATTCTTCTTACGTACAAAATGAAACTCTACTCCTTCTCGTTCCATTTCCTTCACGGGATCTAGTATGAGTTCACTACATATTGGATGCACCGAGTCTTGTGTGATAACTTCCAAGTCTCCTAAACCAGGAAGGCGGATAAAATGTGATGCATCAAATGTATAGAGGTACCCACCAGATCCATATAAGCGAACCAAACTTTCTTCAAGAGAAGTACTCCCAAAGATAGCGATTCGCCTTTTCGTGTAAGAACCATATAAATCGACGCCCATCGTGTATGCATTATTGGAAAATTGAGTTGCTGTGTAAGCAAGCGCAATCCAACGCAGGGGAGTAGCATGGAATGCATGGGCTTCAAATATCACTTGCCCATTTCGTATTCTTCGATTTAGTTTTGGTTCTACCGTACGTAGTCCGAGGAAGGGAGATCCATGGTAAACCACCTTCATATTTCCTCCAATCTAGGGGAAATTATACCATACTTTTTATATTTTTGTCTATATTTCCTTGCTCGAATGGAGGGATAGCATACGAACCGCTCGATGGGAGGTTATATTCCCACAGCCGTCGGTGTCGCTCCAGCACATTCGACAACTGCTGGCTGTTATCAGGTAGAGAACCTTCAGGCGATTTTGGGTAGTGCCAGTTTCGGTTTTGCCCGCGTGTTTTTGCGGGAGGATGCCCTCACCTAATTTGATAGCCAGCCCCAAATATTTGTCGTTAGTAGTCTGCTGGTAGGGCGGCGAAAGCAAAGCTAACAGGCGAATCCCACTCTGCTTCCACGAGCTTTAAAGTTGGAGCATCTGAACTGAGCATTTTAGCTCCGTGGTGGGAGTATTCGTAAACAAACGAGCGCGGCGCTCCGTGTATTTCTTCAAGTGAACTCAGACTGTATGTCTCTTTCAGGTACCCAAGACTGATTCTGGAATATGTTTCCCCAGCGGTTGCCGCGACTGCTTCTCCGTTGAAATCCCCACCATGTGCAAGCTTGTGCCGTAAGCCGTCGGTATAGAGTCTCTTGTACAGCGCATCGCCTAAGATGAGCCTCAGCTTGTCCTTGTCAGTCGAAGAGTACTCGTAAGGCTCTCCACACTTCTTACAAAAGCCTTTTGTCTTCGAAGTCCCCGCGAAGGCTTCCGCCGCGCTTATGAGCATTGATAGTTGCTGAACACTCGAAAGTGTCCCTATAGCGTCTCTCAGGTAGGAAAAGGCAATAGGATTAGCAATATTCAGCAGCTTCTCTACATCCTCAAAAACTTCACTTTCTAAGCCCATTCCAGCCGTCTCGCTATCGTTTGCAATGTTTGCGTAAAAAAGATTGTCTGGGTTGTTTTCCAGCTTATAGAGCAAATGACTTGCAGTTGGGAGGGGAAAAATGATTGTCTGTGTCAGGACAGATATGGCATTGAGGATGGGCTCTAATTCCGTAAAGAATTTACGCATAGCCTCGTTCCCGTTCTCAGCTTCAAGGGTTCGGGATACGAGGAGGTCTCCTTCGAGCGATTGGTTATCGCGGTAAGGCTCAAAGGTGAACTCTCTGTACTCTGATTTATCAAAAGTATAGATAGGGGTCTTCACTCTTTTTTGCATCAAATATTTGTTGGACATATCAGGTACTGACAAACCACCAATCAATCATATAGCGCAGGAAATTCCCTGCATGTTCAACGAGGTTGGAATCTCTGCCATTCATGACGTCTTTTGAGCCGTGGAAAAGATTGCATCTAATTTGATATATAACAGCAAAGACTTCTTCAAGATTGTTTTCGTCAATTACAGAAACGTCTCTGGTTGACCCAGGACGCATATCTTGAACTGGCGACATTCCTTTTAGAATTTTTGCCAACGGAAGTAATCTTGTCTGCCATCCTCCATCTATGCTCGCTTTTAAGGAATTCTCGCTATTAACGAACCAGCGAAGTTTCTCCTGGTCATTTCCGCTTCCAGAGCCGTCGCTTATAAAGGCGTCAAATATCAAATAGTAAAGGACGAAGCGAACCCATAAGTCCTTCTCTTTTTTAGCCTTAAGATGCCACCAAGATAATTTATTTCTCAATTCGGGGTTCATGTTTTTTATTTTTTCTCTGCAAGACCCATACATCAAAAGCCAATTGAATCATCTCGTAATGGTCTTTTCTTATTTGCGCAATTTCTTCGTTAGACAATTCCTCGCCATCAGGAATAAGTGCTCTGCATTCGTCAATCGTGAGCATGTTTTGTCTCTAGGTTTTGGTCGATACCTTTTCGAGCTTCTTTTTGCCGCATTTGCATTCAATTGCATCTTTAGACCTATGGTACTCAACGTAGCGGTTGCAATCAGGGCACCACAAATCCTCCTCAAGAATGAACCATTCTTCCATTGCTCGTTTTACCTCGGTTGGAGAAACGGTAGAAGCGCTATTGCTTCGAGCGTGTGCGGTAAAATTGCGTAAAACAGGCTCATACTTCTTAGCATTCTCAACCTTCTCCACAATCGGATTTTGATTCACTTTGCTCTTCAGCCTTTTATAGAGAGCATCAAAAAGCTCTTCCATTGCGGGAGGGTCGTTTTTTGTATATCGGTATCTTATTTCTGCCCAGAGGTTTTCACACAATTCATTCAGGATGCCTTCAATGTGGCGTCCCAGTTTAAAGCCAGCATCTTCAACCGTGGTGGCATCAGACAATAGCTCTTCAATTTCTTCTTTACTTGTTTGGGCAAAATCAATCTTAGAGCCAGTCTTGTAATCCCAGCCTTTTATCTTCTTGCTTATCCAGTTTGGGAACCTACGCATAATCTTCTGAAACCAATAAAAGTCGTGAGTCAGCAAGATAAATTGATAGTCAGAAAACTCTTGCTCGACTAAATCCAATACGGTATCTCTGTTATCAATATCGAGGCTATTCATGATGTCATCGAGAACTACAAACTTGCAGTCTTCGTTAAATTGTCTTACGCATGCAAAGTAAACAGCGAGACCCAAGCTATTAAGAAGGGACTCGCTTAATACTTTATACGCGGGTTTGACGGTAATGTCGTAGTAATTTAATTGAATCTCAGCGGAGCGACCCGCCGCTTTCCCTTTTGCTTCGTTAAGTAATATTTCGATGTCTTTAATATCCTTGTCGCTACGAAGAATCCCAAAATACTTTCCGATTTGGGCTGACATCTCGCCAAACCTGCTCTTGATATTTTCTTGTATTAACTTTACCAATGCGTTTCCTAGCCCCGCGAATTTGCTGTATTCAGCAGTAAAGAAAGCAAGTTCACTTTTTGCCTCCAAGATTTCTTTCCATTTATCTTTTATTTGAGCGATTTTCTCTGTGTCAGAACTCAAACTAAGAGCATCTTTTGACAGCTGGAGCTTTGCTTTTTCGACGCCAATAGCAGCCAATGCAGCATCTTTTTCCGTATTTATTTTAGGGATATCATCTAGACTTAGTGAAGATGAAATTCTGCCTTTCTCAAAAATGTTCCCGCCAAACTCGCCATCTAGAGCAGCTAGTGCTGTTTGATATTCTTGGAGTTTTTCGTATGAAATATTTGGGAGGATTTTCTGCCCCTCTTCGTACTTCCAAATAATTTGCTTCACCATTTCTTGCTCTCTTCTCACAAGAGACTTCGTTGAAGTAATAGTTCTAGCAATCTCTTCCTTCTCTTGTTTTATCTTTTCAAGCAAGGTTAGTTCTTCTTTAATGTGCTCCTGCAATTTGCCTCTATCCCAGCTGGTACCGCATACAGGGCAACTTGTTTTTGCATCCGTGTTCCGATTCAGGATATCCAAAGCTTGTGTATAAACATCAATCACATCTATCTTCTGAACCAGTGCTTTATCTTTAAGGAACCGAGTTAGGGTCTCGTTCAATTTATCTACTGCGTTGATTAAAACGTCGTCCACACTTACTTGAGTGAGTGAGACCTCCACCTCGGTAAGCTTGCTCACCTTTACAGCTACTCCTGCTGCGCTTTTTAATTTATTTAATTCTTCGAGTCTGCTTGGGATATCTTTGATGCTTGAAGAGAGATTCACCTTATGTTTTGTGAAAATTGCATTGCAAAATTCGAGTATGCTTGCTTCATCAGCAAATTTCCCAGCACCCATAAGCTGTACAAGTTGACGCTCAAATAGTGCTACGTTATCCGTGAGGTTTTTCTCCTTTCTTTTAAGTTCAGGCAGAATATCCAGCGCTATCTTTTCTTGAAACGAAAGCTCGTTTTCAAACCCCATCCAACCCGCTAGTTTTTGATATTTTTCTAGGCCTGTGCGGTTATAAACGAAATCAATCACTTCTAGATACCGAAGGTAAGGTCGAATGACAAAAGATTGATAAACCTTTTCAAAATCGGTTTCGGAGGATAAACCTGGCTGGGTTACTTTCTTTTGATTAAAAGATTTACGTAGTACACCGATTTCTTTTTTGTCATCGGCAAAATCAATCTCGACGAAACTATCGCCGTCCTGTGCTTCTTGGTGCGGATAAGCACGCTCTCTTGCATCTTCACGCTTGAGCCACTCAATCTCATTGTTAGGGGATAGAAACCATTCGATGCCATCGACAAAAGATGTTTTGCCCGAACTGTTTAGTCCGTAGAGAACCAAGGAAGAAGGAGAGTTTTCACCTTTGCGTGTGAGCGTCAATTCCTGGGGCTTAAGCATCCCCCGAAAGCCGCTAAGAGTTATCTTTTTGACTTTTAACATATCTGGCGTTGATGGCTTTAATTACCTCCTCTGCCACACTCTCTCCATCCAGGTTTTGCTCGTTTGCTCCTTGGAGGATACGAATAAACTCCTTATCGTATTTCTTCTCGGCATCCAGTGCCTCCAAATGCTCTTTGATGATTTTGCTACCCATATTACGCCTTCATTAAACCCTAGTTTGAGGCACTTTAACAGCATCTCCAAGTGCCGACTTTCCATGGTGTACCAATGGTATTTCAACCCAATTTGGTTCGTAATACCATTCCGAAATAGATGGTATCTGTACGTTTACGAACCTGACTCAAAACAGGCGCACCATCAAGCCGAATTACACATCGGCGGGCGAATATCTTGCATTTTGGATGCCAAAACTGAATCAAGCCTACGAACCAGAAAATACCTCGATGAATCAAGGACAAAAGGGAGATTCTGACCTTAACTCGACTACTTTGCTCCGGCGGTAGGACTCGAACCTACAACCAACTCCTTAACAGGGAGCTGCTCTACCATTGAGCTACACCGGAATATAGCGAACGTATCTGAGTATACTCAAAAAATAGGCTAGAGAAAAGTCGGTATGGTAAAATACATAGCGAAAAAATATGAATTACAACTTACAAGGTTCCGGTATTGAATTGTCTCAGGAAATCCGCGAATATCTTGATAAGAAGTTGGGACATGCGCAGAAGCTGCTCCAAGGAGATGCAAGCTATACCTTTGATATCACACTGACCTATGACGCCGGTACCGTTCCTGAGCGGTATGAGGCAGCATTCAAATTACTGAGCAACAAGAAGACGATATATGCACGTGCGGACGGCAGTGCTCTCCACGAAGCCATAGATCTGGCAGTAGAAGAGTTCAATCGTGAAATCGCAAAGCTCAAGAAGAAAGGACAGCGGAGCATGCGAGAGCATGCGGCGCGCATCAAAGACTTTTTGCGCGGATTCAGGAGACGACCGTAGCGCCGGAAGCTAAGAACGTCTCGTACGGCATCTCCCGCTTTCCTTCGGGAATCACTTGTTTGATAACTAGGCGAGAATCTACGAGCTCTGCATCGGTGATAATGACGCGGATCTGTTTTCCTTCTTTGGTCTGTGCGATGCAATAGGCGCGCGGATTGCGATCAAATGCCCGAATTCGCAGCAGCATGGCTTGTGGATCATCATGGAGCGAAATCCGCGCATCGGCATCAGTAAATTTCTTTGTGTACGTCGCCTGCGCATCATCTTGTGCCACTGGGGTGATTTCGCCACGTACCCACAAGGGCAGTACTTCGGCAAGCAAATTGCCGCCTTCGGTAGCCAGCAGATCTTCAAAGAGACTACCACGCGGCGGCCACGCATCTGATTCCAATTCCACTCGTCCTTGGGCGACTATGGGACCGTGATCCATTTGTGCATCCATCTCAATAATGGAAACGCCTGTCTCGCGTTCGTCCGCAAGAATAGCGGAAAGCACCGGGGAAGGGCCGCGGAATTTGGGAAGCAGTGAGGGATGCACATTAAGCGCTCCGTGCGCGGGAAGGGAAAGGAGTTGCTCTGGCAGTAGCTTGCCGTATGCGGCAGTACAGAATACCTGCCACTCTGAATTGCTGATGCTTTCTATAAACGCAGCATCCAGTTTCTCCGGCGTCATGACATCAATATCACGCTCTTGCGCCCACACTTTTGTGGGTGCAGGGGTGAGCTGCTGACCCCGTCCTGCTGGCTTGTCCGGAGCGCACACAACGAGTGCCGGAAACAAGCCGTGCGTCTCAAGCGCGGTAAGTACCTGGACTGCAAACCGAGAAGTGCCGAAGAAGGCGAATAAAGGAGACTGCATGGTTATTCTGATTCGTAGGTAAACTGTTCTGCCTTATCAGTGTAAAGAATGCCGTTAAGGTGGTCTATTTCATGCTGAAAAATCTGTGCGATGAGTCCTGAACCGTGGTAAGTGAACGGCAGTCCGTGTTCGTCCAGCGCGTGCACAGTTGCTTTTTCATGTCGCTCTACGATGCCGTACGTGCCGCGCACCGACAGGCAGCCTTCCGACATCTCTTTTTTTGCTCGTGAAAGACGCACTAATTCCGGATTGATGAACACCAGATGTTTCTGTTTCGGAGCGTCTTCATCGGCGAATACTTTCTCTGAAATGATAAACAGGCGCTTCGATACGCCGATCTGCGGTGCGGCAAGCGCTACCCCGTGCTCTTCTTTGGCAAGCGTGGCATGCATGCGACGCAGTGTGCTGCGCAGGGCACCAATTTCTTTTTTGGGCACTGCTTTTGCTTTTTGGCGCAATACGGGATTGCCGGTCTGTACGATGGGCATGTGAGAAAAGTATATACAAAAAAAGGCGTTTTTCCCATATACTGAAGCTATGGAGCATATCAGTGCTCATCTCTCAAAAAAGAAAACACAGGATAAGGCGACTGAGCGCGGCGAGCTCATGCGCTATTTCTGCGATGCACTCAACCGCAGTCGCGTGCGGGACCACCTCCCACCGCTTTCCATGCCGCGGATGGGAAAGATCCTCCAAGGGATTCCCACCAAGGATTTGTACTACCTCAAAAGTGTGTGCGAACAAGCAAAGGATTTCTCAAAAAAGTTTTGGTGGGAAATAAATCCTAAAAAGCACGTTCCTCAAGCATCTCAATTCGGGCGCCCAGCGAAGAAAGGCGAGCTATGAGGCCTTCATAGCCGCGGTTGATGCTATAGATATTGCGCAGCACGGACGTGCCTTTCGCGCCGAGCATCGCGATAAGCAGAATCGTCGCCGGACGCAGCGCAGGAGGACAGATGAGATCTGCGGCGCGCAGAGAAGTAGGTCCGGTTATGGAAATGCGGTGTGGATCAGCAAGCAGCGTAGTGGCTCCGAGCTTGTCGAGCTCTGTAAAGTAGAGTGCTCGCTTTTCATACACCCAATCATGGATGAGCGTGGTGCCGCGCGCCTGTGTTGCAATGACCGCGAAGAAGGGCAGGTTGTCGATATTGAGTCCGGGATAGGGGAGCGGATGAATTTTTTCCGGCGGTGCCACCAAGCGGCTCGGGAGTATCTGGATATCAGCAAGTTTGACATGGCCTTCTCCGGTATAGCGGCGCAAAATTTTATATTTCGCATTCATTTTTTCAAGCACCAGCAATTCCAGTTCGATAAATTCAATAGGGCAACGTTTTATCGTGAGAGAGGAGTGGGTGACCAGAGCGGTGGCGATAAAGAACATAGCATCCGTCGGATCTTCCGTAACAGAGCACACCACGTCTTTTTTGATGTGCTTTTTGCCGTGCACGACAAGCGTGGTGGTACCTACGCCGTCTATCTTGATGCCCAGTTGCGATAGGAAGGTGCAAAGGTTCTGCACCTGGTAGTTTGCGGAAGCGTATTTGATCGTGCTTTTGCCGGGAATACCTGCTGCGGCAAGAATGGCGTTTATGGTCGCCGTATCGCCTGATTCGTACATCAGTATTTCTGCCGGATGCAGATCCTTTGTAGTCACTTCCCAGGCGGTGCGCGTCGCAGTGATGGAGACGCCAAAGTTTTCAAGCGCATAGACATGCGGGCGCACCGTGCGTGATCCCAGGCGGCATCCGCCCGCCTGCGGAAGCGCGAAAGAGGGAATGGTGTGTATGAGCGCGCCGGTGAACATGATAATACTGCGCGTACGTTGTGCGGCCTCTACATCAATGCTTGGCAGTGAAAAGTGAGCAGGAGGCGTGATCACTACAGACGTACCGTGCCATTCCACTATGGTCCCGATGGAGCGCAGGACCTCGATGATGCGGTGTACCTCTTCTATTTTCGGCACTGATTTGAGCGTCGTTTTTCCGCGGTTGATGAGCGAGGCGCACAACAGGGCCACTGCGCCGTTTTTTGAAGAGTTTACGGTCACCGTACCGTGGAGTTTCTTGCCGCCATCGATTTTGAAGTTAACGGTAGGTTGCATGCAGACTAGACTAGCATCTTCTCCCGGTTCCTGACAAAATTTGTTTTGCTCGTTACCCTCAGGTATCATGACCCCATGGCATTTTTTACTCCCAAACTCGGCATCGATCTAGGCACTGCCAATACGCTCGTGTATGTTCCTGGTAAGGGTATCGTACTCAATGAATCATCAGTTGTTGCCATTTCTGAAATAGACAAACGGGTGCTTGCGGTTGGCGCGAAAGCCAAGGAAATGGTGGGTCGCACGCCAGGAGAAATCATCGCGTACCGTCCGATGCGAGACGGAGTGATCGCCGATTATCGCGTCACGCAGGCGATGCTGCGCTATTTCATCACGAAAGCGCTCGGCACGTTCCAACTCTTCCGTCCCGAAGTCATGGTGTCGGTGCCCACCGGCGTGACATCCACAGAACGACGCGCGGTGGTGGAAGCGGCAATTCGTGCAGGCGCAAAGAGCGCCTACGTGGTCAAAGAATCGGTGCTGGCGGCGATCGGTGCAGGCATTCCTATTCAGGAACCGCGCGGCAACATGGTCATTGATATCGGGGGTGGCACCACCGATATCGCCGTGATTTCTCTGGGCGGGATTGTCGCCTCAACCTCCATCAAATGCGCAGGCGATCGGTTGGATTATGCGATTGCCGATTACATCAAGAAGACGTACAACCTCGCCATCGGGGAGAAAACAGCAGAAGATGTGAAGATCACTATCGGATCGGCGGTTCCTCTCGATGAAGAATTGGTCATGCAGGTGCGAGGCCGCGATTTTATTACCGGATTGCCGAGATCTATCGAACTTAAAACCAACGATATTGTGAAGGCGATGGGACGGGAACTGCGGGAAATCATCAAAGCGATCCGAGACGTGCTCCAGGAAACACCGCCGGAGTTTGCCAGCGATATTATTGACCGCGGTATTGTCATGACCGGAGGAACTTCACAGCTGCGGCATTTCCCCGAGTTGGTCTTGCGTCGCACGGGTGTCAAAGCGCAAGTAGCAGACGAAGCGCTTTTTTGTGTGGCGAAAGGAACCGGTATCGCTCTTGATCATTTGGATACCTATAAAAAGGCAATCATTGCAAAGCGCTAACATGCAGCATCACGCATACGTGTATGAAGGACTGCGCACATTGTATCCGCAGCTTGTGGCCGATGCGCGAGTTCGGTTTAAGGTGACCGAGCCTGATGATCCGAATATCTATGCCAGCGTATGGGATACCTTGGGCATAGAGGAGGTACGCACTATTGCGGATCGAGCCCTGCTGAAAAGTACGACAGGAACATCGCTGTTTATCCTTGCCGCTTCGCTTATCACCACGCAGGCGCAACAGGCGCTTCTCAAGCTCGCGGAAGAACCGCCCTTGGGTATGGTGCTTGTACTGCTTATACCGCCCGGCATACTGCTGCCGGCGCTCCGTTCTCGGTTCATACAGTATCCGAGTGTATTTACAGAAGATGCGGACGAAGCAGGGGCAGAGCTGCTGCGGTTGCCTGCTGGTGAACGAAGCAAGATGATCGCCACGCTGCTTTCGGAAGAAGAGGGAGTTCGAGATCGCGTACGGCATCTTTTGGATGCGCTCGAACAGACACTCTATCCGCTTGCCAGCGCACGTGCTGATGTCCGAGAAGGACTTGCAGCGATTACATTGGTGCGATCCTATCTTTCCGATCATAGCGCTTCACTGAAACTGTTACTGGAACATCTTGCTATAACGCTTCCGTCTCTATGACCAAGCAGCAGTTCATGGTGCGTAAAGCACGCCTCTACGCTCTCAATCGGAAGCTCAAACAGCTGTTTCCTGGGGCGCACATCGCGCTCAACTACAAAACGCCCTGGGAACTCTTGGTTGCAGTTGAACTGAGTGCACAATGCACCGACAAGATGGTGAACCGTATTACGGAACGGTTGTTTAAAAAGTACAAAACACTGGATGCATATGTACGGGCGAAGCCGGAAACATTTGCGCAGGACATTCGCTCAGCCGGCTATTATCGGGTAAAGACAAAGAACATTCTTGCGGCCGCAAAACTGCTCAAAGAACGCTATCGAGGCAAGCTACCCGCTACTATGCCGGAATTGCTTCGATTCCCGGGTGTTGCGCGGAAAACAGCGAATGTAGTGCTCGGTAATGCCTTTGGCGTGGTTGAAGGCATTGCCGTTGATACGCATGTGCTCCGCTTTGTTCGTCGATATGATCTTTCCGACTATCGGGATCCCGTACGGATTGAAAAAGATCTGATGGAGTTGTTGCCAAAAAAAGAATGGTTTCCTTTTACCTACCGAGTAATCGAGTATGGGAGAACCATTGCCCCCGCTCGTCCGTATGACACGAACAAAGATCCACTCCTCAAACTTTATCCGCCTGCCGCCAAGCGATTTCGAATATAGTATACTTTCGTTATGGCATATTCCTTCACCGCGTTTGAACAGCGCATACAAGACATTCAGGAGCATTTGGCACGAGAGTTTTCCAGTATCCGCACCGGTAGGGCTACGCCGTCGATTCTCGACAGCGTGCTCGTAGAGAGTTACGGCACGCGCATGCATATCGGACAGGTAGCTTCAATCACTATCGAAGATGCGCGCACCTTGCGCATTGCCCCATGGGATCAGTCGCAGAGTAAGGAGATAGAGAAGGCGATCGTTGCTGCTAATCTCGGTCTTTCGGTAAGCACTGACGATAAAGGGCTACGCATTTTTTTTCCGGAACTGACCGCGGAGCGTCGACAGGCGCTCATTAAGTTGGCAAAAGCAAAGCTTGAAGATGCGCGTACCGCACTGCGTGGCGCGCGTGATGACGTATGGAACGACATTCAAGCACAGGAACGCAATAAACAGATCAGTGAGGATGATAAATTCCGCAACAAAGAAGACATGCAGAAACGAGTAGATGCAGCCAACCAAGTATTCGATGAGGCGTTTGCCCGGAAAGAGAAGGAGATAGTGGGGTAGATATGGCGCTCTTCATCTTTGTCATCATCCTTATTGCTCTTATTCTCGTACATGAGTTCGGTCACTTTGTGATGGCAAAGCTTTCCGGTATGCGGGTCGAGGAATTTGGTATTGGATTTCCGCCGCGGCTCTTTGGCATACAAAAAGGAGATACACTCTATTCATTCAATCTGCTCTTGTTTGGCGGATTTGTGCGTATTTTTGGAGAAAGCACCGAAACAGATGTACAGCCAGGAGGAAGGCGTTTTACAGATAAGCCGTGGTACCTACAAGGAACAGTAGTCATTGCTGGTATTCTATGCAATTTGCTGTTTGCATGGATCCTTCTTTCCGCGGGGTACATGGTGGGTATTCCTGCCGCGGCAAACTCAGGAGTAGGAACCATTGCGCATCCGCATACCACTATCGTTTCCGTCGTGCCTGGTTCTCCGGCGGATAAAGTAGGACTCATGTCCGGCGACCAGATCACTGCTGTTGAAACTGGTGCGACAGCGCTTTCCTCAGGAGCGGATGCTCTCCATGTACAACAATTTATTGCGAATCATCAAACGCAGAGTATTGTGCTCTCTGTCGAGCGTCATGGGATGCAGAAAACATTTTTAGTGACTCCTGCGCCCGGCATTGTGCTGGGAGAACGGGTGATCGGCGTAGAACTGGCTGATGTCGGCATTGTGCAACTTCCTTTTTTTCAAGCGCTGAAGCAAGGGGCGGTGCTCTTTTGGCATATGACCGTTTCCACAGCACAGGGTCTTGTTGTATTCTTCGCTGCGCTGTTTAAGGGCACAGCAAACTTCTCGCAGATTGCCGGACCCATCGGTATTGCCGATATCGGTGCTTCTGCCGTGCAGCAGGGAGCAAGTGCCACGCTCGTTCTTACGGCACTCATTTCCATCAATCTTGCGCTCATCAATATTCTTCCTATACCCGGTCTGGATGGCGGCCGGCTGACACTCCTTCTTATCGAACGGGCCCGCGGCAGAGCGATTTCTGAGCGTCTCATGACTCGGCTGACCTTGCTTGGCTTTGCGCTTCTCATAGCCCTTCTTATCGCCGTTTCCTACCACGACATTCTCCACCTGCTTCATCCGTAGGCTGTTTTTTGCTCCCTGCCGCGTTTGCCATTACAATGGCGCCATATGCGTCAGTCACAACTATTCACGAAAACGAGAAAGGAAGCGCCAAAAGATGAGGTTTCAAAAAACGCACAACTGCTTATCCGTGCGGGATTTGTGCATAAGGAAATGGCAGGGGTGTATGCATACCTGCCGCTTGGACTGCGGGTGGTGGAGCGTATCAAACAGATTGTGCGCGAAGAAATGAATGCTATCGGCGGCCAGGAAATCATCATGACGGCCCTGCAACGCAAGGAAGTGTGGGAACAGACCGATCGTTGGGATGACGCTAAGGTTGATGTCTGGTTTAAGTCCGCACTCAAAAGCGGCGGCGAAGTTGGTTTCGGATGGTCGCATGAAGAACCTATCACCGACATGATGAAAAGCTTCCTCTCCAGCTATCGAGATCTTCCTGTGTACGTCTATCAGTTTCAAACAAAATTACGCAACGAATTGCGCGCAAAAAGTGGTATCATGCGCGGCCGGGAATTTGTTATGAAAGATCTTTATTCGTATAGCACCGACGCAGCGGCCCACGAAGCATTCTATGCGTCAGTAATTACTGCATACACCAACGTATTTGATCGTGTCGGCATAGGAGACCGCACTTTCTTCACCTACGCCGCTGGTGGTGCATTTACGGAATTCAGCCATGAATTTCAAACACTCTCTGACGCAGGGGAAGATATCATTTATGTACATCGTGAGAAAAATCTTGCAATTAACCAAGAAATACTTGAACCGCTTGGACAAAGTGGTGAAATACTAAAAAAATTAGGAATAACAGGAGGGTTGGAAGGGCCACACAAATCTATAGAAGTGGGGAACATATTCAGTTTCGGAGATACCAAGGCAAAACAAATCGGCCTCTATTACAAAGATGAAGCAGGGAAAGAGCAGCCGGTCATTTTGGGTTCCTACGGCATCGGCATCACCCGCCTTATGGGCACTATCGTGGAACTATTTGCTGATGAAAAGGGCATAGTGTGGCCGGAAAGCATTGCTCCATTTCGAGTACATCTGGTCGAACTCTCCGGAGACAGCGAGGAGGTGAGAACAGAAGCCAATGAGCTTTATCAAACACTCACCCAAGCAGGTATCTCAGTGCTCTGGGATGATCGTGATCTGCGTGCGGGAGAGAAATTTGCAGACAGCGATTTGATTGGTATCCCGCTGCGCATCGTCGTGTCCGAAAAAACGCTTGCTGCGGGAATGTTCGAGTGTGTGGAGCGTGCTACCGGAAAAGTATCCACGATGACTACTTCTCAATTACTTACCTCACTAGACACCCATGCTTGAACGTTTTAGACAACAACTTTCACCACTCCTTTCCAATGATGTTGGTATTGATCTAGGAACGGCGAATACGCTGGTCTATTTGCGTGGCAAGGGCATTGTAGTGACAGAACCGTCTGTGGTGGCGATCAATCAGAAAACCGGGCAAGTGGTAGCGATTGGCGCACAAGCCAAGCAAATGCTCGGCCGTACCCCTGGACATCTTGCGGCGGTGCGCCCCTTGGTCGATGGAGTTGTCTCTGACTTTGAAGCAACCGAAGAAATGCTCGCACACCTCATGAATCGGGCACAGGGCATTCAGAAGAAGATGCTTGGACCGCGAGCGGTTATCGGTGTTCCCTCTGGTATAACCAATGTAGAGATTCGTGCGGTCAAAGATGCGGCGGAGAATGCCGGCGCACGCGAAGCATTTATCGTTGAAGAACCGATTGCGGCGGCACTCGGCATTCGCATGCCTATTCGAGAAGCAATTGGCAACATGATCGTCGATATCGGCGGGGGTACCACTGATATTGCTGTTCTTTCTCTGGGCGGTATCGTGCGATCGAAGAATCTGCGCATCGCGGGCGATAAACTCAATCAAGATATCATTTCCTACGTACGGTCCGAATTCAAGATGCTTATTGGTGAAAAAACGGCAGAAGAGGTAAAGATTGCCATAGGTGCGATCCTCGAAGGAGAGGGACGCCTTGAAGCAGTAGTATGCGGCCGTGATCTCATTAGCGGATTGCCACGCGAAATCGTGCTTACTGATTCTGATATTCGCGAAGCAATCTCACAATCCATCGATACGCTCATTGAATCCATACGAGAAGTGCTCGAAACTACGCCACCAGAAATTTTGGGAGACATTATCCGTTCAGGTATTGTACTGTGTGGCGGTGGCGCACTCATCAAAGGACTAGCTCCACTACTTGCGGAATGGTTGAAGGTGCCGGTGATGGTCGCTGATGATCCGCTTACGGCGGTGGCGCGTGGCACCGGTGTCATTTTGGAGAACCTAGATCTCTACAAGGATATGCTCATCGAATATGACGAGGATCTCGCCTAATCGAACTCGCTATCCACTGCAGCGATACGTCGGCCTCATCGTGGGAGTGATAGTTGTGCTTGGTGTCGTGATTCTTTTACGCTTTCCGCTTGGTAACAGTATGTGGGGTGTTGGTGTGCCGCTATTACAGGCCCGCCAAGGTCTTGTTGCAATCTCAGCTGATTGGCAGGCACAGTTTATGTCCAAGACGGCACTGATGGCTCAAAATCAGGCGCTGCAGGCAGCACTCGCTTCCAGTACGGCAGCACTTGCCGACAGAAATGCACTCTATCAAGAAACGCTTGACCTTAAGAGTCGATTGGGGAGAGATGGGAATACTCCTGTTATCCTAGGTGCTATTTTAATTCGTCCTCCGGCACTTCCATACGATACGCTCCTTATTGATGCGGGTACGAATGACGGGGTTGCTACTGGTGATATGGTTGCCTCTGGTGGTACTACTCTAATCGGATTTATATCGCAAGCAGATCGATCAGTGTCATATGTCACGCTCTTTTCCGCTCCCGATCAAACCTACAATGCATTGCTGCATACACAACAAGGATCCATTATGCCAATTGTGATTACTGGGGAAGGCGGCGGCGCGCTTATGGGAAAAGTTCCTTCGGGCACTACAGTTGCTCCTGGAGATACTATAGTGTTTCCCAGTATTGTAGGAGGATTTATTGGCACCGTATCTGCCGTGGATGCTCCCGCTAATCAATCATTTGAGAACATATATCTGCATGAACCGGTCAATATTGAGGAGCTTGAGTACGTAGAAGTGTGGAAACATGCGTAAGACACTCTTCATTTTTGGTTGGATATTTCTAGTAGCGGGTTATTTATTTTTGTGGTGGCCGCTTACACTTCTGGCAATCACTTGTTTTATTCTCGATGACGCATGGTTTCTGTCGCTGCTCATAGCAGTAGGTGCCGATCTGCTATGGGGAAGACCAACCGGCATGTTTCATACAATTCTCTTTCCTTGGACGCTGTTGTGTTCTGCAGCACTTATTCTGCGGTACATAGTACTCCAGCAGATTCGTGCGCACATGCCTGAATATCTATAATAAGTAGACTTCATATTTGATGAATGCCCGTGCGCCGCTATACTGAGCTCATGTGGTGGCGCAGACGGGGAGTACGGAGAAAAAGTGAAATTACTCCTGAAGATATTTTTATCGATGCCTCCAACCTCCCGTCATTTGATAAGGACCAGTTTGAAGGGCGTATGGAGCGGCCGATTGATCGAAATGTACCACGCACCGCTGCGGGCATCATCGCGCTGCTGTTCTTCGTCCTGGTGATTCGCGCAGGGGATCTCCAGATTGCGCACGGGCAAACGTATGCTATACGGGCGATGGAGAACCAGCTGACACAGCAGGTTATATTCGCTGATCGCGGAGACATTCTCGATCGAAACGGGCTCGTACTAGCAAGTAATTCCCGCGCACAACTTACTGACGATTTTGCAAAACGGGTATACGCACCCTATCAAGGCATATCCTCTGTGCTTGGGTACGTGCAGCCGCCGGCAAAAGATGCAACTGGTACCTATTACCGAACTACCTTCGTAGGTATGAACGGGGTGGAACGCGCCTACAACGATGTGTTATCGGGACAAAATGGGATGAAGTTAACAGAGACCGATGCACATGGAAATATTATCTCCCAGAGCGAAGAACAGCCCCCGCAGGCCGGACAAACCGTCACGCTCTCTCTTGATGCAAAAGTAACCCAGGCACTCTATCAGGCAATAGCCAAGGTTGCTTCCGAAGCAGGATACCAAGGAGGGGCGGGAGTCATCATGGATGTGCATACCGGACAAATTATCGCGCTTACCAGTTACCCTGAGTATTCTTCGCAGGCGATGACAGACGGCGATCCTTCTGCTATTGCTTCGTATAACAGCAATCCTGATCAACCATTTCTCGATCGCGCAATCAACGGACTGTATGCCCCTGGTTCAATCGTGAAGCCGATTGTCGGTATTGCCGCACTGACCGATGGGGTGATCAATGAAAACACGCAAATATTGAGTACTGGTTCCATTAGTCTTCCTAATCCCTACGATCCTGCACATCCTTTCGTCTTCAAAGACTGGCGTGCAAATGGTTGGGTGGATATGCGTCACGCCATCGCCTATTCCTCTGACGTGTATTTCTATGAAGTGGGAGGTGGGTATCAGAATCAACCAGGAATTGGGATCAACGCTCTGGATCAGTATTATCGTCTTTTTGGCTTTGGCAGTCCCGCTGGTTTGGCTGGATTTCCAGAACCTTCCGGTACTATTCCATCACCGCAATGGAAGGCAGAAAATTTTCCCGCTGATCCTACCTGGCGCATCGGTGATACATACCACACCGCCATCGGACAGTACGGACTTACCGTTACACCGCTCCAGATTGTGCGTGAAGCTGCAGCCATTGCCAACGGAGGCATGCTGCTTACCCCACAATTGCTTGCCAGCTCTACGCCGCAAGGCACCAACTTATCGCTTGACCAGCATAACGTTGAAGTCATACGCGAAGGAATGCGATTGGGTGTGACAGGTGGTATTGCACAAGCGGTAAACTTCGATTTTGTACATGTCGCTGCAAAGACAGGAACCGCGCAATTGGGAGTAAATAATGCATTTGAAAATTCCTGGATGATGGGATTTTTCCCATATGAAAATCCGCACTACGCGTTTGCCGTTGTGTTAGAGAAAGGGAAATCGGGAACGCTGGAAGGCGCATCCCGTGTTGTAAAATATACGCTGCAATGGATGGAAGCGAATGATCCGCAATACCTGCAGTAAGCAGTATGTTGACTTTTATGCCCAGTTGGATACACTTCTTGCGAACATGACTGAAGAATTTATTTCTCAGGAGAAATTTGAAGAATTGACGCAGGAACTGAATGAGCTTCGTACCACACGTCGACGCGAAGTGGCTGAGCAGCTGGAATACGCTCGCTCTCTAGGGGATTTGTCTGAAAATGCAGAATATCAGGAAGCGCGAGGCCTTCAGGCAGCGGTTGAAGAACGCATCCAAAAACTGGAAAGTATTTTGAAGCATGCAAAAATCGTGCGCAATACTAAGACCGATACGGTAGGCATGGGATCCACAGTACAAGTCCAAAAAGTAGGCGGAGACGAGAAGCATCAGTACACTATTGTCGGCGCAGAAGAAGCTGACATGTTTAATGGAAAAATCTCCTACCATTCTCCATTAGGTGCTGCATTGCTTGGTAAAAAAAGCGGAGAAGAGTTCTCTTTTCATACTCCTAAGGGCACACAGCGCTACAAGATTCTTAAAGTAGAATAGTTCCTGCTCGCTGCGATGACATCAGTCTAGTATTTGCTATAGTAGGAACACAATTGCTATGGCTTCGCTGGAAGAAATTCGTACTGAACGCCTGAAAAAAATTACACTGCTGCGGCAACGAGGGATGGATCCGTATCCTGCGGAGTCATATCGTTCACATGACAATGCAACGTTTCTCCGTGCATTCGATGCGCTTGCCGAAGCACGCACCACCATCACGCTTGCAGGGCGAATCATGTCCTTGCGCGATCAGGGAGGAGTCGTATTTGTAGATTTATTTGATGGCACTGCCCGTATCCAGGCAGTATTGAAAAAAGATGAGATGGATCCAGATCACTTCTCGCTTTTTATGGATGCTGTTGATCCGAGCGATTTTATAGAAGTGACCGGTGAGGCATTCACGACAAAACGCGGCGTGTCATCGATAGGTGTAACTTCCTGGCGCATGCTTGCAAAAAGCATTCGTCCGGTACCCGATCAATGGTTTGGACTCAAGGATGAGGATGAACGCTATCGTAAACGCTATCTCGATATCCTGCTTAATCCGGAGGTGATGGAACTGGTGAAAAAGCGCTCAGTATTTTGGAACGCTATACGCACGTTCATGCTGGAACGCGGATTTATCGAAGTGGAGACACCTGTCCTGGAAACGACTACCGGAGGAGCGGAAGCTCGTCCATTCATTACTCACCACAATGCGCTTGATATTGATGTGTTCCTGCGCATCTCTGTCGGGGAATTATGGCAGAAGAAACTTATGGTAGCGGGTCTGCCGAAGACGTTTGAGATCGGCCGGATTTTCCGCAATGAGGGCATGTCGCACGAACATGCCCAAGATTACACTTCGTTTGAGTTCTATGCATCGTACGAAGATGCGAGGGAAGGAGTACCGATGCTCATGGAACTATATCGAACTGCTGCACAGAAAGCCTTTGGTACTATGGTGTTTACCATAGGTTCATTTACGGTAGATCTCAGTAAGACATGGGAGACACTTGATTTCAACGAACTGATGCAACGGCAGTATGATTTTGATCCAAGGACAGTCACACTGCCGCAAGTACGGAGCGTGTTAGATAAGGAAGGAATTGAGTATGAACACAATGTAGATATCGGCCGAGGTGTGGATCTCTTATGGAAGAAAATTCGCCGAACCATCGCGGGGCCTGCAATACTAATTGGTATGCCGGTATATCTTGAACCACTCGCAAAGCGGTCTGTGAAGGACCCTCGCGTTGTTGAACGGTTTCAGATTCTGCTGGCAGGCAGTGAAGTCGGTAAGGCATTCAACGAGTTGAATGATCCTGTTGACCAGAAAGAACGATTTGAACAACAACAAGCTTTACGTGATGCAGGGGATGAAGAAGCACAAATGGCCGATTTTGAATACGTGACCGCTTTGGAATACGGCATGCCTCCCACTTTCGGTTTCGGTGTATCTGAACGACTTTTCAGCTTTTTGGCCGGAAAAAGTATCCGAGAAGCACAAATCTTTCCTCTGATGCGTCCAAAAAACGACTAAGAAACAAAAGAATCAAGCATTCCTCATCCCGGCTCAGGCCGGGTGTTTTTGTGTGGATAAATATGTTCAGAGAGTGGGGGAAAGTGCAGTATTATAGGAATCAGTGGGATGAAATGGGATACCCACAAACCCTATGCTCATTGGCGAATATCTTCACACGCTCGACGATAAAAAACGCCTTTCACTTCCCAGCAAGTTTCGCAAGGAAGTAGGGAAAAGCGTAGTAGTCACTCGTGGACTTGATTCCTGTCTGTTCATCTTTCCGGAGAAAGCATGGCAGAGTATCGCGCAGAAACTGGCCGCACTGCCGGTCGGTCAAGCAGATACGCGAGGTATGAGTCGGTTCTTGCTTGCAGGAGCCGTTGAGACGGAAGTGGATACCGCCGGACGCATTCTTATTCCTGATTTTTTAAAAGAATTTGCACAGCTCAAATCACGGGTCGTTGTCGCGGGTGTTTCAGATCGTATTGAAATCTGGAATGAAAAGATCTGGGAAGAGTACAAGCATCGTATTGAACGCAGCGCGGATCAGATGGCACAGGCACTCGGCGATCTCGGTATCTTATGAACGGACTCATGCATACGTTGATTTCTGTTCGTGTGGGGCGGCGTCTTTTGCGAGAGGAGGACGGCACTACACATGAGCAGGAATCAGCGCACGTCATGGAATCAGCAACACACCAAAGCGTATTTCCGGAGGAAGCAATAGAGCTATTATCTCTTCGTCCGGGTGACGTGGTTGTAGATGCAACAGCAGGACGTGGGGGGCACAGCATGCGCATACTGCAGCGTGCAGATGTACAGCTTATTGCGCTTGATGCGGATCCGACGTCAGTTGCGCATGTACAGATGCTCTCTAGGCCGTACGGTTCTCGGGCACGGGTATTGGAGGGAAATTTTGGACACATGGAAAAACTGCTTGCGGAAGTCGGCGTACTTGCGATTGATAAATGTTTGTTTGATCTTGGATGGAACAGGACGCAGCTCCTGGGCGGAAGAGGATTCTCTTTTGTGCAGGACGAACCGCTCATCATGAGCTATGGGGATATACCCGCATCCGGACTTACTGCGGCGGATATGCTCAACACGCTTAGCGAGGAGGCAATTGCGAATCTCCTATTTGGCTATGGGGAAGAGCGCTATGCAAGACGTATTGCTCGGCAGATTGTGTCCCAACGCGATACAACGCCATTTACCACCACTGCGCAGTTGGTAGAGGCTGTGCGCGCAGCGGTACCCCCTGCCTATCGACGGGGGCGGATTCATCCAGCAACCCGTACGTTTCAAGCCCTGCGCATTGCAGTTAATGATGAACTTACGGTCCTTGAACAGGGACTTGCACAGGCATGGAAACTGCTTCAGCCAGGAGGTCGCATTGTTGTTATTACATTCCATAGCATCGAAGATCGGATCGTAAAACACTTTTTCAAAACATATGCCCAGCAAGGAGGAGTACTGCTTACCAAAAAACCCATTCTTCCCACACAAGCAGAATTACACGCTAATCCTTCTGCGCGCAGTGCAAAACTGCGGGCAATCCAAAAAGTATGAAAACCATGTCCTTATCCTTATCGCAGGTATACGCCCGTACAGTATTTTTTCTTACCCTCTGCATCGTTGTTTCCGCCTTTCTATATGGCATGTTTCTTCTCATGACAGTCATGCATGCTGCCGCTCGGCAGAGCGCTCAAGTGCACATCCGTGATCTTGCAACCCAGGTGGGAGTATTGGAAACGGAATATTTGCAGAAAACTGAATCAATCACTCCCGCAACAATTACCCAACTTGGATTGGTCAAACCTACGGTAGTCTCAACCGTATATACCAATGCTGATTCGCTCTCCCTACAGGTGATACAGTAGAGGGATATGAATAAACGGTTTGTCAGCCGTATCCGGTGGCTCACACTGCTGTTCGCTCTGTTTATGATTGCCATCATCGGACGGTTGTATTTGTTGCAGGTGTTGCAAGGTAAGGAGTATCTTGCACGCGCGAACGCGCAGTTCATGCTTCCACAGAGTCCGCTCATTGACCGTGCTTCCATTTATTTCTCGGATAAAAGCGGTACGCCCATCATCGCTGCAACACTAGAGGATGGTTTTTCTCTGGCGCTCAATCCGACCAAAATAGCTAATCCAGAAGCACTCTATCAGGAAGTGAACGCAATCGTACCGATCGATCATGCTACATTTATCGCGAAAGCGACTCAACAGAACACGCAATACGCTGTAGTTGCAAACCATCTTCCAACTGCCGAGGGCCAGGCGCTGGAAGCGAAAAATTTCCCCGGGGTTGTCATTGCTGAGGATCGCTGGCGCTACTATCCTGGCGGATCGCTTGCAGCACAGGAATTAGGATTTGTCTCATACGACAACAGCGGGATGGAGCAGGGGCAGTACGGTCTTGAACGTTTCTACAACAGCACACTAACCCGCAACAATCAGGATCTATACACCAATTTCTTCGTGCAGCTCTTCGGCGGCGTTGCGTCGACCCTGCAAGGAGCTACGCAAACAGGGGACGTCGTGACTACGATTGAACCGGCAGTGCAGGCAGAGCTTGAGCAGGTGCTCGCAGGATATATGAATGAGTGGCATCCGCAGTATCTGGGCGGCATCATCATGGACCCCAATACAGGAGCGATTTATGCTATGGCAATCAATCCAACGTTTGATCTCAATAAGTTCAATCAACAAACTAATCTTGGTGTGTTTAATAACATCATGGCACAGAATATCTATGAAATGGGATCTATTATCAAACCCCTCACCATGGCTGCCGGCATTGATTCTGGGGCAATTACTCCTACCACGACATACGATGACACTGGTTGTATTACTGTAAACAAAGCAAGAATCTGCAACTTTGATATGAGGCCGCGCGGTGTGATTCCAATGCAGCCGATTCTCACCCAATCACTCAACGTGGGAGCATCATTCATCGCCACACAAATGGGATCATCAACCATGCGTGATTATTTCATCAATCATTATCAGCTTGCCTCCAGTACGGGCGTTGATCTTCCCGGAGAGATAACCGGCCATCTCAATACGCTCTACACGCAGCAGCAGGTCGATTATGACACCGCATCGTTCGGTCAGGGGATTGCGATGACGCCAGTGGAAACCCTGCGCGCGCTCAATTCGCTCGTTAACGGGGGCTATTTAGTGACGCCGCATTTTGCGAAGGCAATTAATTATGATACTGGCATTAGCAAAACGCTCAATTGGGGGCCGCCAATCCAAGATCTTAAACCTTCAACTGCTAATACAGTGCGTCAAATGCTTGTAACTGTGGTGAATACTGCAGGGGTTGATTATCCTATTCGTATTCCAAATTACTCCATAGGCGCTAAAACCGGCACAGCACAGATCGTCGATCCCAGTACCGGTACGTACTATCCGCATAAATACATGCATACGTACTTCGGATTCCTACCTGGGTCGAATCCGCAGTTCAGTGTGTTTCTCTTGGCCTATGAACCGGTGGGAGCACCGTATGCTGCCGACACCTGGTCGCCGTATTTCCATCAATTGACCGAATTTCTGATTAATTATTATAATATTCCTCCCGGACAGTAATCCATGTTGAAACGCATCATTGTATTTCTCCTCACTGCAGAAGCACGCTTAGTGTTGCGCAAATATAAACCGCGCATTGTCGCCGTAACCGGCAGCGTCGGCAAGACTTCCACCAAAGATGCTATTGCTACCGCGCTTTCTTACGACACGTCGGTGCGCAAAAGCGAAAAGAGTTTTAATAGCGAATTAGGTATCCCGCTTACTATTCTCGGTCGGCCGAATGCCTGGCATAATCCGCTCGGATGGCTGCAAAATATCCTGGACGGCCTTCTGCTCATTGTGTTCCGTGTGCAATATCCGGCGTGGTTGGTGCTTGAGGTTGGCGCAGACCGTCCTGGAGACATCAGTTCACTCTCGTCTTGGTTGACGACTGATATCGCAGTAATCACCCGCTTACCGGAAATTCCGGTCCATGTAGAATTTTTTTCATCACCGGAGGCGGTAATAGAGGAAAAAGCATCACTTATACAGACCGTGCGTCCTGGAGGGACGCTCGTACTGTATGGAGACGATGCTCGCACACGCGCGCTTGCCGATAGGGCTCATGCACGCGATGTACGGGTGAGCATGTTCGGTCTCTCTGCTGACAATGAAGTGTGGGCAGACGGATTTGCGCTGCTATCGGATACGCATGATCCCAATACCATCATTGGCATGCAGGCAGACATACATGTGGATGCGCAGCCGGCACGCACGCTTGCGCTTTTAGGAACAGTAGGGCCGCATCTCTATCTTTCCTTACTTGCTGCAGTGGCGGTAGGAAAAACATTAGGAAAGGACATTGCCCGTGTCATAGAAGCACTCCAGTCGTATATGCCGCCGCATGGTCGCATGCACATCCTGCGCGGCATCAAGGAAACGCTTCTCATAGACGACACGTACAATTCTTCACCTGCTGCGGTAACAGCTGCACTGGACACGCTTGCGTTCGTGAAGCGGCAAATAGGAGGAAGAGCAATTGCCGTGCTCGGAGATATGCTTGAGCTGGGTCGTTATTCGGTTGCGGAACATCGAAAAATAGGCACGTATGCTGCAACATGTGTCGACCTGCTTGCTACAGTAGGCTTCCGGGCGCGCGATATAGCGCAAGGGGCATTCGATGCAGGATTGCCAGACACAGCGATTTTGCAGTATGAGGATGCACGCACTGCGGGAACTGAATTGCAACATTTGATTGCAGACCGCGATTGCGTACTGATAAAAGGGTCGCAATCGATGCGCATGGAACGCACCGTCGAGATGCTTATGGCGTATCCGGAATATGCAAAAGATGAGCTCGTACGGCAGGAGAAAGAGTGGAAGAAGCGATAGAAATAGTGTACCGTGGCGTATATTGGCCCTATCGTCTAATGGTTAGGACAGCGCCCTCTCACGGCGTAAATCGGGGTTCGAATCCCCGTAGGGTCATGAGTACTTAGTTAAAACAGAAAACCGCCTCACCATTCAGACTGGTGTGGCAGTCTCTGTAGTGGACGGTCTGATGAATCGGCGCAGGATTATTTTCCCAGATCTTGTATTTTTTGTACATGTTCAGCGACATGGGATGCAAACCAAGAAGGGAATATAGCGTCAGCGATATATGAGAGTTCTGTACGCAACAAGCCCCATGTCATAGGTGGATATCCGACCAATTTGTGCCGAATAGGTGTGTTTGTGTGGCGGTTGATCCCACCCTTGAGATCCTCGAAAGCATTTTCGCATATGAGAAGAAATTCTTCAGGCGTGATCGTTGGAGCGGTAATGTAGCTCGCAAGAAAATTTCCAAAGTCGTAGACGAGGGGAATCGGAACGTGGAGCATAAACTCCTGCAAGTTTGCCAGTTTTATTCTCGGCTCTTCCATCGGAAGCCTTTGTGCAGGCATTGATTAATCCTTGTGCAGTGTGTAAGAACTGTGAGTTAAAACGGGTAAAATTTTATAAATAATCGTATCTTTGTCAATGTCTGGCACATAAAAGACCATCCGTTTGGATGGTCTTTTACTGGAGAAGCGAGAGAGATTAGAAATCGAGATGTACGTTTCCGTCTGTCTGATGCTGTACCTCGATGTTTCCTATTCCGTGCATCTGTGCACGGGTATTGAGGGTAGCGGTATTTGTATCATCAGGCTGTGTGCTTGTGGCATCGGTATCTGCCGATACTGCCTCATCGGAATGAAGGAGGCCCATCAGAACATGCGTAAGACCGAATGCTGCATGCGCGTTTGCATGTATTTCCGCTTCATGTGCCACAGAAGTGCTTGCTATTTGTGCTGATGTGCTTGCTTGTGCATCGCTATGCATATGCGCAGATGCAAGCGCTCCCGTACCGAGCAGTGCGCTAATGAGCAGTGAGATAAAGAAATTTCCCATAATTAGTAAGGTTACGCAGGGTAATAATCGACCACATGCATGTAGACGTATCGATTCATAACTTTATTACACTCATATTTCAAGATAGGATATCAGGGCGTATGAGAAAAATAGTGCCTTCTGCTTTTTTTGAACGATCAACACCAACGGTTGCGCAGGAGCTGATCGGAAAGTTTTTAGTGCGTGTATGGGAAGGGAAAGAAGTGGCACATATGATTACGGAAACAGAAGCCTATCATGGGTTTCAGGATAAGGCATCGCATGCAAGCCGTGGAAAAACGCTACGCAACACGCCCATGTTTGCCCGAGCCGGCACACTCTATGTTTATTACACCTATGGTATGCATTGGATGCTCAACCTGGTCTGCGGTAAGGAGGGATTTCCTGCTGGTGTGCTGATTCGCGGAGTTAAAGAAATTATAGGTCCGGCTCGTCTGACAAAAGCACTTCATATAGATAAAGAAGTGAATGGAAAGATGCTCGGAAAGCAGACAGGTGTATGGATTGAAGATAGGGGAGTTATTGTTCCTCCTCGTCTTATACAGAAAACACCACGCATAGGGATTCGATATGCAGATGAATGGATACATAAACCATGGCGGTTTTTGTATACCAAACAGAAAGGGACACACTAGGTGTGCCCCTGCTGATATGGAAATGTGCACTGTTTTGGCGCTTTGCTTCGAGTTTTTTTCATAGAGATGATTCGACCTTGGTATTCTCTGGTAAGAATACTAAGGTCTTCCTTCACCCCTCGCTCTTTAAGTTCTCGTTCTACGAACTTATAAATAGTAAGTACTAATTCTCGATCAAGACGTCCACGGCATTCTGGACGATTTGCCATGAGAAGTAGTAGCCCAGCATCGAGATCTAGTGAAGTTTTTGCTCGTGCAATAGCACTCTGTGCTTCTTGAAGTGTAAACACATACGGTCTGTATGTCACATTTGCCTCCTTATAGGTAGCAAGAGGTGACCCTCTTCTGAGAGATAGAAAAGCACATTTAAATTAAAAAGTCAATGCTAGGTAAACAGCTCCTCCACTACCTGTTTGACCAGTGTCCCATCTGCCTTTCCCTTGAGATCTTTCATGACCATACCCATAAGCTGATTAGCTTTTGATTTGTCGGTGACACCCATTTCTTTTGCCTTTGCTTCCACCACAGCTTTTATTTCCTCGACAGACATCTGTGGAGGAAGAAGAGCTTCCAAGACGGAAAGTTCCTGTATTTCTTGTTGCGCTAGATCAGGGCGTCCTCCTTTCTCGAATTGTTCTATCGAATCTTTCCGTTGTTTTGCGCCGCGGCGTATGAGTGCGGTGATATCCTCCTCGGGAAGTTCTTCATCCGGTTTTTTTCCTTTCGTAATGAGTTCGTTAGTTGCTGCAGACAAAAGCCCTCGCAACACAGAAAGTCTTTCCGCTTCTCGATTTTTCATAGCCGTCTTAACAGCTTCTTTGAGTTCTTGGTGTGTCATATTCTTTTATTTTATCAAACACGGCACCGTGTTACCATGAGCCATATGTCATGGCTTATCGCACTCTTGGTGCTTCTGGTACTCGGCAATATTGCTACCCTCTATGTGCTTTCCCGACGGGGAAAAGAGAAGGAAGATACGCAAGGACTGCTTCTTTTGCAGAATCAGATGCAGGAACTCACCCGTGCCATGGAACAGAAGGTGGGGGAAGGAAATACGCGCGTCTTTGAATCCATGCGCACCCAGTTTGACCAATCGCAACGGCTTATCAGCGAGATTACCGACCGGGTATCCCAGCAGCTCATTGAGGTAACAAAAGGGGTGACGGAAACAAAGGAATCGACAAAACAGGTTTTTACGATCGCTGAACAGCTGCAGAATCTGGAGAAGGTGCTCAAGAATCAGAAGCAGCGAGGCAACCTCGGTGAATCTTCTCTCGAACTCATCCTCTCGAATGTCTTGCCTGGACAATATGAGCCGCAATACCGCTTTAAGGACGGAGAAATCGTCGATATGATCATTCGAACGCAAGACGGACTCATTCCCATCGATTCAAAATTTCCCCTCGAGAACTATATCCGTCTCACTGATGCGGTGGATGAGAAGCTCATTGAACAGTACCGAAAAGATTTCAAGTCAGATGTGAAAAAGAGAATCGATGAAACGGCAAAATATATCCGTCCGGAAGAGGGAACCCTCCCGTTCGCCTTTATGTTCATTCCTGCAGAAGGCATCTACTACGATCTGCTCAACAGCGATGTGGGTGTTGGTGTCAATTCACGGGATCTCATTGAGTATGCTTACAAGCAGAAGAACGTGGTGATTGTCTCTCCCACGACATTTCTTGCATACCTGCAAACGGTGCTGTTCGGAAATCAGCGGGTAAAGATTCAAGAGCAAGCAAAGGACATTATCAAAAATGTATCCGAACTCGGCAAGCATCTCAAATCGTATCAGGAGTATCACAACAAGCTCGGCGATTCGCTCAATAAGGTAGTTGGGAATTATGAATCCTCGGGGAAAGCGTTTAAACAGATCGATAAGGACATTCTTCGCATTACTAGCGACTCTATCGGCATTGAGCTGGAAGTGGTGGAGCGGCCGCTGCTTGAAGGTAAAGAATAGCCGTTTTAGGCCGTATTTCTTGCATTTTTACATAGTATTGCTATACTGCCTCGCATTATGGCCACAAAAGAGTTTGCCATCATTGAGACCGGCGGGAAGCAGTATCTCGTGTCGGAAGGCGATACCCTCAAGATTGAGAAAATCAAAGGGGATCACAAGGTAGGCGACTCGATCGTATTTGATAGGGTATTGGTCGTCGATAACGGCAATGATACGACTATCGGCACACCCTATATTGCCGGTGCAAAGGTAAGCGCAGAAATTAAGAAAGTGGCGCGTGCAAAGAAGGTAGTCGTCATCAAATACAAAGCGAAAAGCAACTATTTCAAGAAACGTGGCCACCGACAGCCTTTCTTTGAGGTGATGATCACGAAGCTCGGCTAATCCGCTTCGTTGCGTGCCTGCACGGCATACGCAATGGTTTCTGGATCGGCGTATTCTAGTTCCGATCCTGTTGATAGACCCCTTCCTAGGGAAGAGAGTCTTATTCCATATTTTTGGATAAGCGGGCGCAATTTTTCAGTAAGAATGAGGCGAGTATGATCGCTTTCTTTTGTAGCGGAAAGGCCGAGGATGACTTCCTTGAGCTGTGCCGCACTCTTCTCTATATGTTCTATGAGCGGCTGTATGCGCACATATTTTTCAGGTGTCTCTGCTGCCAGAGGAATGGTGCCGCCCAGCACGAAGTAGATTCCTTGAAAACCGCTCCGTTCAACATTAGCAATATCAGAATCTTTTTCTACGATGAACAGCAGTGTTCTGTCACGCGAAGCGCTCGCACAAATACCACATTGCTTGTGGTCTTGGGTTGATTTTACATACCATCGGAAGCAGCTGGTGCATTGGCCGGTATGAGCTCCCAGTTCCTTGATCATGCTGGCAAGTTCAGTGCGAAAAGCACTTTTTTGTCCAAGAAGGTATTGCACGAAACGGTTTGCCTGGCGTGGACCGATGCCAGGAAAATGCTCAAACAGGGAAGCGAGTTTCTCTATAGGATCCATGGATTAAAACGGTGGTTCGGAGACAGTTTTTTCATAGGCATCGAAATCGGCCTTTTCTAGCGAGAGGAAGGTGGTGCGTTTTTCATCAAAATACAATTCAACTTTGCCCACCGGGCCATTGCGGTGTTTTTCAATAAGCACTTCCGCAATGTTGGGACGATCGGACGTCTCATTCATCTTGTCTTCTCGGTGGATGAACATGACGACATCAGCATCCTGTTCAATGGATCCTGAATCGCGAAGGTCTGACAGGCGCGGTCTACCGCGACGCTGCTCTACGGCGCGAGAGAGCTGCGAAAGTGCGAGTACCGGCACATCAAGTTCTCGAGCAAGATGCTTGAGCGAACGGGAGATTTCAGTAACCTGCTGGACGAGTGAATCGCTGGAACGCGCATTGGTGGGAGCCATGAGCTGTAGGTAGTCGACTACCAGAAGTCCCAATCCGTTTTCCTTCTTTAGACGGCGCGCTACGGCACGCATTTTGAGAATATCGTTACCTGGCTGATCGTCGATAAAGATGGGAGCTTGCGAAAGACGGTCATATGCGTCGCGAATCCGTGCAAAATCATCATCTCCGGAAATACGCCCAATGCGCAAATTCCATGCATTCACCTTGGCTTCTGCGGCCACCATACGGTCTACGAGCTGCTGCGCGCTCATTTCAAGCGAAAAGATGCCTACCGGTACCTGGTGCTGGACTGCGCTTTGGCGGGCAATATCGAGGGCAAGTGCGGTTTTTCCCATACTGGGACGAGCGGCAAGAATGATAAGATCTGAATTCTGCAGTCCTGCGAGTAATCCATCCAAATCGCGGAAACCGGTACGTACGCCGCGCAATTCGTCTTTATGCTGATGGAGGCGCTCCAGTCGTTCCCATGCTTCACTCAAGCTTTCTCGCAGGGGAGTGAATTTAGTCATAGTAGGCGTGGAGGTCACTTCATAGATTTTTTTCTCCGCCTTATCGAGTGTTTCCTCTATTTCTTCACCTTCGTCGAATCCTAATTCCGCCACATACTCGCCCGCATCAATAAGTTGGCGCAGCATGTACTTCTTCTGAACCTGCTGCGCGTAATGGCGTGCATTGCTTGCTGCGGCAACACCACTGACGAGTTCTCCAAGGTAGGAAACACCGCCGATTGCTTCCAGTTGTTTCTTGTCAGAGAGGAAAGCACGTACGCTTTCGACATCAATCGGTTCGTTCTTGTTGAGGAGTGTGAGCATTGCTCGATAGAGAATGCGATGCTTTTCGCTGTAGAACGCATCCGGATCAAGAAGATCAAGCACTTCATTCATGCCATCCGGACGAATCATAAGCGCACCTAAAAGCGCACGCTCTGATTCAGGAGCTTGAGGCGGTACTCGCAGATCACTGTCGAGTTTTTTACGAACAGGCATGCTGTTAGAGTACCTTGTTTAGAAAAGAGGGGAAAGCGCTTATGAGCAGGCCTCTGAGGGGATTGTGGGGACAAACAGTGGATTATGCCCGAGGCTCCAGTTTTGGCCCTTCCGGGGTATCGTGCACTTCGTATCCCAAGCGCTGTATCTCTTGGCGTAGCTGATCTGCTTTGGAAAAATCCTTTTCCTGGCGGGCTTGTTCACGAGCTTCGACGAGCTGTTGTACTGCGTCTGGAATCGAAGCAATAGAAACAGCGGTTGCAGAGCGAGGTTCAGAAAGGCCGAGTCCCAAAAATTGGTCTGCCACGAGGAGTGAAGCATGCTTCTGCTCTGGGAGAATAGTATCGTCTTTAAGAAGTTCCCATAGACGTGCGAGTGCTCGAGGCGTATCAAGGTCATGGGAAAGTGCATCGTAGAAATCACGCAGGAATGCTGGGTCGGGTAATCCGGACCGGGATGAAGCGGTTTCAATAAAGCTGCGCGTGAGGCGCATGAGCGCAGTATGAGATCCTTCGATTGCGTCCCATGTAAAGTTCATGGGCGATCGGTAATGTCCGGTCAGGAACCAGTAGCGCAGTGCGCGAGGGGAGAACCCTCGATCGATAATATTGCGCAGGTAAATGGTGTTGCCGAGCGATTTAGATATTTTCTTTCCTTCAATGGTGATAAATGCGCCATGCATCCAGTATTTTACAAACTGCTTTCCGGTAGCCGCTTCTGCTTGTGCAATCTCATTGTTGTGGTGAATGGCAATATGATCGATGCCGCCCGTATGAATATCAATCTGTTTTCCAAGGAGTTTAAAAACCATGGCGGTGCATTCAATGTGCCAGCCAGGAAATCCTGTGCCCCACGGCGATGGCCATTCCTGTTGCCGATGCTCCCCAGGTTTTGAAAGTTTCCAAAGCGCAAAGTCATGCGGACTGTGCTTTTCTGGATTTTCCTCTACCCGTGCGCCTTCTTTCTGTCCTGAAAGCACAATGTTTCCTAATTTTCCATAAGCAGGGAATTTAGTGGTATCGAAATAGACTCCATCGGAAGTCGTGTAGGTGTATCCTTTTTCTTCCAAGGTCTGCACCAATGCGATTTGTTCAGCAATGTGTTCGGTGGCTCGTGGGAAGCGGATCTGATCGCGATTGATACCCAAAAGCGCAAGGTCAGCGAAAAACCGCTCTGTGACGGCCTGTGCGATCTCTTGTGCCGATCTGTCTTGTTTGCGAGCACTCGCTTCCATGCGATCTTCTCCGGTATCGGCATCGCCAAGATTGTCTCCGGTCAAATGCCCAACATCCGTTATGTTGATGACCTGTTCCACGTCATATTCCCAGCCGCTGAGCACACGGTGCAGCATATCGGCGAATACGTATGCTCGTAGATTGCCGATATGCACTTCGTCGTACACGGTAGGGCCGCAGTTATACATCTTGACTCGAGGGGGGGAAAGCGGCTCGAACAGTTCTTCGGATCCGGACAGAGTGTTATAGAAATGTAAAGAAGACAATGCCTTGCTGGAAGTATTTCGCATAGTCCATTACAACCACCCTCGGCGCTTAAAGTAAAGCAACGAGATAACCCCGAGCAGCAGCATGATGCCGACGAGTATCCAGAAGCTCTGGGTGCCTATGGAGACAAAAGAGAAGTACAAAGTCGTGAGACCGCTTAAAAACAGGAGAGGTAGAAAGACGAAGTTAAGAACGGTGAGCGTGCGCATCACCTCATTCTGTTTCGTCGAGAGAAGTGAGTTGTTGGTCTCGCGCAGTTCGGTAAGCGCATCTTTGAGATTATGCAGCGTATGTTCCACTCGGGTATAGACGCTTTCTAGTTCTCGGATGTAATAGCCGAATTGCGGTCCGAACATGCGTGTGGCGACAGGTTCAAGCGCCGTGATGATTTCCCGATGCGGCACGAATGACTGCCGGAAATCGTGGATGATTCTGCCGGTCTGGGAAATTTCAGCGACCATGCGCCGTTCCGCACCATCAAAAATCCGATCTTCAATGTCAGTGAGCCGGCTTTCAAGCAGAGTGCTTTCTTCGATGAGCGCCCGATAGAGGTTACTCACCATTTCGATGAAGAGATGTCCACCGTTGGTGTGCCCTTTGTCTCGGCGCAATACGGCATCTACTTCAAACACTTTAGCGAAACTTTGCAGGGGATCGTTGAGTTCGTACCGAGTCGTGATGAGGAACTGCTTGCCGATGATAAAATCAATTTCCTGTTCTGGACGGTGTCCGATGCCGCGCAGGGCGGAGAAATGGAGGGCAAGATATATCATATCGCCGCGCTGTTCGACATTCTGTCGGAAGGAGGGCACGAGCAGTTCTTGCGCGATAACCGGATCAATATCGAATTCATGCATGAGCATGCGCACTTCGGCAGGAGTGGGGGATACCAGATCCACCCATACCAAAGACCCTTGCGTATGGCGCGTAAGCATATCGAAAAGTATAGCATCAGAAAACAGCCACTGTGTTATACTGTGTCTCTATGAAACGTAGAGCGATGCGAGTAACAGGGGCCATCGTGGCACTCCTCCTTATGTTTGGTGCCGGTGTGTGGATCGGAATCACGGAACATCAGACCAATGCCGACCAGGGAACATCCACGCCGGGCTCTCTTTCCATCTCCCTTATTCCCGGAGCATCGCAGCCTAGTAATGTCGATATGTCTCAGTTCTGGGAAGCGTGGAACCTTTTGAATCAGGATTTCGTGCAAACTCACAGCTCTACCACGCCTACTGATCAGCAGAAGGTTTATGGCGCCATTGCCGGACTTGCAGCGAGCTATGGCGATCCCTACACCGTCTTTTTCCCACCGGAACAGGCAAGTATTTTCAATAGCGATGTCAGCGGCTCGTTCGAAGGGGTGGGAATGGAGATCGATAACAACACGCAAGGACAGATCGTCGTCGTAGCCCCGCTTAAAGGATCTCCTGCACAACAGGCGGGCGTTGAAAGCGGGGATATCATCGTGGCAATCGATGGCACTTCAACCCAAAACATGAGCGCCGATGATGCGGTACAGCTCATCCGCGGACCGAGCGGTTCTACCGTCAAATTGACCATTCAGCGCAAAGGGCAGTCATCGCTCCTTACCATTCCGGTAGTGCGCGGCGTCATCAATGTCCCTATCATCAATTCCTACAAGCGTCCTGATGGCATCTTTGTGATACAACTCTACAGTTTTTCGGCGAACTCAGCGAATCTGTTCCGCGATGCGCTGCGCCAGTTCGTGCAATCCGGTTCACATAAGCTGATTCTCGATTTGCGCGGCAATCCGGGCGGCTACCTTGATTCGGCAGTACAGATGGCGAGCTTCTTCCTGCCGGCAGGGGATACGGTGGTGACTGAAGACTTTGAAGGAAAGCAGCCGAACATCGTTAATCGTAGCTATGGCTACAACGTCTTTGCCGGTGATCCAAACTTCAAAATGGCCATCTTGGTCGACCAAGGAACTGCATCTGCCGCGGAAATTCTCTCCGGTGCGCTGCAGCAGCACGGCATCGCTGAACTCGTGGGCACTCGTACCTTCGGTAAAGGTTCTGTACAAGAAGTCATGGATCTTGGTGGGGGTGCAGAACTCAAAATCACCGTCGCGCGCTGGCTTACTCCAAACGGCACCTCTATCGCCAATGGTGGCCTTACGCCTGATATCCAAGTGAATCTTACCGATGCAGAAAAGGCTGCAGGCGCGGATCCACAAATGGACGCTGCAGCACAGTGGCTCACATATCAGCAGTATCATCAGTAATCTATGAAAGTGATCCTCCTCAAGGATGTACGTGGTCTTGGAACCCGGCATACAGTGAAAGACGTCTCTGACGGATACGCAACCAACTACCTGCTTCCACAGCAGCTTGCAGAGATTGCCACGACGCAAAAACTGGAAACACTTGTCGCACAACAGGAAGCCGCGCAAGCGCGGGCGCGCGAAGAGGAAGCGGCGCTCGACAGCACTGTCGCCGCTGCAGAAGGGAAGGAGATCAAACTCACAGTACGCGCTACGGAGAAAGGAGGACTATTCAAAACGATCACCATCAAGGACGTGGTCCACGGATTGCGCGAACAGCACGCACTCACTATTCCGGAAGATATGGTGCGGATGGAGCCTATTAAAACTACTGGCGAGCACCCGATTACCTTGCAAGGAAAACATAAAAAAGCCCACGCGACGGTGGTAGTAAGTCAAATATAAAAGAAGAAAGGTTTACTGCGATTCTACAACGTCAACCGCAGATTTAATAACGGTCTTACCGTCATAACGGGTCTTGCGTACAGTGCGGAAGGTTACAATACCTTCAATGAGTGAAAAGAGCGTATGATCCTTTCCTATTGCCACTGAGTTTCCAGGAAGCATACGAGTGCCGCGCTGGCGCACGAGCACCTGACCGGGCATGGCGCGCTGTCCGGCAAAGAGTTTGACGCCGAGGAATTTCGGCTTGGAATCGGTAAGATTTTTAGCTGTACCGCCGGCTTTCTTTGATGCCATAGTGATAGTACGGTACCAAATAAATGCGATTGAGGCAAGCTCTGGTATAATGCGATTCGTATGAATATTGTCGGCGTGTATCACAAAGGCTGCATTGACGGGACCACTGCCGCGGCGGTCCTTTCTAAAAAATTTCCTGATGTGGCACTTTATCCTCTTACGCATAGCTATCAACCAAGCGATCTTGTACCCATTCTTGAGCGCCTGACGTCCGAAACGCAGGTGTATACGCTCGACTGTGCGCTGGGTGTACGAGAATTTCTTGAGCGGGGAGTGTCTGTAATTACCCTGGATCACCATATCAGCGTCCATGATGAGCTTTTGACGCTTGCTAAGGAAAACTCTCGGTTTACTTATATATTTGATAATAATAAATCAGGCGCATCGCTTTCCTGGGCCTATTTCTTCCCGGAAGTGCACCGACCGTGGATTATCGATCTCGTCGAGGATCACGATCTGGGACGCTGGCGCCTGCAACCAGATACCAAGTACCTCAACAACTATCTCGCCGCCTTCGTCGATATGCCTGAGGCGGTACTTCCGCTGTTTTCCGGGATTCCGGATGAAGTGAAGCACGAAGGCATGGTGGTGACGCACTTCATCGATCTTCTGGTGGAGCAATTCTCCGAACTTAAACCCGTTCTGATGCATATCAACGGACATCAGGTGCGGGCGTACAATGCAACCACCTGTCAGTCGGAAGTGGGTCATCGGCTCTCTCAAGAAACGGAAGCGGCAGTATGCCTCTTTACCGTGCAAGGAGATCATGTGCGATTGAGCTTCCGTAGTTCCCCTGGACAGGTTCCTTCGGCGCTGGATCTGGCCCAGGCGGTGGGGGGTGGGGGACATGTCCAGGCATCTGGGGCAAAAATCCCGCTTTCGACCTTCTTAGGGCTCTTGCAGGCATAACTACGGGCCGTAGTATACCGGTAGTACGCGTCCATGGGGTGGATGTAGACCGGGTTCGATTCCCGGCGGCCCGACTCGGTTTTTGTGTTGAAAAATAAGAGTTTTTAGGTCAAGTAATCCTATCCACACTACAAGGGTAGTTCTAGGTTTCTGTCAATACCTTCCTCTTGCGGGGTATCACGGGAATGGGTAGCATAAATGTACCTTCGGCGGTCGAGCCGGAGCTTTTTTGTTTTTGGGCGTTTACTCTTCATTGAAAACAACCTTCGAAAATCTCATGCCTTATTTATTAGGTATGTCGTTGGCGCTTTCCTTGGCGCTGAGCGGACAAGCTCAGACTGTCACTGCGACAACGACGCAACTGCAGGTGCTTCCGGTAGCTCAAGCAGCTCCGCAAAAGCCGCACCTGCCTTCCGCTGAGTCCGTTCGGGAGTACGTGGCGCACTACTTCGCAAAGGAGCCGATCATGGTTTCCATTGCAGAGTGTGAGTCGCACTTCCATCAATACAACGCGGACGGCTCGGTATATCACGGTCAGATCAATCATGACGATCTCGGCGTGATGCAGATCAACGAATACTATCAGGGAGATACGGCCAAACAGCTCGGCTTCGATCTCAATACACTGCAAGGCAACGTCGCGTATGCGCAGTACCTCTATGAAAAGCAAGGTACACAGCCCTGGATTTCTTCTTCACCCTGCTGGGAGAAGACAGATGCCGGCAAGGCGCTTGCCAGCGCTCAGTAACAAAAATCACCGCTTCGGCGGTGATTTTTGTTATTCCCAGGATCCGGAACCGAATGCGGAAATATAGAAGAGTCCGCCGACAATAGCCATATTTTGGAGGAAGAAGGTGATCTCGGCGTCGCTCACAAATTTACCAAGGAGGGTCGAAATGAGAAGTACAAAGACGGCCATGATAAGTGCGACAAAACGCGTTTTGAATCCGACCACTAACGCAAGACCGCCAAGGATTTCAATCCATACTGCAATGAGGGCCCACATACTGGCGTGAGTGATATGTGCTCCGACAAACGAATCAATAGTGACGGAGAGGTTAAGCGACTCCTGAATGCCGTTCCACAGGAAAAAGCCGCCGATGAGGATGCGTCCGATAAGTGGAGCATAGAGTTGTTGCCAAGCATTTCGCATACGGTTCTTTACACTATACATTGATTTTTAAAGAAGAGAGCCCTCGAATTTCCGAGGGCTCGTGTGTGCGCGTTACCGACGTTGTGGTGTCGGCGATGGACCGAACGGTAGTACCTTGAGAGAGTACCCGTATAGGAGCGGTCCGACGACGAGTGCGATGAGTGAGAGCGCATCGGTATGGTGTGCGTCCAGTATGATGTAGAGACCGTAGCAGAATACGAGTGCGCCGAGGATACCCATGACCATCTCGTATCCGGAGCGGATGCGCTCCCTGAGTGCGTATCCGATGACGATCATGCCGGCGACGAGAAGAGCCCAGGAGAGCAGATCGTTGCTCTGGAAGACCAGCATGAGGTACAGACCGTAGCAGAATGCGAGTGCGCCGAGGGCGCCCGAGACCGCTTCTTGTTCCTTGAGGAGTCGGGCGAAGCAGAAGGTCAGGAGTATGAGAACCAGGAATATGAGAGACGTCATCCTTTATACTTTTCCTCCGTACAGGCAAAGGGCGACTGCCTGTAGCATACCGCTACAGAGGGGTTTGTACAGATGGCACGTGTGCACGGAAGACTCTTATGGTTCATGAAAGAGCTTCATCTTCCGGAGCCTCCCTCTCATCCATAGTCAGACTTCCGTCAGTATCAGCACCACCTATACGCATTTCATCGAGCTGTTCTTCTTGACTGGAATCATAATCTGCTGGTTCTGTTTTTCCCATGATGTCTGCTTCTAAATAAAAATAATAAAAAATAAGGCCTTAACAGGTTGCACCGCTAAGGCCTACCGGAGTGTGCTGTAGGATAGCACTACAACAATGTACATGATGTTGTTTAAAGCGAGGATGAAGATGTTTAGATTGACGGAGAAAAAACACCCGAGCTTTTCTCGGGTGTAATGTTTGATGGTACAAAACCTAGGGAGTGGTTTGCTGGTTGAATGAGAGGAAATGGTTTTTTTATATGCGTCACGTTGTAGCTCAGAAGGAGAGAGCCGCAGAAGACGACAAGAAAGAGCGGGATGGCAAAGCAAAAAAACTGCACACTCGACCGGAAGCTCCATGTTCGTATCGTCTTGGCGTATATGAGAACTACCCCCGCCGCTATAAGGAAAGAACCTATGAGAGTTGAAATATTCCAATGATTGAGCACTGACAAACTCCTTTTCTGTGAGATATCTTACCCAACCTTGCATGTTTTACAATGCATGCTACAAAAAGAGGGTCCCCAGCTAATTGCTGGGGACCGCATAACGACCTTTGAGGAGCTTGATCGAATCTTGCTCGTTTCCTTTGTGTGTTTGTCGAAATTCTGGTTGTGAGAAGATCAGCCATGCACCTCCGCAGATCGTACTGATGATGGAAGCGATGAGCGCAAGCGCCAGGTAAAAGTTGAGCTGTACGAGCGTAGCGCCCTGCTCGGGGGTGGGGAAGGAACGAAAGAATAGTTCTCCCCAGAATGCGGATACCACGAGGCCGAAGCCTGCAAACAGAAACCCGAGGATTCCAGCGGCAACCAAGGTGCCGGCATGCCATGTTTTCATGAGCTACCTCCTATTAAAATAATACCATGAATTATTTCATTAGTACATGGTTACCGAGTACTATTAGAGCCGCGGGGAAAGGAATCCACGCGGCTCGTGTAGTGTTATAGAAGAAATTGTTTGTCTTTTCTCCTGGTTCTCCAAATGAGAATTACGGTGAGAAGTCCTACGGCAATCGGAATTGCGGCAAGAAACAGTACCGATCGATCCACCATTCCACCTCCTTTCTAGGGTTACCTTACCACTACGACTGTTTTTGTACATGCAATAAAAAGCCCGCATTTTGAGCGGGCTTGTATCGATAGAATTAATTGTGCTCAGAAGTAATACCCATCCTCTTGAAGATAAGCCAACTGATGAACCCGATGATCAATCCAAGTGCAATACCTCCGCAGAGATAAGCAAAAGCTTCCGATCGAGGATAAAGAGTGAGATAACTCAGAAAGCAGACTACCAGGAAGAGTATGCCTATACTCTTGAGCAGGTGGGTATGCATTGCATCCCACAGGACCAAAAGAGTAATCACCACTCCAATGAGAAACGGTACCATAATAGCCTCCGTTCATGTTTTGGGTTCTACTTTATACGGGCAACGTGATTCATTCTGATGTTCTCTTGCCTTTGCACGTCTGATGATGTGTCGACGATACAAGAGAGTGCTCATGGCAACTATGACCAGCGTGCCAGCCTCTATGAACCTATGCACCTTATTTCCTTTCTGGGTTTTTCCCAATGCTTTCTGGAGCAATTATACAATGTTTTTTATTAATTGTATAGTTACCAGTTTTGGTACAAACAAGAGAAAGCCCTGAATCAGGTTGATCCAGGGCTTTGGTGTCAGTTGATCAGCTTATGATGCAGGTTGCGATTCTCCTTCCTTGGGAGGTTTGCTGGACGCGATCGTCCGGGCGAAGTGGGTTCCCACTCCGATGGCGATCACGCCAACTGCAGCAATAGCTAACCATCGTTTTTGCATGTACTAATCCTCCGATATGGAAGATAACAAATAGAGGTATGGTTGTACAGTGAAAAGTAAAAGGCCTCAAGTAACATGTGTTACTCGAGGCCCGGGCTCATCCGTGAGAGATGGAACTAGTCTTCATGGAGGATCAATGTGATCCATTGTCACTATAGCTGGTTTTTGGAAAAATAGAAGGCCCTGGGAAAAGGTGGTCAACCAAACCCAGAGCCTGTTCTCTACGACTGAGCATCGCAGAATTATATTATACTACTTGCTTGAAAGGGAAGTCAAGATAGGGGACGAAAGGATTAAAAACAGAGAGCCTCTGGGCAGGTGTGGGTCCCAGAGGCTTCCGAAGCTCAAGCAGTCATTTGCGAGCTCTTGGATGAAACTCGGTCTAGTCTAAGCAACTGACGGTGCTTAGTAGGTACCGGTTCTGTCCCGATGACAAAATACCACATTTTATTTTATTGTAAATCCATCTTACTGCGAGATAGCAGGAGCATAATCTAAGGTCTCAAAAGTGCGAAAAGGATCAGATCCTCCGTCCGTCAGATACTTGACAAGTATATATTAATATTATATACTATTAATTAACAGTTCTTTGAGGAGGAACATAGTGTACAAGGCAGTTTTAGTAATTCTCGTGGTTCTGGTTTCGTGCGGCATCAGCAATGCCGCAACGATGCAAGTTGATCCAGTCTACGGCACCACCATTACCATGGAATTCGGTGACACTGTTTCCATAAACCCGCAAGAAATCAAAGGCGATCTCATCATCGAATGCAGCTACAAGAATCACCCCGGTGAACGGTCAATCACAAACATTTCCTCGGCATTCATGCCGAAGCACACGTTTTCCATCTACTGCGGCGAGAGACAGGATTACATTGTCATCAGTCTCATCAAAGGCTCTGGTAAATAACCAGAGCCTTTTTCTTTTTTATATAAAAAAGATAGTACAATAGAAATATATTAAGGTCTTAACCTTATAAATCTATGATACGAGGAAATTTTATTGGCGCAGCAATCGTAGCTATCATCTATACAATTTATATATTGATGCACCCACTTGCATCTAAAGGGCAAATGGTTACAGTATTGGTAGTACTTAATGCGCTGACCATTATACTGATGGCGTTTGCATTTAAATAAAAAAGGGAATTAAAAGGGAAGCCAATTCCCTTTTTATGGAGAAATTTTTAATGAGGCTGAAACCCTGTATCTGATAATTGTAAGTAAGAAGTTATTGAAATTTGATTGCAAAAAATTGTCCAGTATACCGCTGAAGAGAGTTCTAAAAAGGAAATACTTTATTCACAAAAGAGAAGTAACATACTGATCTTTTAGAATAGGAATAGTAACAAGGCTTATTGTTTTGTTGGTTTATAAGTCTTGTTTGAAATCCCTTTATTATTTATTATATATACGTCGCAAAAGAAGGATTGTGCGACGTATATATACTCGACAAGCTGTGCACCATAACGCCGTTTAACATCCTTCCTCTTTCATCCTTGGTCACAAAACTATATCCGCCTAAATACCCTTATACATTCATGCACAAGAAAAAAAATAAGTTCGCCCATGCAATGCTTAACGTTCTCTTCCCTTAACAAAGGGCCAGGGGAGAAGAAGCTGAGGTACGATTAGGAGGTAGATCTACTCTCCCCTATTTAGTGGTTTTAATGATTCTTCATTCAATACACTTTTAATTGAAGCTCTCAAAGCGGAATCTAATCATATTTATTATGTATATGTAAAAAATGTTTCTAATAAACCTTTTTATTTTTATCCTGCAAACTGGTTCAAAGGATGGTTTATTAGGAAATGGTATGAAATTACTAAAAAGAATTTAGGGTATAAAGAGTAATCTATATTTTTTCTTGAAGTAGGGTAACTATTCTTAAAAGCTTATCAACCCTTTCTTCCTCTAGGGCGAGAAAATTCTGTAAATCTTCTGTAATTTCTCTTTTAATACATCCATCCATAAAATCAGAAACCTTTTTAAAGTCTTTCTTTCGTATTAAACCAGGATATTTTTCAAAAAGATTTCTTACATTATCTTTGTGTTCTATCCATTTTTTTACTAGTGGGTTTATATGTTTTTTTATTAAATCTATTTGATTTTGAGGATTTTCCCATTTTTTGATATCTGTAATTACATCATCTCTATTTTGAGTAATAAGTTTCATCATTTCTAAATTAAATTTCAGAGGACCGTAAAGTTTTAAATATCTTTCATTCTCAGCACTTAGAAACCAAACCAAATACCCTCCTCCTATAGATCCTAAAAAAGAAAAAATTGCTGCGACTATGGCTATTTTTAATTCCATACACCCCTCTACTCTATCCTACTTCCCTTCCTGTATAAAGAACTGATTTCTCTGTTTAAATTTCCTTAATTTTCACAATCCCAAGAGTATACTTGTATATTAATATATTAAGGATATAGAATAGAAATATAAACATGTTAGACCAGGATAGCTTTAATGCAGCCATGGATCTCTTCGGAAGAGATTCTAATATTGGTAAAAAAATACTGGAGAGAGCTCGCCAAGAGGGGTTAGACACTAGGGAGAGTCATCCCTAGGTCATGTGCTCTTTCTGAGCGACTCCTTCTATCAACAAGGTTTTTCCAATATTCATAGAGTTTTCTGGTGCCTGGGTATATAGCACCAGTTGAAAGCTCCATTGCAAAAATACTCGAAAGATTTTGTTCAACGTTTTTTATAAATAATCCTTGAATAGATTTAAGGGCTTCATGTTTAACCGTACCTATATATAAAACCTTTAAAGAAAAATCTTCTAGTATATTTAATAAATCAATTTGGACTTCATAAACTTTATTATTTTTTGATATATCAGCTTGAATTTTAGATATATCTGGAAAATTTTTCCACCAAAAAGTTATAGTAAATTCTTTAAGAGAACAATTAGGTCTAGGAAAAGAATATAAAGGATTAATTTTTTGGATTATATCGATTAGATCATTAGTTTTTGGAATTATTTTTTCTCTAAAAAACTCTATTTGAGCAATAGCAGATGTATCATTATCTCTTTTAATTTGATATTTATATGCGGCTGCAGTATATAAAATTCCAACTACGCCAATCGCTGTTATTATTTGAGCTATATATGACCAGTTACTTAAATCAGGGAAAGATTTTCCAGGCTGTAACCAATGATAAATTACAAATAAAAAAACTAAGTTCGCTATTGCAACTAATATCCAATCATAGAGACTGCGTAATTTGGGGATCATCTATTTATTAATAATCCTATATCACTAGTATAAATTGCACCACATCATTTATTTCGACAAGTTTTTCGACTTCTTTTATCCCTTAAACGAGGGTTGTGCAATGCTTATGTAATCAAACAAGTAAGGATTTGTAATAAATTTACCCCCTTTCTCAAAATTCGGTAAACTTTTTATATAGAAAATGCTATGGTAATCAATGTCCATGCACTTAGCATGAGACGAGGATCTGAAGCTTGTTCCCAGGAGGTTTCAGATCCTTTTCCTTTCATAAGAAGACACATGATATACTCTACTTGTCCGGGAGCGAAGTCGTAGCGCACTACGCCCCGGACGCCATTCAATCCTCCAGAAGCGTGAGTCCCTGACCCTCTCTCCCTAAAAAGATTGAGGGTCTTTTTTTATCCAAATCCTCGATGAGCCGTATAATGGAAGGGTTATGTATGCCGACCGCTTCAAACCTCTTCTTTCCTCTCAGGAACGGAAGGTATTTCAGTCACTGCGTACTCCGCAAAAGATACAAGATTTTTTAGACACTCTCCCTATTAATTTTGAAGAGACGAAGGAAGGAGTACTCTCGCCGCGAAGAGTGCTGCGAGAAAAGAAAGCTCATTGCCTGGAAGGAGCACTGTTCGCTGCCGCTTCCCTCGCCTACCATGGCTACCCCCCGCTTCTTATGGATTTTCGAACGCTGCCGATAGATGAGGATCACGTCGTCGCGATCTTCAAGCAGGACGGATTGTGGGGCGCCATCAGTAAAACGAATCATGCGATACTGCGCTGGCGCGATCCGGTATACAAATCGATACGGGAACTCGCTATGTCATATTTCCACGAGTATCTGCTCTGGAACGGGAAGAAATCGCTTCTCGCGTATTCCGGAGCGTTCGATCTGCGCCGATATGACCCGCAGTGGATTATTGCAGAAGAGGAACTTGAATGGATCGCGGAAGATCTTGATGACGCGCGCCACTATCCCATTGCTCCCAAGGCAGCGATGCGCCGTTTGCGCAGAGGGCTTCCCATTGAGCGCAAAGCGATGGAGCTGGTGGAATGGAACGGGAAGAAACGAATTCCATATACCATGCATACGCACAAAAAAGAAAACTCCCACTAAGGGAGTTTTCTTTTACACAGAGCCTGCAGGTTATGCAGTCTGCTTGTGCTTGTGGAAGATGCAGATAACTGCAGAGATGCCTACGAGAATGTAAATGATCCATTCAAGTTGTGGCATGCTTCCGAAGATAAGATGCACTACGTTCCAATCTGCTCCGGCGAAACCGCCGAGACCAACGAGTCCCCAGTTGAGGCCGCCGATGATAAGGAGCACGTGTGCGATCATATGAATAGCTTTCATAGAATGATGAGAGAGTTGTACCGAAATTTGAGTCGTGCGGCTCGACCAACCCGCTTCTTCAGTATGAGCTGTTCAGAGAAGGAAAAAAAGAAAACTATGTTGATAAAAAAGGAGAAAATACCGATTCGTGGCTCAAACTAAAGCTGTAATCGCTTTTCCAATACGGGCAAGCGACTCCTGTTTTCCCAGCAGTGCAAGCAGAGTAAAAGGGTCGGGCGATTTTTCTTTGCCGGAGAGCGCGGTGCGCAAGGGCCAGAGGACTACCCCTCTTCCCTCTTGATCTGCATACCCAAAGAGCTGCTCTTTCAAGAATCCCGCATCCCATGCTGATTCCGGAATATCGATAAGCAGTGTTTCAAGGTGAACGAGATGCCGCTTCGCCGTTTCTGCGTCCGTCTTTGCTCCCTTGATCAGGAGCTCCGGCGTGATCGGTGCTTCTCTAAAGAAAGAGAACTCTCCATTCCCGAGTGCGTCTGCGGCTTCCTTGAGCGTGGTGGAGCGCTCCTGCAGAAGCGGTATGATTTTCTCGAGATACTCGGGCACCGAGCTTCCCTCTCGCTGTAGATAGTCGCGCAGGACAGCCTCAAACGCTTCAGATGAGAGCCGTTTGAGGTGCTCCGCGTTGTACCATAGGAGTTTTGTTTCGTCGAAAATGCCTGAAGATTTTTGAATGCGGGAAAGGTTGAATACCCGAAGCAGTTCTTCCAGTGAAAAGAGTTCCTGATTGTTTTCCGGGTGCCAACCGAGGAGTGCCAGATAATTGATGAGCGCTTCGGGAAGATAACCCAAGTCCCGGTACTCGGTGAGCGCTTTTGCACCCCGGCGTTTGGAGAGTTTTGTCCGGTCGGGACCGAATACGAGCGGCAAGTGCGCATATACGGGCGTGGGCACACCAAGAGCTCGCTGGATGAGAATCTGGCGCGGCGTATTGGAGATGTGATCTTCTCCGCGTATGACGTGGGAGATTCCCTCATCAGCATCATCGACGACAACTGCAAAATGAAATACCGGTTCATCGATACTGCGTGCGATCACAAAATCACCCAGGTCGGTAGTATCCATCGTGATAGGGCCGCGTATGACGTCGGTAAAAGTGACAGGGATATTGGGATTGCGAAAGCGAATGACTTCGCTGCGGCGATTTTCTTCGGTCGGCGTTTCCGCAGAACGGTAGGCATGGCCTTCTGCAATGAGCTTCTCAAGCAGTTCCCGATGCCGGCCGCTGTGCTCGCTCTGGCGGAACGTCTGATCGGGAGTGATGCCCAACCAGGCGAGCGTTTCGATAATGTTGTCTTCGTACTCTTTTTTGGAGCGTTCCTTGTCCGTATCCTCAATGCGCAGGATGAAAATGCCCCGGGGAGAGCGTTTGGCGCACAGGTAGGCAAAAATGGCGGTGCGGTAGTTGCCCGCATGCAAGAATCCGGTAGGACTGGGAGCAAAACGCGTGATAATGGTGTCAGGATTCATGGGATAGGCCGACTTCGACGAGCGCCGAGGCAATAAGCTCTGCCGCATCGCTTCTGCCGAATTTTTTTGCCGCTTCGCTCATATGATGCGTGAGCTCCTTGTTGCCGAGGATGCGCTCTATTTCCGATCGTAGCACGGTCGGTGTGAGATTATTCTGTTCGATGACCGAGCACGCTCCTGCCCGGGCGTATGAAAACGCATTCTTGGTCTGATGATCTTCCGCTGCTCCGGGAAGCGGGATGATGATAGAAGGAGTGCCCCACAGGGCGATTTCAAAAATAGTCGAACCGGCGCGCGAAATGACCAAGGAGGCGACGCCCGCACTCATGCGCAGTGCAAGATCGTTGAGGTATGCGAACGGTTTGTAGCGGTCGGCGTACTCGGTGTTTCCGAGAATGATCCGCGCTCTTCCTTCCACGTCCGCAATATTTGCAGTACCGGTCTGATGGATGATCTGGTAGGACTCGACGAGCTGCGGAAGTGCCGAGAGTATCGCTTCATTGAGCGCTACCGCTCCTTGGGAACCTCCTAAGACGAGAAGGACCGGCAGGGTGGGATGGAGTTTCAAGAATTCGAATGCGCCTTCTTTGGCAGGCAAGCGGCTTGATTTGCGCACGGGATTGCCGGTGTAGGCGACTTTTTCTTTAGGGAAAAAGGAAGCCGCTTCCGGATAAGAGACCGCAATGCGCCGGGCAAATTTGCCCGACCAGAGGCTTACGCGGCCAGGCACCGCATCGCTCTCGTGGATGATGACCGGAATATCAAACAGGCGCGCTGCCAGGAGCGTAGGAAAGCTCGCATACCCTCCCTTGCTGAATACCACATCCGGATAGATGAAGAAAATAGTCATGAGAGAGCGGACAATCCCCCACCCGGTCTTTACGAGATCGACAATATTAAGGAGCGAGAAGTAGCGGCGGACTTTTCCCGCGTTGATGCGCACGAACGTAATGTTGTGCGCCGCGAGCATCTCCCGGTCATACGGATCGGGAGCGGCGTAGTAGAGCTGCGGGTCAATGAGCTTCTGCGAGCGGACAAGATCCTCGATGGCTTCTGCGACCGCAATGATGGGATAAAAGTGGCCTCCTGTGCCGCCGCCGGTGAAAAGAATCTTCATGTTTCAAAAGTGTAGCAAAAAAGCCCTATGCGCGCATGCGTCTGGAGACGCTGAGCACCACGCCGGTTTCTGCCAGCGCCAAGGCGAGCGCGGTGCCGCCGTGAGAGACAAAGATGAGCGGTACGCCGATGAGCGGAATGAGGCCGATAATGGATGCCATGTTGAGAAAGGATTGTCCCAAGATAAGCACCGTGTAGCCGATGACGAGGAGACCGCCAAACGGATCCGTCGCGCGCGATGCGATGCGGAACCCAAGCAAACCGAATATGCCGAAGAGTATGACGAGCATTGCGCTTCCGAGAAATCCGAACTCCTCCCCTGCTACGGCAAATACCGAGTCGCCGATCGGCTCAGGCAGATAGGAGAATTTCTCCACGCCCTGTCCGAGTCCCACGCCGGTCCAGCCGCCCGAACCGATGGAAATAAGCGCCTGCTGGATCTGCCACCCTGATCCCTGCGGGTCAGATTCCTGATGGATGAAGGTCTGAATGCGTTGGGCGACGTACGGGCGTTCAAATGCCGCAGCACCTACGATAAGAAGACCCACAAGCGCCAGGAGAAGAAGATGCGTGACCCGGCCGCCTGCGGCAAAGAGCATCGCAACGCACGTGAGTCCGAGAATAATGGCGCCCGAAGTATCCGGCTGCGCCAAGAGGAGCGCATCTGAAATGCCGACAATAATGACGAGCGGCACAATGCCTCCCCGGATCGTCTGCACTGCCTTGTAGTTGGTCGAGTAGTAGGTCGCAAGGAACATGACGGTCGCAAACTTAAGAATCTCTTCCGGTTGAAATGAGAACGGTCCGATGACGATCCAACGGGATGCGCCTTTGAGCGAAAGGCCGATGTGCGGCACCAAGGTAAGGCCGGTCAGGAATAGCGCGCCGATGAATAGATACGGAATATATTTGCGCCATAGACGATAGTCCATGCGCGAGCAAAGAAAAAAGAGCACGGCGCCGCACACCAATCCCAAGAGCACCTGACTTATCGCCACCGAGGTGAACACGTTGCCGTTATTGTGCGCCAAGAGTCCAAGCGCCGCTGAGGTAAAGATGACTAGTCCGCAGATGACGAGCGCCCAGACGACAAGCAAAAAGGAAAGATCGATGGAGCGCTTCATAGCAATGCTATGGCCATGCCGAGAATAGCGGCAATGACGCCTACGATCCAATAGCGCATGGTCACCTTGTAGGAAGGCCAGCCAATTGCCTCAAAGTGATGGTGGAGCGGTGCGATACGCAGAATTTTGCGCTTCAGTATCTTTTTTCCAAACAGCTGCAGGATGTTGGAGAGTACGGTAACTACCAGCGGCAGTGCAATGATGGGAAGCACCATGAGTCCCCTGCCCCCACCCAGAACGTCCGTGAGGAACGCTACGACAGTAAGCACCAAGGTGAGCGCCATAGTACCCGTTTCAGAAAGATAAAAGCGTGCGGGTGGAATGTTAAACCACAAAAAGGCAAGCAATCCTCCGGCGATTGCTGCGCATAGCGATGCGATATCGTACTGATGCTGAAAGTAGGCGATGCCGGCGTATGCGACAAAAATGCTCGCAAACTCTCCGCCTGCAAGGCCGTCAATACCATCAATAACGCCGCCGGCGTAAATAAACAGGCTCACGATGATGAAGAGCGGAATGAACCATATCCCTATGGTGAGCGGTTGGGCAAGAAACGGAACAGAAATACTGGTAACAGAAAGCTTTTCATAAAACCACAGCGCACATAGGCACGATACCACTGCCACCACTCCCAGCCGCGTGCGCAGCTTGATGCCTTGTTTGCCGCGCACCTCGAAGAGATCGTCGATGAAGCCGACTGCGGCGCCGATCGCAAACGCTCCCATCGGTACCCAAGTCTGCGCTCGTGAGATGAATGCCAGCATATGAAACGCGTCAGGAAATTGCAGCTGCAGGAGCTCTAAAAACACTGCAGTCAGGAATACGCTCCCCCACACGATAATGCCGCCGAAGCGCGGAGTGCCGACTTCCTGATGCAGTTCATTGAATGTTGCAGCAGGCGTACCGTCGAGCGCTGTCTTGCCGCTCTTCGGTTTCCACATTTTGTTCGCGTACAGAATATGGGAAATGAACGGCGTAAGTGCAATTCCTATGAGGAACGAAATGGTGGCCGGAATAAATATTTGCAGTACGCTTACGTTCATAATGATGCTTCTGCTGCAGCAATAAGCGTGCGCATGTCGGTAAATCTCCCTTTCTCGGTCGAACCTAGTACGACGGCTACCAAAGGGTGTCCCACTTGTACGTCGAATATGGCGACCAGATTGCCGCCAGCAAGCGTCGTGTAACCGGTTTTAGCGCCGACGAGATTAGGTACCGACAGGAGCGGCGCATCGGTAGCTTGTACGAGCACATTGCCGCGCGGTCCCGGCACCGATACGGAAGGACGTTCTGTCAATTCAAAGTAATCAGGGTGTTCCCGATAAAACACGCTGGCAAGTACCGCAACATCCCGCGCGGATGCGTAGGCGCCGGAGGTTGTGGAGCTCAGATCCAAGCCCGTTGGATCGTAAAACACACTATCGGTGAGTCCTAGCTGGGATGCGGTGGAATTCATTTTCTGCACTGTGTCCGTACCGACACTGGCGGCAACGGCAGCCATAGCATCATTTGAAGAACCGATGAGAGCAAGCCGCAAGAGCTGGGAGAGAGAGAAGCGGTCTCCCGCATGCAAGGCGAGATCTGCTTGATCCTGCTGCAGCAGATCGCTTCGATTGATGACAATAGTTTGATCTTCAGGATGTCCCGCAAGCACCGTCTGTGCCGTTGCCAGTTTGGTAAGCGAGGCAAGGGGCAGCGGCACAGTGGCATTTTTGGCAAACAGTATCGTGCCGGTCGTTGGATCGTAGAGCACCGCTGCATCGGCAGCAAGTAGAGACGGATCAAGCGCGATGGTAGGAGGAGGTGTCTGTGAAGTAGTAACCCGCTGTGTGTGCGGCATAAGCAGCACTACGCCCGCAAACACGCAGATCGAAATGCCACTCACAATAAGTGTGGTGAGAAGCGACGCCTCAATGATGCCTCGTGGTTTGAATCTCATACGGTGTGCTCGGCTGTCTGTGTTTCATATGCTGCCTGCAGGGCAGTCAGTTTCTCACGAATGGTGTCATAGTGCGGCAGTGCGGCAGTATCAGTAATACCCAAATGTGCAAGCAATTCCGTAGTCGGTTCAAACAGAAAAGAGCGTTGGTGGCGCGGGTGCGGCACCTTGCGCAGGAGTCCTCGCATGACAAGCGTACGCAAGGTTTGAGAAGAATTCACTCCGCGGATGAAATCAATTTCGCTTCGGGAAAGTGGTCCTTTATAGAGAACTGCTGCCAGCGTCTCAAGCCCTGCTTTGCCGATATCGCGTGCGTATTCCTCCGTCTGAATGGTTTCAATAATAGGAGCGAGCGCTCCGGCGATCCGTAGTTCTACGGTATGGCCGTCATCGATGAGCACCACGCCTCCTTGCCGTTCGCGCAATGAAGCGATCGCCTCTTTCGTTTCTTGCGCGGAGAGCCCGCTTTTATTACTCAGCTCTTGGTAGGTCATCGGTTTGCCGAGGGCAAACAGGATCGCTTCAATGGTATATGCGTGGTTATTCATATGACGGGGTGGATACGGTGTCAGACTCAAGAGTAATGTCCCCATTTCCCTCTTGTGTGGCTCTAATTATACCTTGTTTTACGAGCTCGAGGAGGGCTAAAAAATGCACAATGAGGCCATGGCGCACTATTTTTCGGTCGGTTTCCGTGGTGGCAGTAATATCCCTAAATGAAAGCCGTAAGGCGGTTGCGACGCGTTGAGAAAGCTGTTCCACTGCCTCTTCAATGGAAATAATTTTCTGTACGGCAACACTAGGAAGCGATTCTGTTTTAGGAAATTCTTCAATCAGGATGAGTGCTGCTTCATAGAGCGAAGTCGGCGTAATAGCAGCGTCTGGAAGAAAGAAGGGCGGCAGCTCAGGCGGTGTTCCCTCATAGAGCACGGCCGCCTGCTCCCACTGTTTACCCAGATCGCGTGCGCTTTCCTTGAACAGCTGATGGAGTGCCAGACGGTATTCTAGTTCTTTGATGTCTTTGCTTTCTTCATCCGAAAGCGACAGAAGCGGCAGCAACGATCGGGATTTGATGAGCAAGAGCGTTGCAGCCAGCGAAACAAAGTGCGCCGTTTCTTCGATCGGCACTGCTTCCATGGCGTTGAGACGTGCAATGTACTCGTCGGTGACGCTTGCAAGTGATAGGTCGTTGATGAGCAGCTTACGCTTCTCTATGAGCTCCAACAGGAGATCAAGCGGCCCTTCATAGATCGGAGTTTTGACGATGGGTGCTCCCATTGCTACGCTTCATCGCTTTCCTGTTCGGAGAGCCGTATGTCTATTCTGTTAAGGTCGCGTGGGAACAGTGTTGCTTCTTTCACATTGGGAAGGTTGAGCATGCGCGCGGTGATGCGTTCCAATCCCGTCGCACAGCCGCCATGCGGTGGCATACCTGTTTTGAATGCCTGCAAATAGAAGGAAAAAAGATCTGGATTCAATCCTTTCTCGCGTATTTTTGCAATCAATGTATCGTAGTCATGCACGCGTTGGCCGCCGGTGGTGATTTCCAGTCCCCGGAACAGCAGATCGAAGCTTTTTGTATATCCTGGCCGAGCCTCGTCTTCATAGGTGTAGAAGGGTCGTTTGGAAACCGGGTAATGGGTGACGAACAAAAAATCGGAGCGATGTGTTTCTTTTGACCACTGGCATAGTAAACGTTCGTGCTCCGGTTCAAGGTCAGGTTCTCCTCGAGCATCAATGCTGTATTGCTGTGCAAGAATATCTTGCGCTTCTGAAAGCGTTACGACGGGAATCGTTTCAGGAAGCAACGGAAGGTCCGCGTTGCACAGCGTAAACGTGTCTGCGTGGTGGGCAGTTACCATCGCGACGATATGCTGCATGCAGGTCTCAAGCATGTGCATGACGTCATGGTGATCATGAATGAATCCCATTTCAAAATCCATGGATGCGTATTCGGAGAGGTGGCGGGTGGTCGCATGTTTTTCGCCGCGAAATACATGCGGCGTAGTGAACGCTCGTTCAAATACACCAACCATGATTTGTTTGTAGAACTGTGGGCTGGTTGCTAGAAATGCCTTACGGTCATAGTAGTATTCAACCGGAAATGCGGCCGCACCACCTTCTGCATCTGCGCCTACCAGTGCCGGCGCCTGGAATTCCGTAAACCCTTCTTTACGCAGTGCTTCACGGAAGGATTCTATAATAGTCGCCTGCAGTGAAAATATTCCGCGCGCTTTTTCGCTGCGTAGCGTGAACGGCAGATGATCCAGATACGTGTCGATGTTGAGATCCGCATTCAGTTCAAACGGTACATCGATCGGTTTTGCCAGAATAGTCAGTTCTGTCACTTCTACTTCTATATCCCCGTACTGCGCATCTGGATTCCGATTTTTTTCCGGTCGCAGATGGACGATGCCTTCCAAGCGCACGATAGATTCGGCGCGCACCTGTCTTGCACTCTCCAGTGCCGTACTCCCTGGAAGGACAACGGTTTGCACGGTGCCGGTCCGATCCCGTATGTCAAAAAAAATCAATTTTCCTTGATCGCGCCGGGTGCTTACCCATCCTTCTATGCATACAGATGCGTCGATATGCTGTTTTAAATGATGAATCAATATTCTGTTCATACGGTAAGTGAGACGCCAACTTTTATACGCACGTCGCGCATTTTCTCGCTTGCCAATGCACGTGCCTTGTTCGTGCCCTCGACGAGTATGTCGCGCACCATCTCGTCTGACAAAGATTCTCGTTTATACCGAAGCGGCGCAACGGTATCAATGATGTGCTGTGCCAGCAGTTCTTTTGATTCTTTGTAACCAATGCTTCCCTCTCGGTAGCGCGCTTCCAGGGTATCTATATCAGCAGCAAAATGCCGATGTAATGAAAATACAATATCAGTATCCGGATCAAGCGGCGCTCCTGCAGGTGTGGAATCAGTAGTGATGCTCATAACTGCTTTGCGTATTTCATCATCGGTGCCGAATAGCGGAATCGTATTGTGATAGCTTTTACTCATCTTTTTGCCGTCTGTACCTACCACTGTACCGACACCCCTAAGAATATGTTCCTGCGGTGCGGTGAATGTTTCTCCGTATGCGATATTGAATTTGTTCGCCGCTTCGCGCGCATATTCAACATGCTGACGCTGGTCCTGTCCTACCGGCACGATATCGGTGTCATACAGCAGAATATCTGCAGCCATAAGCATCGGATAATTAAACAAACCCGCGTTTATATCGCTGCCTTTGCTGCTCTTATCCTTGTATGCATGTGCTTGCATAAGGAACGGCATGCTGACCAAACATTCAAAAATCCAGGCAAGTTCCGTATGTTCCGAGATGCCAGACTGTTGGAATATAGTGGTCTGTGTTGGATCTACGCCCGCAGCCACATAATCTTTGACGATATCAAGAATATTCCGATGGAGCTGATTGCTGTCTTTGAGTGAGGTGAGCGCATGATAATCAGCCACCATGAGCATGCTGTCATAGTGCGGGTATAGTTCAATAAAAGGCTTAAGTGCCCCTAAGTAGTTGCCGACATGCAGTTGGCCCGAAGGCTGAAGGCCGGTTAAAAGGCGTTTTCTATGCGCTGTCATACGCATTTCATACTAACAGAAATGCGCCCGCTCTCACAGGGTTAAATGCCCTCTTCGCGGAGTTTCTCGATAAGCTGTTTTGCGGTGCGTGACAGTTTCTGAGGAAGGTTGATTTTGACCCGTACAAACAAATCTCCTCGCTTGCCTCTGCCATGCGGCACTCCTTTTCCTTTAATGGTAAGCAATGTGCCATGAGAAATGCCGACCGGAATGGTCAATTGCTCTTCCCCATCAAGTGTCATGATTTTGTAGGTGCCTCCCAGGAGAGCATCAGAGAGTTTGATAGAAAGATCAGTAAGGATGTTCGCTCCTTCTTTTTTGAAGCGGGGGTCCGGCGTGACGTGCACTTTCACATACAGATCGCCTGATGGGCCGTTGACGATCGCTTCTCCCATACCGCTTAGGCGAATCATTTCACCGCCCTCAATGCCCGCAGGAACAATGATTTCTATTTCCTCCTGTTTCTTGTAAACACCCTCTCCAAAGCAAGTGTTGCAGCGCTCCTTCGGTATCTTTCCTGTACCGCGACAAGCGCGACAAGGTTGTACGGTGGTAATAGAACCGAAGATAGAGTTATTGGTCTCATGGATCTTGCCGGCACCGCCGCACTGTTTACAGGTTTCCGTTTCGCTTCCAGGAGCTGCACCGCTGCCGTGACAGATGTCACACAACGCTGTTTTTGCCAGCAGTACACGGCGACGAGTTCCAAAGACCGACTCCTTAAAGGAGATTTCTAAATCAATTGAAATGTCTCTACCGCGTCGTTGCCGTCCAGCACCGCCGCCGAAAAAATCGCCAAAGATGTCTCCCATATCGAATCCAAATCCTTGGAACGCATCTTGAAATTGGGAGAAATCAAAGTTTGCTCCTTGGAATCCAGCACCGCCTTCGCCAAAGGTGCGTCCGTAGGAATCATACTCAGCGCGCTTCTTATCATCTGAAAGCACCGAATACGCTTCGCTCACTTCCTTGAATTTTTCTGCATCCCCGGTGCTTTTATCGGGATGGTATTTATGCGCCAGTTTGTGGAATGCTTTTTTTATCTCTTCCTTGGAAGCACCCTTTTGCACTCCTAGTACTTCGTAAAAATCTCGTTTTTTAGACATAACAATGTATGGGTCATGGTACTGCTCTTCAGTGCACTGCGCAACAAACGCCTGCTATGATTGGTTTTCTTGTTGCGGTGCAGTATCGTTTCCTGTTTCTGGAGGAGGCGGAGGAGTACTACCGCCTGCTTTCTGTATGGCTTCGTACACTTTTGAGAGTTCTTGAGTAAGTGCTTCGGTATCAGCTTTGAGCGCAGCAACATCCTCGGATGTTTTTTTTGCTTCCAGTGCAGTAATTTTTTCCTTGATACTTGCTTCTAATTCGGCAGGTATTTTTCCTGCATTATCGCTGAGTGCTTTGTTTGCAAGATAGGTTGCCTGATCGGCAGCATTGCGCACTTCTGCTAATTCCATTTTTTTCTTATCAGTCTCTGCGTTCGTCTCGGCATCTTGGCGCATCCGTTCAATGTCCTGGTCAGAAAGACCGGAAGATGCTTCGATGCGAATACTCTGTTCCTTATTGGTCGCCTTATCTTTCGCTTTGACAGAAAGAATACCGTTTGCATCGACATCGAATGCGACTTCAATCTGCGGCAGACCGCGTGGTGCCGGAGGAATACCATCAAGTACGAAGCGTCCAAGCGATTTATTGTCACTTGCCATAGCACGTTCTCCTTGCACAATATGAATTTCTACGCTTGTTTGGTTGTCTGTTGCAGTCGAGTATATCTGCGAGCGGCTTGTTGGAATGGTAGTGTTTCGTTCTATGAGCTTGGAAACAACACCTCCCATAGTTTCAATACCCAAACTCAAAGGAATGACATCAAGGAGAAGTACGTCGCGCACTTCTCCGCCCAAGATACCGCCTTGGATAGCGGCGCCGATTGCCACTACTTCATCGGGATTGACGCTCATATTGGCCTTCTTGCCGAAGAACTGCTCCACTGCAGCCTGTAGGGCGGGCATGCGTGTTTGACCGCCCACCAGAATAATTTCGTTAATATCCGCTACCTTAAACGGCGATGCTTCCATGGCTCGTTTAGTAATGGCGATAGCACGATCGATAAACTCCCGTGAAAGTTCTTCCAGTTTTGCACGGCTCATTTTAATAAGCAGGTGACGCGGGCCCGATGCGTCAGAAGTGATGAATGGGATATTCACTTCCGTTTCGAGTGCTGTAGAAAGTTCTATTTTTGCCTTTTCTGCCGCTTCATCAAGACGTTGGCGAGCAAGCGGATCATTGCGCACATCGATACCGCTCTCTTTTTGAAACTCTGTGGCAAGCCAGTCGATAATTTTCTGATCAATATCTTTTCCTCCCAGGTGTGCATCGCCATCGGTTGATTTCACTTCAATCACATCATCTCCTACTTCCAATACGGATACGTCGAATGTACCGCCGCCGAAGTCGAATACAACGATCTTCTCGTTTTTCTTCTTATCAAATCCATAGGCAAGTGCCGCCGCCGTTGGTTCATTGATGATACGCTTCACTTCAAGACCAGCAATTTTCCCGGCATCCCGCGTTGCGGCGCGCTGAGCGTCATTGAAGTATGCAGGCACTGTAATTACCGCTTCAGTAATCGGCTCTCCCAAGCGTTTCTCCGCATCGCTTTTGAGCTTCTGGAGAATCATCGCAGAAATTTCTTCCGGGCGATACCAGGTATCTCCCATTTGTACCTCAATGCCACCGTTTGTGGATTTTCGCATTTCATATGGCACCACCGCATGATCTTTCTGCACTGCCGGTTCATCAAACGTATGCCCGATAAACCGTTTGATTTGGTAGATAGTGTTTTTGGGATTGGTAACTGCTTGACGGCGTGCGATCAATCCAACAAGTCGCTCACCAGTTTTTGAAAGAGCAACCACTGAAGGTGTGGTGCGGGCACCTTCTGCATTTTCAATGATTTGCGCTTCACCGCCACGCATGACGGCCATCGCAGAGTTTGTTGTTCCAAGATCAATACCAAGAATTTTTCCCATAAGCTATATGTAGAATTATGAATAATTATTCTGTACGCAACGTGTAGATCGATACTTGTGCAGGACGTATCACTCGATCGCCGATACTATACCCTGCTCGATGCACTGCTTCAACTGTATGGTCTTTCGTTTTTTCGTCAGTAGAAACTTCTTGCAGTGCTTCGTGCAAATGGGGATTAAATTGTTCTCCTAGAGGTGTATATCGCGCGATACCCATCTGTTCCAGCGATTTGAGTAGACCTTGATACACCGCTTCAACTCCTTTTTTCCATGAAACATCCGTCTGCTGAAAAGTTTTATCCTGCAGAGCCATTTCAAACGAATCAAGAGTCGGAATAAGGCTTTCGGCGAATATTACCTTGAGTTGGAACATACGCTGTTCCTGAAACTCATGTTCCTGGCGCTTATAGTTGGCAAAATCCGCCTGCATCCGTTGCCAGTTCTCCAGATACTGCTGTTTCTCTTTGCGTACCTGTACCAGCTGTTCACGCAAACGCTTTACTACCTGCACAGGATTTGCCATATCATCATCAGAGATAATCTCCTCTTCTTCTAGAGGCTCTTCTTCAGAATTGTGCGCCATATGCGCTATTGTATGCAAAAAGTAGAGCTCTGCCAAGAATTAACGCTTGCTCCACTGTTTTCGTTTTCGTGCTTTCACCAATCCTGGTTTTCTTCGCTCTTTTCCGCGAGCATCTCGTTTCAAAAATCCTTCTTTCTTGAGCGTATTGCGCAACGACTGGTCATATTCATTGAGAGCGCGTGAAATGGCATGGCGTACTGCTACTGCCTGTCCGGCAATGCCGCCGCCGTGTACTACTACTTCCACCTGAAACTGCGTAGGGAGAGTAACTTTCAAAAATGGTTCGAGTGCAGTCACTCGAAGTGGCTCTGTTACAAAGTAGGCGTTAATATCCTTTTTGTTGACTAGTACAACAGTACGATTGCTCGGTGTCATGCGCGCGCGAGCAATAGCGGTCTTACGTCTTCCAACTGCAGCGACATATTGAGATGATTCTTTTGTTGATGTTTTTGTGGATGCCATACGATTACTCTTTGATGGTAAGTAGTTTTATTCGACGTGCTTGGAGACGGTTTTTCGGGAGCATGCCAAGTACAGCTTTGCGAATTGCCTCCTTATGACCGCGACGAGACACTAATGACGAATATCGTTCCTCTTTTTGACCTCCTGGATAACCAGAATAGCGCACATATGTCTTAGTGCGTTCTTTGGTTCCTGATATACGTATTTTTCCTGCATTGAGGATAGTAACTTCAATCGGCGCAACGACATGCTTCGCGAATGTTGCGCTATGTTTTCCAAGCAGTGCTTTTGCGGCCGCCGAAGCGACACGTCCTAATGTTTTTCCTTCTGCATCAATCGTCATAGTTTCCATATTACACAAATTCAATAAGTGCCATAGGGCTCGCATCTCCTTTGCGTGCTCCTAATTTAACGATACGCAAGTATCCGCCATTTCGTGCTTTGTACTGCTCCGCAGTCTTTATGAGCTTTGCTGTGGTGCTTGGATCACCAAGCTGTGAGGTGAGCATGCGTCGATTTGCTACTGAATCATGCTTTCCGCGGGTAATGAGCTTTTCTACCACCGGACGAACGGCTTTTGCACGCGCTTCAGTAGTCACAATACGTCCTTTGAGTACCAGTGAGCGAGAAAGAGACCGCAGGAATGCTCTGCGTTGCGGTGCCTTCCGGCCAAATTTTTTGTTTGTATTGTGATGTCGCATGATACGTGATTATTTGAGCGTGATGCCAAAATTGGCCAGTGCTCGCTTGATGTCCTGAATTGCCTTTGGTCCCAATCCTTCTATCTCCATAAGATCCTCTTCTTTCTTTCGAGCCAAACCACTCACCGTACGAATGTTTGCCTTATCAAGCGCGCTTACCGTGCGGGGCGAAAGATCCAAATCTTCAATGCGCGTTTTCATGACTTCAGAATTCTCTTCGCTCTGCACCGGTGCTTGCGGTGCCATCGGAGTGCTTGGCATGGCAAGTTCCTCCTCGCGAAAACCGACAATTGCCTTAAGCTGCGTGATCATAATTTCAATTGCCTGTTCAAGCGCCATTCGAGGAGTGAGTGTGCCGTCGGTTTCAATGGAGATACGCAAGCGGTTGAAGTCCGTTCTATCTCCCACACGCATGTTCTCTACTTCATAGTTTACTCGGCGTACCGGTGAGAAAATAGCATCGAGGGAAATCTCTCCTACTTCTACGCGTTCTTTCTTGAGCATCTCGCGAGGAACATATCCTAGTCCGCGTTCAACCTTGAACTCAGCAGTAAAAGTTCCTTTATCTGTAATTTCACAGATATAGGAATTAGGATTCAGAAGACGAACTTGGCCCGGCAAGGTAATATCTGCACCGGAAATCTTTTTCGGGCCTTTTACGGAAAGAGTTACCGTCTGTGTATCCCCACTCACAATTTCAAAGCGCAATTTTTTGAGGTTGAGCAGGATAGTGACAACATCTTCGCGGACCCCATTCATGGTTGAAAATTCATGATCCACACCCTCGATGCGCACGCTGGTAATGGCTGCTCCTGGAAGTGAGGAAAGAATGATGCGACGCAGACTGTTGCCAATCGTGTGCCCATATCCAGGATAAAAACCGTCTATCTCATAGACACCCTCATATTCCCCTTCGGAAACAATGCGCGGCTTGCTCGGAAGCGCTATAGAGTACTCCATCATAACTCAATCGTTGAATACTAGATAAATAATAAAAACTATCGACTATAAAATTGAATAGTCTTCGCAGCATCAAATGCCGCTTCTGTCTCACCCACACTTGGCTTTGCCTGGATTGTCACTGCAAAACCGCTCTCATCACCGGAAAGCCACACCGGCAGCGTTTGTTCCACTGCTACCTCCTTGCGATTCGCAAAGAGCGGGCTTATGCGGCTTTCCTGTCGAATAGCGACAACGTCTCCCATTGTGACACAATAAGACGGTATTGTCACTCTTCGACCATTGACGGTGATATGACCATGAGAGACCGCTTGCCGAGCGGCACGGCGTGTCTTAGTGAAGCCGCTTCGGAAGACCACGTTATCAAGGCGCGATTCCAACCGAGAAAGGAGAGTGCCGGTACTATCACTTCCCTTCTTTTCCATTGCTTCATGCACATAGCGACTGAACTGGCGTTCAGAGAGTCCGTACATAAACCGGGCTTTTTGTTTTTCAAGCAACTGTGCGCCGAATTCACTGCCACCACGCTTTACTCGGCGTGGAGAACGCGTTTCTGCAAGTTGAAACTTTTGGGTTTGGCATTTTTCAAATACCGAGGCACCGAGGCGTTTACAAATTTTATACTTTGGTCCGATGATCATATGGATGTTATACGCGACGCGGTTTTGGCGGCCGAGGGCCGTTATGCGGCACAGGGGTAATATCTTTAATGGATTGTATTTGAATACCTTTCGTACTGAATGCACGAACAGAAGATTCCCGACCGGCTCCTACGCCTGAAATAATTACTGCTACCTCTTTGACGCCCATAGCATTTGCTTTGTCGCCGATTAGTTCTCCCACTTTTGCTGCTGCAAACGGCGTACCTTTCTTTGCGCCGGAAAATCCCAGGCTACCACTGGAAGACCATACCACCATATTTCCTGCGGTATCTGTAAGACTTACTTTGGTATTGTTGTATGTCGATTCAACGTGAAGGATCCCTGTTTCCAGTTTGCGTCGAGGCGTACGACCAGAGGCGCCGCGTTTGCCGCTGTCCATGTCTCCTCCTTTTTTGACTATTCGTTTCTTACCCATAGGAATACCGGTGATTTATACAATAAATACTATGTCTTTTCAACTTTTCGGCGGCCAGATCCCATCGTCTTGCGAACATTTCCTCGCACGGTGCGAGAGTTTGTCTTAGTCCGCTGTCCGCGAGCAGGGAGATGTCTGCCGTGGCGCATGCCTCGGTAGGATTGAATGTCTTTGAGGCGCTTCACATTTCCTGCAACTTCTCGTTTGAGATCGCCTTCCAGTTTAAAAGTTTCAATGATCGATCGGAGTGTTCCTTCTTCTTCCGAAGAAAGTTCTTCTGTTTTGCGCATCGGATCAATCTTTGCCTGCGCACATATCGTTTTTGCGCGTGATTGGCCAATACCGTACAAGCTCGTCAGTGCGAACATGAGGCGCTTTTGATTAGGAATAGTGATACCGCTGATACGCATAGTTTGATTACAAAAATATTATCCCTGCCGCTGCTTGTGGCGAGGATTAGTGCAAATGATACGCAGCTGTCCTTTTCGTCGAGCGAATTTGCAGTGCGCACATCGAGGTTTAATAGAAGCTTTTACTTTCATATGAGTTAGAGCCGGCGAACAATCCGGCCCTTGCCGCCATATGGATCCAACTGCAGAACAACGCGATCCCCTACCAGCACCTTGATGCGGTGGAGGCGCATTTTTCCAGCAAGATAGGCAAGCAACGTTTCTTTCGTTTCGTCCAACTGGACGCGAAATAAGGTATTGGGCAGAGCCTCTTCGACCGTGCCTTGTACTTCCGATGCTTCTTTATCCATTCTGAACGACGCTATGCATACTACTGTACAGATTGTTATGTGTCAACGCTTTTTTCCGTTCATCACTGTGGAGACATGACGGTGACGGTCAGTTTCTGGGGATTGGTGGGAAAATGCGATTCCCAAAACGGTCGTACTTGCGCTTTCGCCTGTTCCACCGCGGGGGCAAATGATTGAATGATAGTTTCAAAGGATGATTTCGGCTTACCTAGTAACGCCTGGGCTACCGCATTCTGATCAATCTGCCATACGATAGTGACTGGGTTTCCTACAAGCAGAGAAAGCGGGCCAAGTGTTTTTCCAGGGCTTACCGCCAAAGAAATAGAAAGCGTTTCCGGATGTGCGAAGGTAACTGGTTCATTGTTGTAGGTAGGAATAGTCTGCTTGGCAACTGCGGCAGCTAAGTCCGTGTCCCGAACAATCGCCGCTATACCGGTCGCACTCTGCGCAAAAGTGATCGACGTATCAGGATTTTGGGTCTGCGCAATATCGGTATAGGAGACTTGCAATGTGCCGGGAATAAGACTGAATCCTGGTGGAATACTACTGTTCACCGCTGTCGATACGCCGCTATCCAATGATTGCTTCAGGTTCGCCTCAGCCGTGGTCAGGTCAGCAGGTGCCACTGTTGGTTGATTACCAATAAAACCACCGGAGATTGAACCTTGTGATTGAGCATATACGGTCGTGTACTCTGGTGTATTTTTCAGCCCAGGGATTGTAAACGATGTAGTACTTGCAAGATTATATGCGCTGCCAGGACCATCGGCATATATGGTCGCAGAAACCGTACCAGGTTGCAGACCTGTACTAGTCCTTGTGGCGCCAGGCACAGTTACCGGCGCATGAATGCGGTAAATGTCTCCACTGGGCGCTGCAAAACGAGTGTTAGTAATAAGTTTCTGCGGTTTAGTGCTATAGGCGTTGTAGATAGTAATTATACCGGTCGCTGATTTCACTACATGCTGCGTACCGGATGCAGAAGCGCTAGTAGTAGCAGATCGAGTAACAGAAAGGGTTTGATACGCAAGTGTGCCGTTTCCTGCGTCAGGCTGGGCAGTAATGGCTCCGGTTGTATTGACTGTTTGCGTATGCGGGTACAGCGTTACCGTTGTATTTTCAAAAAAAGCAGAAAATACTACCCCTGCAAGGGCACATACCAACAGAATGCCAAGGATCCATAAAATGTTCCGGAAGAAAGGAGTTCGAGAAGGGCGTCTTGAGGAAGGTGGTGTTTGGCGAGGCGGTATCGGATGGTTTGTATTAGTGCTAATAGGAATATTGCGAATGGAACGCTCCCGTGGAGGAATCATGTCTTGCATAAGAAAATTATACACGATGCATACTGCACGCAAACAATGCTTCCAGTAGCAACATTACGTCTGAACGTTCGTTCTTTGCTTGGAAATAAGGGGTAAACTGCGATGCGCGCAATACACGCACAGTCCCCCCGCCGCTACAAAGTGATGCAATTGCCGGAGAGTCTGCTATCGCTCTAGCCAACCATTCGCCATATGGTTCTTGAGCAATAATGAAAAAATGTTTTACATTTCCCTCTTCCACAAGAGATCGTGCAGCGACATAGAGTTGTTCCAGAAAATGGTCTTGTACAACGGCGAGCGTTTCTGAAAGGTATGCTGGAGAAAGCTGGAGTGCAGAAGTCACTTCATTTGGACGCATTCCTGCATGCACCTGCAGAGTACGATCTATTGTGCGTGTTCCTGTCGGAAAAGTTGCTCTTCCAAGGATACGCTCACCTTGGTGCACAATAAGCTCTGATAGCTCTCCGTTTACAATGCATAGCGCACTCGTTTCGTTAGGATAAAACAACGCCATCGTATTGGCAGTCGCCACGCTACTGGTATGGAACGATACAGATACTCCATCAAACTGCTGTGCACCGAGGCGTTTAAGTTTTGTGGTTAATATTCGCGGAGCGACCGTGCGGTATTCTTGTGGAGCGGAAATCATAAATTCGCTCCACGGGGCTCCAAGAAAGAAAAGGATGCGTTCTATGTCTGCATTGATATTGAGTGATGGATGCAAGCGTATACGAGCTGCCACCTCGCTTATATGCAACAATCCCTCTTGTACCGATTGTTCTGCGTGAGCAAGTAGTGCGGCGCCATGCACTTGTTCTTTATAGGGAAATGGAATTCTTTTTTCTGCAAAAAATTGAGGAGAAGAATGGGTAGAAAGATGCACGAGTCCAGTGCCAACAGTACCATTTTCAACATCAACGATAGCAATGGTTTTTCCTGATGGTTTTGCAGTAAAGAGAGGCATGTTTACACCATTATATAACGCATATGTGCATCTATGATCCATTACTCAGGGTTGCTTTTATTCGGCGGATTCCTCCTCCGACCCCCTCCTCTTTCTGAATGGTAAATATACCGAGTTCGCCCGTACGGGAAACATGCGGTCCACCGCAGAATTCAATAGAAAAAGCTTTTTCAAAGCACGGCTCCTCTATAGTCGCTTCTTTTGGCCCAACAGAATAGATTGTTACCCGATCCGGATATACCGCCCCAAATTCATGTTCTGCATGCAATGCTTCCGCTTGCGTCTTTTCCATCTCGCTTTTAATAACTGGAAGATCTTCCTGTATCACAGTGTTCACCATACGCTCGATTTCTTCTTTTTGTGCATCAGTAAGCTTCTGTCCGTATGAAAAATCAATGCGTAACCGTTCTTGGGTAATGTTACTACCACGTTGCTTTACTTCTGGACCCAGTACCAGCTGTAATGCCCGGAGTAAAAGATGGTGCGCAGTATGTAAGCGAGTCGTCTGTTCTGAAGTATCAGCCAATCCTCCTTTGAATTTCTTTTCTGCTCCTTTGCGAGAAAGATCTTGATGCTCACGCATACGCGCATGGAATGTGTCCACATCGACTCGTATCCCTTCTTCTTGCGCTACTTCCTCTATCATCTCCAAAGGAAATCCATGCGTGGTTACTAATGTAAATAACAAGTCGGCAGGGAGATCATTCGACGTTCTGTTTTGCTTCCATGCATTGAATAGTCCTATACCCCGTTTAAGCGCAGTACGGAATTGTTTTTCTTCTTCTTCCACCGCAAGTCGTATGTCGTCTTGATGTGTAACCAGATACGGAAAAGCGTCTTGGTACATAGCAATCACGATATCAACCACAAATGCTACATTTTCAATGCCCAGTTTATCTGCATACTGAATACCGCGACGGAGCAAGCGGCGCACAAAGTAACCTCGATCATTTTTTGCCGGAAGAATGCCATCAGCCATTAAAAACGTTATAGCTTTCATATGGTCGGCTACGATACGAAAATACCGAGTATGTTCAGCATCTGTGCCATATGATTTTCCAGAATGAGTTTCTAGTGCCTCTACTATGGGTTTATACGCGACTAAAAACACATCTTCAGTATTCTGGGCCGCCATGGCAATACGTTCCAATCCTCCGCCAAAATCCACATTTTTCTGTGCGAGCGGCACAAATCCTCCGTCCTTTTTGTAATATTCCATAAATACAGAATTGCAGATTTCCACAAACCGACCGCAATCGCAGTTGGGATGGCAATGCGGGCCAAACCGTGTATCATGCGGTGTTCCAAAATCATAGAATATTTCTGAATCTCCTCCCCCAGGTTCTCCTTCAGGCATGGAGCCCGGAACTCCTGAACGGCTCCACCAGTTTTTACTCGCATCATAGTAAAAAATCCGTTCCTCTTGATGCATCCCTCGTTCATATCCGTCTTGTTCAGAACCTATGTATGCTTCGTTCGCATCAATACCCTTGGAGATGAAGAGTGCTTTCCAAATGGAAACTGTTTCAGCGTCTCGTGGAAGATTATAAATCTCATCTCCTGCAAACGCAGTGACATAGAGCTTCTGCGGATCTAAACCAATTACTTCAGTTAAGAACGTAAATATCCAGGTAAGTTGATCTTGTTTGAAATAATCCCCCAACGACCAATTACCGAGCATTTCAAAGAAGGTGGTGTGTCGATTGTCTCCTATTTCATCAATATCACCTGTACGAAAGCATTTCTGTGAATCCACCAACCGAGTGCCTGATGGATGTGTTTGCCCCAACAAATACGGAAGCAACGGCTGCATGCCGCTTCCGGTAAAGAGCGTAGTAGGGTCATTCTCTGGAATCAACGATGCGGAAGGAATGATGGTATGGCCCTTTTCCTGAAAAAAGGAAAGAAATTTGGAACGAATTTCATTAAGATCCATAACCCCAATCTTACCAATTTCTCGACAAGGAGTGTATCTTCTGGAATACTCTCATTGCATATGAAGAAGATGGACACTTGGGGTTTCGATACGCACAGCATCGAACATTCGGTACGACCACAAGATGATTTTTATCGTTTTGCAAACGGTAATTGGATACAAAAAAATAAAATCCCTTCCGAAGAGAATCGATGGGGTAGTTTTCAAATCGTTAAATACAATACAGATCAGCAAATAAAGCAATTATTTACTGCTTTGATCGGTAAACAAAAATTAACCCCAGGAAGTACGGAACAATTGGTTCGGGACATGTATGTATCCGCGTTCAACATGAAAGAACGGAATGCTCGTGGAAGCACACCTCTTGATCCATACCGAGCGGATATTCGCGCCATTACTTCTCACGCTGCACTCCTTCGATATCTAGCACTCGCACATCGGGATGGCTCTACATCTCCGTGGATGTTTGCACTTGATCAAGATGCTAAAAAAAGCGATGTCTATCTTTTTACTTTATGGCAGGGAGGATTAGGAATGCCGGAGAGAGAATATTATTTACAAAATACTCCAGAACACACACGTGTGAGAGAGGCATACAAACAACACATTAAAAAACTGTTTACGATTGCACAATTTCCAAAAAACCAAATTGCAAATGCAGTAGATACCGTGATGTCTATTGAAACACGCTTGGCGCGTATCTCAATGAAGAAAGAAGATACCCGAGATGCTGAAAAAACATATCATGTGTTTTCTATTACTCAATTGGAACGGACAATCCCTCAAATTCCCTGGAAAACATATTTACGTATATTAGGTGCAAAACACATAAAAAGAGTGAATGTAGCTCAACCGTCTTTCTTTATAGAGATAGGAAAATTACTCTTTTCTATTCCCCTTCCACAATGGAAGATATATTTTGAATGGCATTTACTCAACGATCATGCGGCACTTTTGTCTGAACCATTCGTCCGAGAACACTTTGCATTTTATGGAAAAATCCTGACAGGAAGTATAAAGATGAAACCGTTATGGCGTCGGGCGCTTAATGCTGTTGATGGAACAGTTGGAGAAGCACTTGGTGCATTGTACGTACATTCTTATTTCCATCCAGAAGCAAAACGAAAAATGGATCTTCTCGTATCAGATCTATTTGATGTGTATGAAACACGCATTAGAAAACTTACTTGGATGAGCAGCAATACCAAGCGTAATGCGATTCGTAAACTGCACACTATGCGTAGAAAAATAGGGTATCCATCTCGTTTTGAGACATACAAAGGATTACTCATTAAACCAGATGATTTTTTTGGAAATATGCTCCGAGCGCATACATTTCATCATAAAAAAGCCATACGAAAATCAAAGCATCCGGTAGATCGAAAAGAATGGTTCATGACACCACAAACAGTAAATGCATACTATCATTCCAATCTGAATGAAATTGTTTTCCCTGCAGCTATCTTACAAGAGCCATTCTTCAGTTTTACTGCAGACGATGCAGTAAATTATGGTGCTATTGGATCCATCATTGGACATGAAATTACCCATGGATTTGATGATCAAGGATCAAAGTTTGATTATAGGGGTAATTTAAAAAGTTGGTGGACAAAAAAAGATAGAGAAGCATTCCTGCAGAGAGGAAAAAAACTGGTACAACAATTCAATACCTACCAGGTAACCCCAACTATCTCTGTGAACGGAGCACTCACTTTAGGAGAAAATATTGCTGATCTTGGCGGGTTGGTAATAGCTTTTGAGGCCTACCAAAAACGTCTTCAGAAAACAGGGAGATCCATTATTGATGGTTTTACTCCGGAAGAACGATTCTTTTTAGGTTTTGCTCAATGTGAGCGCACCATAGCAAGATCGGAGTTTCTAAAGATGCAAGTATTGGTTGATCCGCATGCCCCATCCTTTACGCGGATAAATGGACCGCTTTCCAATTTTTCTCCTTTTTATACTACCTTCAAAGTATGCAAGAGAGACAAATTATATCGGGATCAAAAAAATCGCGTGGAAATTTGGTAGTTATATAAACTGCTTTAATATTTTAAAATCGTTAAACAGCGTTTCTTTAAGGTGTTGGTTGTATATTGCCGCTGCGGGATGATAAAGAGGAACAATTTTTATAGAGCCATATGATGCTTCTTCTTCAAATATCTTCCCATGCGCCTTACTGATAGGTTCAAGAACTGCATATGGATCAAATTTATTCATAATATATCCATAAGAAAATCTACCGAGTGTTGCTATCGCCTTCGGCTGGATAATATCTATTTGTCGGTCAAGAAACGGGCCGTATAGTTCAATCTCCGATGGAAGCGGGTCTCGATTTTCCGGAGGACGATCTTTTACAATATTCGTAATATACGCCTCGGAGCGAGGAAGATTGATGGAATCAAGTAATTGATCGAGCAATTTTCCTGCTGCTCCACAAAACGGTCGTCCTTTCTCTGCTTCATTTTTTCCTGGAGCTTCTCCTACAAAGAGTATAGGTGCATCATGGCTCCCTTCCCCCACTACCGGATAGTATTTGTGCTGTGTGCGATAGGCATACAGCGGAGATGCAGTGAGCGCAAACAGCTCATCACGGATCTGTTTCATTTGCACATATTTATCCATATCTCAAAATAACTTTGCAGTTTCTTCTTCTTTCTTTTTAGGGCTCTTTTTCTGTTTAGGAAGTGTTTCAGGAGATATGGTAGAAAGCGCCTCATGTGCAGCGGTGCGGTATCCGCAGTAATCACAGGACACGGAGGAAGGCGGGATAGTATTTGATTCCAAACATGTCTTGATATTGCGCAGTGTGGATGGAATCCAGGTCGCATCACCCTTGCATGGCAAAAGCGTTACATCAAATTCTAATTTTCCATCAAACGCTTTTGCATCTTTTCTTCCGTTTACATATACAAAATAGCCAGTATCAGATACAGGAAATCCATTTTGCCGCAAAAGCCATTGATATACTTCCATTTGCCGTTTGTACTGCAACCCAAGATCACCGTCCAATGTCGGTGTATCAGCTTTTGCCGTAGCTTTGTAATCCACCACGAGAAGTTCTTTTTTTGAAGTAATCCATACATCATCTACTGCTCCAAATACCAGAAAGTTCGTTTCCGGGTCCAAATACTGTACGCCAACAAAATTGTGTCGCCAGGAATCGAGAGCCTCATGATGAAATGGAACCGCATCAATGCCATATGTTTCCATGAGAGGGTGTGGCGTGCGTTCCGCACGATATCGATCAAATTCCTTTTTCAGCAATGCATCAACGGCGATATTGAGCGTTAAAGGGTATGAATCGGGTTTTTTTACTCCGTAACGCTCTTCAAGCCAGAAGCACCGTTGGCATTTGGTGAAATTATCGATGCGTGTTCGGCTCAGCTTGTACGGTGAGGTAGATCCAGGAACAAACCAAATACTTTTTTTCCGCACTGCATATCCATTCATGCAGTCCATTGTCTGACAAAACAGACAAAAAAGGAAGTGATTCGTTTATTGAGCAGTAAATTGCTGCAACACATTGAGTGTCGGGAATGTATAGGTATATCCTCGGTTTGCTGTTGTAAGCGGCTCGGTGCCCACAAAATAGGTATTACCCGCTAGAGTAGGACGCAGAAGCGGAACCACAATTTCTTGCTCTTGCGGGCGAGCAACGATTGCCCCTAGTGCATTACCGGGCATACCTGAAACACCCTCATAGACCACGACCCATTCCGGTTGTTTTAGAGAAAGGTGTGTCACGCGCACCGTACGTCCGGCCGGTTGAGCAGAAACTGAAAATAGACTTTCCGATACGCGTGCTTGTGTTGTAGTAGCCATTTGGCCTGTAAAAGAAAAAGCTGGCACAGAAACAGCCTGTTGTTGATGAAGTCCCATAACACTCCATACCCCAAGAGCACCTAATACTAATCCAATCAAAAAGCTCACAAGGCTTTTCCGCATATCACTACTCGACAAAGACATAAAGGGTGTACGAAAAGCTACTCGTGTTTGCTCTTTACTCATATATCATTTCCAGGTATACACAATCCGGCTGCTTCAGAAAAGACAGAATCGATTTTATTGCGTGATACACCCGCCTGCAACAGAGCATCTCCTTGTTCTACCAGATGATTGCATAGCACTATTTTTTTACCTAACAGTGCAATTTTATCCTGCTTATTAAGCGTCGTAAGCGCGGTAATGGGATAGACGTTTGCCGCATCAATTCGATCATGAAGATTTCCCTGGTCCGGATATTCCCATCCCAGAAGTTCTACTCCCGCGCACTGCGCATACGCAACTGCCAGAGAGGTAAATTTGGTATTCGTTACTAACAATCCTTGCATTGGTTCCGGATTTCCTGGGCGGGCAGCAATATCTTCCAATCGAGCCTTCACATATAGGGCAGTTTGAAGATCGGTTTTAAATCCGGCATTGTTGTGAAATTTTGCTTCAACATACAAGGTTTGGTTTCCTTTTGTTGCCACCACATCTACCTCATGCTCAACGCATTTTCCTTGAATAATCTGATCTATGCGCGCACTATACCCTTCTGCTCGAAACATTTCCGCGAGATATGCTTCAAATGGAAATCCTGATGGACCGAAATCTAATAGTGCCCGTTTAAGGGAATATCGTGCTGCAGCGGTTTTTTTATGTTCTTGGAGTAAAGTGAATGCACGGTGATAAATTTCACCCGTAGTCATACCATCTTTTACTTCTCGTTCAAGTTGCTGAGTAATCTCCTCAGCACGACCCTGCGCTGCACCGGAGCGCAACAGTGAACGAAGTAATTTGTCTCGATTAAACGCTTCTAGTGAACCATCTGCTTTTAGAATTCGTGGAGGCATTTTTTGCAGTATATCCTGTTTGTTATGCTTCCATTTCTACCTTATCAACAACACCTCCTCCGATACACTGGTTTTCCTTATATACGACAAGCGATTGTCCTTCTGGAACTAATTGCGGCTGCTGCAAGGTGACCAGTGTAGTGTCATCGGCATAGTGTATGAATGCGGGCATAAGTGGCTGTCGATATCGAAATCGAACCATGTATTGCCCTTCTTCTGGAGCATTTCCTATCCAATTGGTTTGGGTAAGTATGAGTCGTGTAGACGAATACATGGTGGGTATTTTGCGTTCTGAAACAGTGATCGTATTGTGTGCAATATCTTTACGTACCACAAAATGCGGCTGGGTATGTGTTGTATGGGCATGCAGTGTGAATCCATGTCGTTGACCGATGGTATAGAGCATGGCACCCGCATGTACTCCTATTTCATTTCCTTTTTCATCCAGCACCTTACCCGGATACTGTGGCTGCTCTTTGGTTAATATCTGTTCTATACCGAGATCACCAACAAAACATAAACCCTGACTATCTTTTCTCGCTGCATTTGGAAGGTGAAATCGTTTTGCCAATTGTCGTACTTTTTCTTTCTTAAACATTCCAATGGGAAAGAGTATGTGTGGGAGTTGCGCGTACGGAATACTCCAGAGAAAATAACTTTGATCCTTTTTTGTATCGATACTGGCAAACAAGCCAAATTGATGTTTCGTTCTAAGAACACGAGCATAATGGCCTGTTGCCACATAGTCTGCACCTTGTTCCCGTGCATAGTTATAAAACAAGCCGAACTTAATTTCTCGGTTGCACCAAGCATCGGGATTAGGCGTTTTCCCTTCTGCAAAGGCTGCGATGGATGGAGTAAATACAGTACGCATATAAGCGTCGGAAAGATCGATTTCTCGAAATGGAATATGCAGATGCGTGGCCACGCGCAATGCCTCTCTTCTATCTTCTCCTGCAGTGCATGGATAGCCGGGCAGAACAATGCGAATAAAGACCCCTATAACATCGTAACCTTGTTGTTTGAGTAGGGCTGCTGATACTGCGGAATCAACTCCTCCGGACAACCCAACAAACACCGTTCCTCTTTTTTGCCTCCAAAACATATTGAGGAGACTACCTTAGCCTACGAAAGAGAACAACTAGTAATGCAAGTAGGTCCGTTCATTTGATAATTGACCTGCATAGGTAGCGCTATAGTGAAAATTACCGTTTAAATCAGAAAGATAATATAGATAGTGGGTCTTGATTGGTGTGGCGGCGGCAAGGATGGCATTGATTCCTGGATTGCTTATTGCTGTCGGCGGTAATCCTGCATGAATATATAGATTGTAAGGAGAATTTGTCTGCAGATCTTGCTTGGTCAGCTGGAATGAATTTTTGTTAATAATGTAGGGAAACACTGCATCTACTTGCAGCGGCATACCTATTGCAAGACGATGCCATAAAATCCCCGCAATGATACGTCTATTCTGCATATCCGGAGCTTCCTTTTCTATCAATGAAGCCATGATAACGATGTCGTTCATCGGCCTGCTAAACGCCGCTGTAGTAGTAGAAATCCGTCCAGTTTGTTTGCTGAAGTTTTCACGCATGGTTTGTACAATCTCTTTTGGATCTTCTCCAGGAAGGAAGAAATAGGTATCAGGAAAAAGGTATCCTTCTTGAGGCTTGGCAAGGGCAAAAAATGTCTGTGCATCAAAATCGGGAATTTTGTTTGCTAACAAGGTGCTAATCTGCTGTGCATCATATCCTTCAGGGATAGTGACTTTCATAGGGATTAATTCATAATCTCCCCGTGAAATACGTCGAGCGATAGTAAGTACTGTTTGTGGTCCAGGAAAGAAATATTCTCCTGGAATAATTTCTCCCTTATTCCACAACCGTGTACCCAACAAAAATAGAAACGACGAATGAATAATATGCTTTTCTGCAAGTGTATCTGCAACTGTTTGTGGCGATTCTCCAGGAGTTATTTTAACAAGCGTAGCACTAGGAAACGTGATTGGAGGTCCAATGGTGATGTAGTACAGGAGAAACAACAGGACACCGACGAGAAACATGCTTGCAAACGCATGATCATACATCTGACATTCGAGACACCACGGTCCGCAAAGGTTTTGCGGCAATATTTTATGTTTACGCCTGCGCGGTGGTTCTAAAGGAGTTTCAGGCATATACGACTATATAGGCAAGTTGGTAGGAGCTTCCGCGGTGCGAGATGGTACTCGCTGTAGTCCGGGTGTGACAATACTTTCGTTTGGAAAATGCCAAATAGTAGCAAGTTCTTCTGTGTTCATGTAGGTCGGCACCTGATTAAGCGGAACATAAAAGTATGCTCGATTCGCATACCAAAACCATAGGTGTTTTTTGTCTTTCGTATGTAAAATATCTTTAAAATCTTGCCATGGATACTGATAGCGAATAAGACCACGGTTTGCAACACTAAGCGAATTGAATTCCCCCGTATTTCCTCGTAACGGCACAAATAGATTTACTAACGCTCCAATATTCTGTGGTTTAAATGCATCTTTTTTTGCTACATACATAGAACGAACACCGCAATCGAACGGAACCTTGGTAAGAGCATACTGAATATTTTCAATACGCTGGTTTTCTCCTTTGGTGGCAGTTGGAAATTGCTGCTTGATTTCCTCAGCTCGTTTAATGCTTCCTTGAATCACCTTTTTGATCTCTTTTTCAGCGGATTCTTTATATGTATCTCCGAAATACAAACCACGCCATTCATCTTTCTTGCGGGCACGAAGGATAATCTGAAGCCACATATATTCATCCTTACCGATACTACTGAATAGCTCCAGTAAGTGGGTAATGGGATCTACACGAGTCTCAGGAGAATCCGTGTTCTTATCCAGATCATATTGCTTGTATGTTTTTATAGGAAGAGCGGCTGGATCGCCTTTTTCATATTCCATTGCGAACAGATCATATGTATTTAGAGAAAACGGAACTTTAGTAACATAATCTTCTACTTCTTCCACACGTGCTTCAGGAAATTGTCCATATATACGAGCAGAAGTGATATTTTTCCATGCTCGTGGCATGGAAATATAGAATGATATTTTTCCTTCATTACTGGCGATTTCAAGACTCCAGACGGCTCGCATTTTTCCTAAAAAAATACGATCATATTCATTAGTTTCTCCTCCTGCATTCCATAAAGAATCCAGAATAACTTCAATTGCTTCGGGGGATTTTTGTATTTGTGGAGGAAGTTGTATTTCAAGTAAAACTCGATCAATAGAAAACCAAAAAATAAATCGTTTGTAGTCAACAAATGAAATGAATATTACTTCAGCAAGCAATAATGGTAGCCAAAGTGGCGCAAGCATACCTAAGGCGAATGCTGTGCCGCGTAATGCACTACTATCTATAAAGAAAGCAATAATGCAGAGAATAGTGACTCGTGCAATAGAAAGGAAAAATGGATCATCTCCCTTTCCTTCAGCTTTTTCTTGCAGTTTTTCTGCCCACTCGTATGAGAAAATCGTCGCCATATCCTACGGTATACTAAGTATACCGTATCTATATCATGCAACAGTTATTAACTCCATTTATCAGTACCCCTCTGACGGCAATCGGGTCGGTCTTATCGCTGTGTGCATCATTTGCTATTCTCATCTTTATATGGGGAGTTATAACGTATGTTCTTTCCAATAAAAATGCAAAAGAAGAAGCATTAGGAAATACCCGTATGATTTGGGGATTTTACCTTCTACTACTTTTTTTCGTTCTATGGGAAATAATTCGCTGGATTGCAAACACTATTTCACAAGGGTAAAGACATTATCTTTTCCTCGTTTGAAATATTTCTGATTCTGCAAATTCACCGCGATCGTACCTGGTTTGACATGGCGCTCTTTCAATACTCGTTCAACGATTTGTTCCTTGGTGAGTGGTCCATGTGCACGGAGAATATTACGGATAACGTCACGCACTACTCCTTGTGAATATCCCCATTCTTTGAGGGCATACATACCGCGACCTACCAATACAAAGCGATCATCTTTGATAAGTTCATTGTGCGTGGTAGCAACATGTGCAGCACGATGGAACATTTTTTCAATAAGCTGCGCAACTTCTCGGAAGTGGAGTGGATTGCCGTGTTTTTTTACCGCCAGATATGCATAATCTCGCACACCCTTGGTCTTAATATTTGGAGAGGAAGTGCGGCCCCATTCACCCAACGGATTCTTGTTGAGCTTCTTTGAGATGGCGAGCCAGCGCCGGAGAATTTCCTCATTGAGATACTTCTGATTGATATTTTCAAGTTCTTTGAGGAATCGGTCTACCATCTCTCCTTCCGGGATAACGTCTTCATCAGACAACCCGTGATACAGGTTTTCCAGAGCAGATTTCACGCTTTCAGCAAGTTGCGGATCAACATACCAGCATCGATTTACTTCATTGTCTTCTTTTCGGTATTTAAACGGATCACCAAGCACGAGCAGGAAGTAAATATGGTTCTGCATGCTTTTGTCCTTGGTAATGAAATTGAGCAAGTCGTCTTCGCAGATAATACCCCCCAATGATTCAATGATGCGCTGCAGTTCCTGAAATGCTTGCTGTGCATCGGCATATGCCGGCGCCTTTTTAAGCGCATTGAGTGCGTGATTCTCTATCTGGCGTACCCGTTCTCGCGTAATGCCATAGCGCTTTCCAATTGCTTCAAGAGTGACCAATTCTGTACTGGTTCCCAAGCCAAATCGAGCTTCCACAACCTGCTGCGAGCGTTCGGGAAGGCTAGAGAGAAGGCGCTTCACAATCGCCTTCGGTTTAAAGCCGGTTTTATCCACTTTTTGGGGCATAATTCACTATTTTTAATATCACGGATTACTTTATAGGTCAAGTATAAAGTTGACAACCCGCCCGGGCACATACATAACTCGAGTCTCGGTTCCTCGAGCAAGCCATGTTTGTACCTTGTTGTCACTGCGCGCTCTTTCAATGACCTCTTGTTCTGGAGCATCCAGAGGGGCAGATATCGTTGATCGCACTTTCCCATTGATTTGGACTGCTATGGTTACTTCCTTGGATACGAGTATCTCAGGGTTGTAGGTAGGCCAAGGAAGCTCTTCAAGAAGCGAAGTATTCCCCTTGCCTTGCCACACCTCTTCGGCAATATGCGGCGCAAATGGCGCGAGCAATTGGAGGAATATCTGCAATTGTTCTTCTGTGGGAGCGTATTGCTCAAACGTTTTGAGCATGATCATCAACTGACTCACCGCAGTATTGCATTTGAGTGATTCAATATCTGAAGTGATTTTCGCTATAGTATGCGCAAGCAACTGTTCTGTTTCCGGCGCAGGTTCTTGTGCGGTTGGTTGTTTCGCAAGCTTCCACACTCGCTCAAGAAACCGTCGGACACCGATAATACTGTCTTCATTCCAGGCGACGGGTTGATCAAAAGGTCCCAGGAACATTTCATAGAGACGAAGCGCATCTGCACCATAGCGCTCTACAATGTCATCCGGATTGACGACATTGCCTTTTGATTTGGACATCTTCTCTCCTCCTGCGGCAAGAATAAGACCGTGGGAGGTGCGCTTCATATACGGTTCGCTCGTTGGTACGAGCTTTAGATCATAGAGCGCTTTGTGCCAGAAACGCGAATAAAGGAGGTGGAGTGTCGTGTGCTCCATGCCGCCGTTGTACCAATCAACCGGCGTCCAGTAGCGCAGTGTATCTTCTGAAGCAAACTGTTTCGTATTTTTCGGATCGCAGTAGCGCAAATAGTACCAGGAAGAGCCTGCCCAATTAGGCATCACATCTGTTTCTCGTTTTGCCGGACCCTTACAGGAGGGACACGTGGTTTCTACCCATGAAGTAATCGCCGCGAGTGGCGATTCTCCACTATCGGTTGGTTCATAGCGATCCACTTCCGGCAACAGAACTGGTAGCTCACTTTCCGGCACTGGCACCCATCCGCATGATGGACACTGAATCATCGGAATTGGTTCTCCCCAGTAGCGCTGTCGAGAAAATATCCAATCACGCAAGCGAAATACCGTCCGCGGCACACCGTCTACAGATGCAGTGATTTTTTCTTTTGCTACTTCGCTTTCCAAGCCATCAAATGTGCCGGAATGGATGAGTATACCTTCGCCGGTGTAGCACTCGTTTCCTTTCACGCGGTCCCATATGATCTGCATATCAGGATGGGTGATGAACGCATCCATTTCCTCTGGAGAAAGCCAGACGAGATCATGGAGTGCCTGCTCTTCGGGTGTTATCGGATCGCGCTCCGCATTCTCGAGCTGAAAGAGCATCGGTTCAAAATGGGCAAACCGGTTCTCTTGTTTGAGTGTTTGATAGAACTGGGCATGCACCGTTCCGCCGAGCGAGCGCACTGGCGTTGCATTGCGATACCCTGTCTCTTCCCTGATTTCTCGCTTGCCGGCCGCTGCGGCATCCTCGCCTGCTTCAATGCCGCCAATCACAAACGCTTGCCAATTTGTTCGTTTCCAACGGACTCCCAAATATTTGTCTTCGCTCCAGTGTTTAATGACCGCCACGACAGATCGGCGCTCTACGAGCGGAAGAGAGGATTGTAATGCATCTTCCCCCTCTTTTTTTGTGATTAATGGTTCTAATACCGTTTGTATCGGAAGATGAAATCGCTTTGCAAAGAGATAATCCCGCTGATCATGCGCAGGAACACCCATAACCGCTCCGGTGCCATACCCGCCAAGCACATAGTTGGCAACAAAAATAGGGATTTCTTTTTTAGTTACAGGATTGATGGCGCGTATTCCCTTCATCTCTATGCCCGTTTTTTCTTTCCCTTCTGCGGTGCGCTCCATTTCAGAGACTTGTTGTGTTGCCACAATATATTCCTTCAGCTCATCCCGGTTTTCAGCCTGCTCGGCAAGCTGGGCCGCTAAGAGCAACTCCGGAGCAAGCACCACGTACGTAGCGCCATAGAGGGTATCGGGTCTCGTGGTAAACACAGCGATAGAACGATCACTGTCCTTAATGGGAAATCGTATCTCTGCGCCTTGAGAAGGACCGATCCAGTTTCGCTGCTGCAATTTTGCCTGCGGGATATAGTCTACGGTATCGAGATCATCATAGAGCCGTTGCGCATACTTCGTAATCGCCATCATCCACTGTTCTTTCTCTCGCTTTTCAACCGGTGTGCCGCAGCGTTCGCATGCGCCGTCTATCACCTCTTCGTTTGCTAATCCGATTTTATCTTTTGGGCACCAGTTAATATATGTCTTCGCTTTATATGCAAGACCTTGCCGGTAGAGCTGCAAAAAAATCCACTGCGTCCATCGGTAGTAGTCCGGATCAGAGGTATTTATTTCTCTGGACCAATCAAATGAAATACCGAGAGATTGAATCTGCCGGCGAAAGGTATCCGTATTTTCTTTGGTAACGATCCGAGGATCTTTCCCTGTTTTGATCGCATAATTTTCAGTCGGAAGTCCGAACGCATCCCACCCAATGGGATAGAGCACGTTCTTTCCTTCTGCGCGGCGTTTGCGCGCAACAATATCAAGCGCAGTCCAAGAGCGCACATGTCCCACATGGAGTCCGTCTCCTGAGGGGTATGGAAATTCGATGAGAATGTAGTTTTTTTCTTTCTTTTGATCCTCGCCTGCTTCAAATGTGTGCTTTTCTTGCCAGAAGCGCTGCCATTTTTTTTCTATTTTTTTATGATCGTACTGTTCCATACTCGAGCGTTAGTATCCGGCAGCGCGCGCAAAACAGGTATATCCTGCTCCATGACTCCACATCTCTTGTGAGAGAAATCCTCCTGGCACTTGAGAGGTACCGGAAGCGGCAAACGTAGCACACAAAGAAAATCCGGTTTGTTGCGTAATGGTATATCCGTACTGAGCACCCGTGGAAGGATCAGCAGGCAACGCAAATCCAATACTCTCGAGATCACTGAGTGATGTTGGAAGAGTGTGTCGTTGAGCGTAGTACACATTAATGTCTGACTGCAGTGCTTGTAGATCTGAAATGCGCTGTGCATCCATGCGTACCATGCGCGCATGCTGTGGAGAGCCGACGATTAAAAAGCCGATTCCAATAATGCTTAGGACCAGGAGCAGTGCGACGCCGCCGGTAGTCATGAGGGCTTTGCCGCGGGCATACCAATAACCACGCAACTCCAGAGTGAAATACCAAAACACTGCCACCGAAAGAAGGAAGACGACTGCCACTTTCAAAAGGAACGCAGTGGCGATGTCATTCCCGTTGAAAAAGGTGTTGAGGAGAGTGATAAGGTCAGCTGCCAAGGCAATACCGCTCAAAAAGAGCGTCAAAAAGATTGCCCAACGGCGCACCCACACACGATCTTTTGTGACATCTTTTTTTCTATCTTGATATACCAGAGTCGATAGAATCAAAAAGAGCGGAAAGAGCACCAGTATCGACGCCATGTCAAAACTTATGCCGCTTTGATACGGATCAAATGTATCGATTCCGCTTGCGAAGTGATAGGTAATATAGAGGAAAAGAAGATGTCCAAGAGAGAGAATACTCCAATACAGCGTAATGATGATGCCGAGCCACAAAAAGAAATCCTTTGGAGTTGTTGGTATTTTTTCTGAAGTGCTTTCCATGGTATTAACTGTGTAAAAATTCTATCACATCACCATCTTTCACTAGGTATTCTTTTCCTTCGGTGCGGATGAGCCCTTGTTCACGGGCCTTTGCGTATGATCCGGCATCAAGGAGTGTGTCCCATTGGATAACTTCAGCGCGAATAAATTTATCCCGAAAATCAGAATGGATGGCAGCCCCCGCCTCAGGAGCACTTGAACCTTGCTGAATTGTCCAAGCGCGAGTTTCATCGGTACCGGTCGTGAAGAACGAAATGAGATTGAGGAGACGGTAACTGGCAGTAATGAGGGTATTGAGTCCATCGTCGCTCATGCCGTACTCCTGCCGAAATACCGTCTTATCTTCCGACTGTAGATCACGCAGATCATTTTCTACCTGTGCATCGACAAACACGTATTGCGCATGCGTATGGTCAAAAAATTCTTTGAGACGAGCAAATCGTCCGTCCTGCACTTCATCAAGGTTGTGCCCTTCGCTTTGCCGATTAAGCACATAGAGCATTGGTTTGAGAGTAAGCAGATGAAGACCTTTGAGTGCAGCCAGTTCAGCATCAGTGAAATTGCTGCGCTGTGGCGCAATACCGCTTTTAAGAAACACATGTACTTTTTGGAGCGCTTCTCCTTCTACCACCGCTTCTTTGACTCCTCTGCGCAATTCTCGCTCCAAGGTTCCTAAACGCTTTTGCACCGTCTCAAGATCTGCCAAGACCAGTTCAAAGGTAATGGTTTCAATATCCTGCATAGGATCCACTTCCGCGCTTACATGAGTGATATTGGGATCATCAAAGAGACGCACAACATGGGCGATGGCATCTACTTCTCGTATGTGAGAGAGAAACTGGTTTCCCAATCCCTCTCCCTCACTTGCTCCTTTAACAAGTCCTGCGATATCAACGAACTCCACGATCGCCGGAATCTTTTTCTCTGAATTACTGAATGCTGCCAAACGATCTACCCGCTCATCAGGCACCGGAACGACGCCGACCGATGGATCGATAGTAGCAAACGGATAGTTAGCGATGAGCACATTTTTGCGGGTGAGTGCCTGAAACAACGTTGATTTTCCCACGTTGGGAAGCCCGACAATGCCTATAGAAAGTCCCATGAAGGCATACTAGGGTTATTCCCCTATTTTGCCAAGGCGGGTAACAAAGCGGCGCCACTCATTGCGCTTCCATTCGGGTGCAACTTCAGAGGGGCCGAATCGCGTCACTCGCACTTTGAAGCCTGCGAACCACAAAATGCCTCGGGTAATTTCATTGGTGTAATCGCCGAAGAGCATCCAGATAAAAAATGGCGCGGATCCGGAAAGCGCAATGACTCGGGCTGTTTTTCCTCGCATTTTTTTCTTCCAGAGATGGAGATGCTGGCGCCATCCTTCCTTATAGTAGTTAAAGCAGAATCCGGGCAGCCACATGCGGTCAAACAACCCCTTGAGGAGTGCGGGCATGCTGCACCACCAGGTGGGATAGAACACTACAAAATGGTCGCACCAGGCAAGTTGACGCTCCATTTCTTGCAAATCTGGCTCCAGCGCTTGAATCACTTTATATCCCTTATGAAGGATAGGGTCGAACTGCAGCTTTGCCAGATGGAATGTGTGCACCTCATGACCGGCAGCTTTTGCCGCAGTCTCATACAGAAGCGCGAGTTGCGAGGTAAGGGTATCGCCGGAGTCTGGATGACCGATCAGGATAAGAATTTTTTTCTGTTCGATATCGTGAAAGAACTTCATACTTCCTTTATATCACCTTCTCTGCTGTTCCGTTGCAGTAATTCCTCTTCTGATTGTGGCATCACATGAATTGGCGGAAGCTCTGTGGTTCGCTCCGGAGAAAAAATGATTGGCTGAGGTTGTGTAGGAATCTTCGGTGTAGCTGGTTCTGTTTTAACGGTAGCGGCAGGCGGAGCGGATTGCTTCAGAAAAGGTAGATGAATAGAAGAAAGTGAGGTAAAAAATGATTGCAATTGAAAAAAGAACGATTGTTGCGGAAGCATATACTCTGCTGTTGTTGTTTGCGGGCGAGCCGGTGCGACTTTTTGCATGACCGCAGGCTTGAGGCGTAGTACAACTATGACGAGGTACCACAGGATGAGAAATACTGCGACAAATTCAATATAGAGCTTGATCAGTACGAAGTAGGTCGTAATGGGAGCAAAGATATGGAGCAGAAAGAGCGCTCCCCAATTCGCTCCTGAGATTCCTTCCAGCGCACTATTCCAAATACGAAACCCGCGAAGCAGAAACGCCAAGACGGCGGCAATGATAATGAGAATCCATTTAATGACGAACGCTGGGGATGCTAGTACACTGAACTGCAAAGAGGCGAAGTGGATGCCGGTAATACCAACACCGGAAATAATGATAAAACATAAGGAGAAAACAAGAATGTGGTAGATGCCGTGCGCAATGCCATCTTCTGTTTCGTTAATGACTCCTTTGCGACGGCCTGCAAGATAGGTAAAAAGAAGTACCATTTCCGCACCAAACCCGAGCATCATGCCGAACTGCTGCATGAGGTAAAAAGCAAGAGTTAATCCTGCTACAAAGATCATATAAAAAGTATAACAGATAAATACATACCTCTTTCTGCCGTAAATTGCGAAATAAAAGGATGAGGAGTATAACCTCCAGAGGAGGTGCGCATGGGTCCTTTAGCTACACATAAACATCCTAACGGTCCTCCTTGGAATAAAGATGATCCTCCAAACACGATCAGAGGAAGAGAGGTACGACATAAGGATAACGATATCGTAGAGGAAGGAGACATGGTAAACGAAGTCAAGGGTCATACCTGGAAACCAGTTCCTACAACATGGATTGGTAACCCTCCTTCCGTAGAAAGCTATAAACGCTGGCTTATCATACGGCCGGAATAAGCAGCTCATTGAAGGTATTTGATGGGCTGCTTTTGCTATACTAGAGACCAACTATGCATATCATTATCTATACCAAAACAAACTGCGGATGGGCGGAAGATGTGAAAGATTTTTTACGCACGCAGAACATTCCGTTTGATGAACGGAATATCTTCCAAAATCCGGCATATGAAAAAGAAGTGCTAGAAAAAACGGGACAATCTAAATCCCCCACACTCGATATTGATGGTCATTTACTGCCTGACTCTGATGTAGATCAGGTCAAAGCGTATCTAACTGAACGAGGAGTCTTACAGTAACGTTAGTAGCCAGGATAATAGTACCCGTTGTTGTAGTAGTTATTGTAGTTGCCGTAATAGGAGTTGGTGTTGTACGGGTAGTAGCACGGATACTTATATGACGGTCCGTAGTTTGGCGCTACTGTTTGGTAGCAATAGCCCCAGTATCCTCCTCCATAAATATTTGATGAGTAGTAGTTGTTGTAATTGCCGTAATACGAATACGGGTAGCCATTGTTGTAATTATTGTAGTAGTTGTAGTTATAGTTTCCGTAGTACGGCTGTGTCGTGTTATACGGATAGTTGCTATATCCATACGGTGATGAAAGATCGTAATAGTAGTACGTCTGGTACGGATTATTATAGTAATAGCTATTACCGTTGTAATACCCGTTGTTGTAGTAGTTGTTACCGCAATTATATGAATTCCAATAACTCATAGGACATCCGTATGAAGGAAATACGGTTTGTGCATGTACAGAAACAAACGGAGTACTGCAAAAAAGAAAGACACCGAGCGCTATAAAAATTGCTTTGTGGAGATTTGACATACGACTATATATTATTGATTTATAAAGATAAAAACAACGGAGGAAAGAACAATTAGCGATACTATACCACTATTTTACAGATAAGATAGTGAGTTACATATCTTTAATATTTAAATCTGATCAAAATTCAGAATCGGTGGACCCAAGGGGGCTCGAACCCCTCACCTCATCCATGCCATGGATGCGCTCTACCAGATGAGCTATGGGCCCAAACAAACGAGATTATAAAATCACAACGACGCCCTCTCGTCCAACTTCCAAGATCCCTTCAGTGATAGGAAATTCTCTAGTGTCTCCATTCCGGAGTGTAATTGTCCCCTCTTTGAGGGTCGTGATGAGCGGCATGTGTTTTGCAAGCAAGGTCATCTCCCCATCCGCTCCCGGTACCGTCATAGACTGAGCGGTACCGTCATACAACACTTCATTTACCGTTGCGATGGTGACATGCATAGCTACTCGTTGCGCACCGTTTCAATGCTTCCTTTCATATAGAAGGCGCCTTCTGGTTTATCATCGTGCTTGCCATCAAGAATCTCCCGGAATGCGCGTACTGTTTCTGCAACCGGCACATATACTCCCGGAATATCAGTAAACGCTTCTGCCACATGAACCGGTTGTGAAAGAAACCGTTGAATCTTTCGCGCGCGATACACCAGTGTCTTATCCTCATCAGAGAGCTCTTCAATACCGAGGATGGCGATGATGTCTTGAAGATCTTTGTAGCGTTGGAGTACTTGTTTTGTTTCAGATGCGGTCTGATAGTGTTCTTCACCCACAATCTCTGGCGCGAGTGCAGTTGAATTTGATTCGAGCGGATCAATTGCCGGATAGATGCCGAGGGAGGCGAGCTGGCGGGAAAGCACGATCGTGGAATCAAGGTGGGTAAAGGTAGTAGCCGGAGCTGGGTCAGTAAGGTCGTCCGCAGGCACATAAATGGCTTGCACGGAAGTAATAGAGCCTTTCTTGGTTGAGGTAATGCGCTCCTGGAGGCTTCCCATTTCTTCCGCGAGCGTTGGCTGATAGCCCACTGCGGATGGCACGCGTCCCAAGAGCGAGGACACTTCTGATCCTGCCTGCACAAAACGAAATACGTTATCCATAAAGAAGAGGACATCCTTCCCCATTTCATCCCGGAAGTATTCCGCCATCGTAAGTCCAGACAAACCGACACGCGCTCGTGCCCCTGGCACTTCATTCATCTGACCAAATACCAATGCCGTTTTTCCAATCACGCCAGAATCAGACATTTCGTGATACAGATCATTTCCTTCGCGCACGCGCTCTCCCACACCCGCAAACACGGAGTAGCCACCGTGCTCTGTAGCAACGTTGTGAATAAGCTCTTGCATGAGCACTGTTTTTCCCACACCCGCTCCTCCGAAGAGACCTACTTTTCCTCCTTTGATAAACGGAGCGAGAAGGTCAATGGATTTAATGCCGGTTTCAAATACCTCCGCTTTGGTGCGCTGTTCTTTGAAAGGCGGCGCTTCCCGGTGAATGGAGCTGCGCGGAGCGTCTTTTGGTTGTGGTTTTCCATCAATGGCTTCTCCAATCACATTGAAGAGTCTGCCGAGCGCTTGTTCTCCGACCGGCACCGATACAGGAGCGCCGGTATCCGTAACCGCAACACCTCGCTTGAGGCCGGCAGTATCTTGGAGCGCAATGCAGCGCACGCGGCCGAGCCCTATGTGCTGGGCCACTTCAAGGGTAACTGACCGTCCTTCCACTTCTGTGCGCAGTGCATGGCGAATGGAAGGCAGTGTCTCCCCTTCAAAGTACACGTCGACGACCGGACCAATGATTTGTTTTATTTCTCCTTTCATATGTGTAGTTATGATGCTAATGCTTCCATGCCGCCCGTAATTTCAGACACTTCGCGGGTAATGACAGACTGGCGTATCTTATTGAACTCAAGCGTATAGGATTTTTTGAGTTCATCAGCCTTGTCAGAAGCTGATTTCATCGCGACCATGCGAGCGCTGTGCTCGGACGCCTGGGATTCCAGAAGCGCGTGATACACAAAAATAGCCGCAAGTTTGGGAAGGACGTGATTGAGCACCTCTCCCTCTGACGGTTCAATGTTGTAAAACACGCCATTTGCTTCAATCGGCGTATCTGAAAACTTTCCCCGTGCCGGCACAATGTCATGCACCAACTTTTGCAAATCGGAAAGCGAAAGCGGAAACATGGTGTGCAGCATGGGGCGCTGTTCAAATGTTGAAATGAAATTTTGGTACGCAATCTTGACACTATCTACTGCGCCGCCTTTAAATCGGTCTGCTGCTTCGTGGACCAGTGTTGTGATGAGCTCGGATGTTATCTCATCCGTGTGCGGGTGAAACACGTCTACCGATATGCCACGCGCCGTGAAAAAATCATTCGCTTTTCTGCCGACTGCAATAACAGAGACTGCACCGCGAGATAGGCCGCTGGTCTCTATATCACTCCACACTGCTCGAAGGACTGCCGAGTTAAGCGCTCCGGCCAATCCCTTGTCGCTCGTAATGACGATATAAAGTGCATGGCGAATCTCTCGTGAAGCTGCCAGCGGATGACGCAAAAGATCAGGAGTGGTCGCGACTCGCTTCAAGATACTGACGGCCGCTTTCGCGTAGGGGCGTCCTTGCAACGCTCTGAGCTGCGCTTTGCGCATTTTTGCCGCAGAGACCGCTTCCATCGCCTTCGTCACCTGACGAGATTTATCCATCGAGCGTATTTTTGTTTTTATCGATTTAAGTCCTGCCATAGGTTATTGGAAAAGATGCGGATGCGTCTTCGTAAACCGTTCCAGCTCTTTTTTGAGATCTGCCTCCAATTCTGGAGTCAAATCCCGTTTTTCTTTGACGCTGGGAAGCAGCTCCGGCGCTTCGACTGAAAGGAAGTCGAGGAACGTTTGTTCAACCAGCGGTACCTGAGCGACCGCCGTGCCTCCCAAGTAGCCGTTAATGGCCATATAGATGACGATCGTCTGGGCTTCAAAGGGCATTGGAGTACCGTTTTTTTGCTTGAGTATGGCAGTCAGTCGCTGTCCGAAGTCGATGCGTTTCTTCGTCTCTGCATCCAAATCCTGAGAAAACTGCATGAATGCTTCGAGATCACGGAACTGCGCCAGTTCCAAGCGGATTTTTCCTGAGACCTTTTTCATTGCCTTGGTCTGCGCGGCGGATCCCACACGAGAGACGGAAATACCGGCGTTGATAGCCGGACGCATGCCTTTGTTAAAAAGATCCGTTTCCAAAAAGATCTGTCCGTCGGTAATCGAAATCACGTTCGTCGGAATGTAGGCAGAGACATCGTTCTCCTGCGTTTCAATAATGGGAAGCGCTGTGAGTGATCCACCTCCTTTTTCTTTGGACAGTTTTGCCGCACGTTCAAGCAGTCGGGAATGCAAATAAAAAATATCACCCGGATAGGCTTCTCTGCCTGGCGGACGGCGCAGGAGGAGTGAGAGCTGTCGATAAGCAATGGCATGTTTGGAAAGATCGTCATACACAACGAGTGCGTCTTTCCCCTGCTCCATGAAATACTCTCCAATTGCCGCTCCGGCAAATGGAGCTAAGTATTGGAGTGCCGCAGGAGCAGATGCTCCTGCATCGACGACAATCGTGTAGTCCATGGCACCGAGTTCGCGCAGTTGCGCTACCAGGCGAGCCGTTTTTGATTCCTTCTGTCCAATGGATACGTAAATACAGATAGGACGTGTTTCTTTCGGCTCATTGCGCTGGTTGAGAATGGTATCGATGGCAATCGTTGTCTTTCCGGTATACCGGTCACCGATAATGAGTTCTCGCTGTCCGCGACCAATCGGAATCATAGAATCAATTGCCTTGATGCCCGTTTGCAGCGGTGTATTGACCGATTCTCGGTCTATCACGCCGTATGCCTCCCGTTCAATCGGCTGCTGCTTTTTTGCCGTTATAGGGCCTTGTCCATCGAGTGCCTCTCCCAAGGGGGAGACTACCCTGCCGATGAGCGCTTCTCCTACCGGAATGGAAAGCACCTTTCCTGTGGTCATAACCGGCATCCCTTCATGGACCAGCGCGACATCTCCCAAAATCACAAGGCGCACAAGATCTTCTTCAAGATTGAGTACCAATCCATAGACCTCTTTTGGTTCCTGAATAGCACTTTCAAGCGTTTTGCCATGTGCAGTATCAAATCGCACCATTTCTGCCATAACGGCATGATTGAGTCCTTCAACTTCCGCAACACCATCGCTCACACGCGTGACGATGCCTACATTCGCCGGTCGATCAGAGGGAACAAATCCTTCTATCTCTTTTTTAAATTGTTCTATAAATGTATTCATGCGTGTATGAGAGTCTGATAAAGCTCAAGAAGCACTCGGGTGCGCTCTTGTTCCGGAGTATAGTGTTCAGAGCGTGCTTTACGCTCTTCCCGGAGCAACAGTTTTTTATATTCCGCATATATCTGCGGCAAGAGCCGCTCATGTCCGCGAGCTCGCAGTGCTGCAATAGTACGCTTGAGGTACATATTTTCTTCTTTGGGATGCGCTTTGAGTGTCTCGTGGAGCGCGCGAGCGTATTGTAAGGCAGTAGTCATATTATTTTTGTGTTTTCATGGTGCGCTCCATTCCGAGCACAATCAGTTTTGCAACTTCCTCTTTACTTTTTGTGATCGCTTCTCTTTGGAGCTCCGCTGCCTGCAGTTTTGCTTCGCTGAGCATTGCCGTAGCAGCAGTTTCTCCTCGAGCGACAATTTCATGCTCTTTAGCAAGCGCTACCGCCCGAGCATCAGCGATGAGTTTCTCTGCGGTTGCGGTAGCTTCCGTCATTCGTTCGCTCTCCGCTGCTTCAATATCCTTCAAGTGTTGTGCAGCCATCTCTGCGTCTTTTACTCCCTGAGCCACTTTTTCCCTTCGTGCATCAAGTGTTTTCGTAATCGGTCGATACAGGAAATAGGTCAATGCTCCAAGCAAAATGGAGAAATTGATAAGATTGATGACGAGCAGGTGCCAGTCAATACCGAATACACCAAGAACTGAAGCCATTTATGCGTTAGGTGAACTTAAGAATAAAGCCGATAACCAATGCGAAAATAGCGAGCGCTTCGGTAAAGCCAATACCGATGAACATGATGGTTTGTACCTGGCTGGATGCTTCTGGGTTGCGGCCGATCGCTTCAGCTGCCTTACCGAACAAGATACCCAAACCGATGCCCGGACCGATGATGCCTAACCCTACTGCTAGTGCCATTGCTATTGTTTTTGCTGATTCTATATCCATAACGTTTTAAAAACTATTAATAATTACGCATGTGTGTGATGCGGCTCGGTAATTGCTATCTTCACAAAAATAAGTGTCAGTAGCGCGAATACAACAGCCTGCACAACCGCAACGAATGTCTCGAACATGAGCAGCGGCACGGGAAGAATATAAGGCACAAAGAGTGATACGATAGCGATCAATACCTCTCCCGCGAAGATATTGCCGAACAATCGAAACGAAAAAGACACGAGGCGCGCAGTATTACTGATTAACTCCATGAGTCCGACAAAAAAACCGATGACGCCTCCCTTGAAATTAACAAATTTTGAAGCGTATTTCAAGAAACCGAGCGTTGTAATGCCGGTAATTTCAATGACCACATAGGAAATAATCGCGAGTGCGAGCGTTACGTTCAAATCCGTGTTCACTGGTCGGAAAAGCGGAATGAAGTGGCCTTGCTTAGTAAATCCGAGACTGCCAAATATCGGCAAAAAATCAAACAGATTGGAGGTCAGAACGAATAGAAAAATGGTCATGATGAGAGGAAAAAATTTCTCTGCCAAATCCCTACTTTCAAATGTCTTTTCCATGTACTCAAGCACATATTCAAAAAGCATTTCAAAAAAATTCTGCACTTTTCCGGGAATCAGGGTGATTTTTCGCCCAGCTAATACAGCAATGAGGATGAGTACGCCCATCACTACCCATTCCGTAATGAGCGTATTGGGAATAGGGAGACCAAAAAGATTCCCTATTCGCTGTGCTGCAAGCGATATTTCAAGACCGTTGTGCATATGTAAGATAGCCGCATTCTAGCATAAAACATCTACAAGTCTTACTAAAAATAATCGCCGCAACTGATATAGTTGCGGCGATGAAATTCAGAAGTACATAGAAGCAAGTCTATCACTTCTACGAGAAAATCTTCTTTGTTCGCGAGGAGTCTTGATGCGAGTTCCGCGAGCGGTTCTTCGTCCTTGCGGAGGGTTTTGACGATTTTTCTTTCCGTAAATAGCAGTGATGTACCCTGCGGCCCAGGTAATCCGCTTTTCTGTTTTGGTTCGAGTGGATACTTGTGCCGACCAGATAGCATAGGAAGGAAACGCTTCAGAAAGAAGCGACACAGAGGCCGTCGAACAGATGACGCGATTATGTGGATCGTCGGAAATGAGTACGATCTCCGTACTCTTCGGAAGAAGCGAGAGATGATCCAATACTTCTTCCGAAGAGGTGCATATGGAAGCGTCAATGCAAGAGACGTACTCCTCTTTCTTTGTATCGGGAAGTGATTGCCATCGTTCCAGGAACGCAGTGAGTACCTCCACACTGCACGGATGTGGATTTGCATCGCTGTGAATGACCACAAAGAACACCGCTTCAGGTATCGCCAACCGTGCACCGGCTTGGTCTTGCGGAGTAAGCGTAAGTTCCATTGATACTCCTTTTCTCGTTTGGATATAGAAAGAACTTTCCAGCCATCCTGTTTCAGGCGCTGGTGCAAAAAAGTTTTCTTGCATCAGAGTCCGAACAAAAAATCTCCGGTGTGCCCGGAGATTTGGTTTCTATGTTGTGGTTATTACATATCTCCCCTATCTCCGCGTAGTTCCTGTAAGAATGGTAAAAATACCCATCCAGCAGGTGGTAACGGTTGTAGTGAAATATGTTGCACTAGAGTGCATACGTTTTACCCTATCGAGCAAACAACACTGTGTCAAATATAGATATACACTAATAAAGAATGTGTGGACCCGAGGAGATTCGAACTCCTGACCTCCTCATTGCAAATGAGGCGCTCTACCAACTAAGCTACGGGCCCGCTCTAGTACTTTACAGCATATTATCCACATATTGCAATTTTTGATATAATTTTTTATTGTGCCAGCTATGACCGTATCAGAGTACGAGCAAATGAAACCAGTCGCTAGCGCCTCCCAGCCTTACGAAGAAGTCCAGGATCATTTCATAGAGCGAAATGGCCTTCGTTATGCCGGTACACATCTCATTATCGATCTGTATGACGCAGATCATCTTGATGATATTGCATATATTGAAGCGACACTTCGAGAATGTGTAACCAAAGCTAGAGCAACCTTGCTACATATCCATCTCCACCACTTCGAACCAAATGGGGGTGTATCAGGTGTTGCAGTATTGGCAGAAAGTCATATTTCCATTCATACGTGGCCTGAATACGGGTATGCAGCTCTTGATGTATTTATGTGCGGAAATGCTGAGCCACAAGCTTGTACCCCGATTCTCCAGCAAGCATTTCATGCAGAACGTATCGAAGTGCAAGAATTACTCCGCGGTAGTAATAATTAGTGCAGTGCCTTTTTGGTGATTTTTGATTATGATGGCATTGCTGCACCCTTAGCTCAGTTGGTAGAGCACACCCTTCACACGGGTGGGGTCGTAGGTTCGAGTCCTACAGGGTGCACCCGTCTTTAGTACGGATGTTTGAAAAACGGAGTGTGGTATAGTGGCATTACGTACGCTTCGGGTGCGTAAAACCCGAGTTCGATTCTCGGCACTCCGACGGGCCCGTAGTTCAGTGGTAAAATGCTGCATTCGCATTGCAGAGGCGCGAGTTCGATTCTCGCCGGGTCCACATCGGAGTATCGTTTGAATAACAAAGGAAGTTTTACTAGTATAGCAATCGGCTATTACGTTCTTTGTTATGCAAGGAGAACTGAGTGTTCAAAAAATATCTGATATTTCTACCGCTTGTGGTGCTTGCCGCCTGCGGTGGTGGAGGTGGTGCTATGACACCACCCACTCCTTTAGAATTTCCTACCCCGATTCCCAACCCCACGCCGATCCGACCAAATGCGAAATACGTGTCGTTGGGAGATTCGATTCCCTACGGGTTGTATGCGACTTCCATCCAGACACAAGCTTTTCCGGTTATCGTTGCGCAAGACTTGAAGGCACAGCTCATCAACCTGGCTATCCCCGGAGAATATTCAGAAGGAATTATCAAAGATGAAGTATCTAAAATTCCACCAGGAACCCAAGTAATCACTCTCTTAATCGGAACGAATGATGAATTGTCATGCGTTTGCGCCAATACCCTTGATCCTGCTGTGCAGGCGAAGGGCATAAACACTCCCGCTACAGTTGAGTCAACATTTGCAGCAAACATGCAAGCTATCGGTTCGGCTTTGCACAACGGATTTCCGGGTGCATCGATCTATGTGGCAAATCTACCGAATCTTGCCAATCTTCCTGAATGGAAAGAGTGGGCTAGCATGGAGCAGCGCACTGCACTTTCGAATCTCAACGCCACACTTAATGACACGATCGACCAGATGGGATTTCCAGTGGTTGATCTGCATTGCGCCGCAGGTGCATATGATCCATCTAACTACTACAACAATGGTATTGGACCGCTGGGAGATGTGCACCCTAATACACAAGGACACGCTTACTACGCGAGTATCTTCTATGCAACCATAACAAGCGAGCTATATGAATCGCATGCCTGTTCTTACTTCACACTACAATAAGGTAAGAGTATACCTGCGGTACATACAAAACCCGAATCAGGCACCACTGAGTCGGGTTTTTACTTATATAAAGAAGCTCCGTCTTCGACGGAGCTTTCTTCAGGGTTGGTATTATCGGACGTCTCGCCCTTTTCTTTTCCTTCTGATCCTTCTGAAGTTTTTCTCGCTTCCAGAAGTAAATGAATAAGGCGCGACCTTCCTCGAGGTTGTTCCCTTCTTTTGGGAACCATAGTTTCCTCCTTCTGCAAGATAAATACACCCTGCTTTCATATAATACACATACTATTATCTATTTGTCAATACTTCTTTGAGTAGCACGATAAACGTGCTAGCGTTTTATGAGGTACACATCTTAGCTCTTTGAGAAAGGAGGCTTCTGATGCAACGAGACAAAGATCATATAGCTGGGCAAATCCTCAAGATTCGGGCACAAGAACTTTCAGTAGAAAAAACTATTGAAAGATATCACGCACTCTTCCCCACTCTCAACCTCTTGCCTCTTATCGCCATAGGGTTTGCAGAACAACTTTCTCCTTCAGAAATGAACGAGAAAATTCTTGCTGCTGTAAAACAGCATAAGGAGGATGTATATCATTTCTTCTCAGAAGCGATGGATCGAGTGGATTTCACCGACCCACTGCTCACTGAGCTCCATAATCTGCGTGGTTTCAAGATACATGCTAAGCGCGAGCTCTTAAAACACCCTTACTCCGGAGTGGCCATAGTGGATTTAGATGGATTCAAACAGGTAAACGATACGCTTGGCCATCCTGCTGGTAACCAAGTTCTAGAAATGATCAAGGAGACCTTGTTGGCCTGCATTTGCAGAAAAGGAGATTTGAAGGCGCGAGTTGGAGGAGATGAATTTGCATGTCTTTTTTCCAATCGCGTGAACTCAAATAAAAGAGCCTATGCATCAGCGCACAAAGCAGCAGAACGCGTTTTACAAGGAATATCCACAATAGAAATAGGAGAGCATCCTCAGAAAATAAAAATAACCGCTTCAATTGGTGTAACAATACCTCGCTACCCCGGGGAAGACATTGCATCCATAATGGAGCGGGCGGATGGAGCTTTGTATAAAGCAAAACATGAAGGTAAGAACAGAATAATGTTTGCTTGAAAGAGCCTTATATATCATGAGGCTCTTTGTTTTTACCTTGTAAGAGAAATAAGATGATCAACAAAATCAGACATGCGTATTCCAGAAGCAATAAGTGCCTTAGGCAACAAAGATTCTTTTGTGAGTCCTGGAAGAGTATTCACTTCAAGGAAGTAGATGCCGCGAGGACTTATTATGAAATCTGAACGCGAGTACTGATTGAGTTCCAATTGTTCATGTATCACACGAGCAAGGCGCATTAATTCCTGTTTTTGCTCATAGGAGAAATTTGCAGGCACTCGTTCAATACTCTCTCCATTGTATTTCACTTCATAATCAAAAAATGAATGGCCTAGTGGCGGAATAATCTCCACTGGCATGAGTGCGTAAGTGCGTTCATTGCGAAACTGGTCAATGACACCAACGGTTGCTTCCCTCCCCTTAATAAATTCCTCTATCATGACCGTCGGAGAAATAATCGCAGCTCGACGCAACCCGTCCTGGAGCGCTTCAAATGAATCTGCTAATGTAATTCCTACTGACGAACCACCGATCACTGGTTTGATGATGGCTGGATGCGGAAATGAACGAAAGATGCGCAGAGCAAGCGTTTCAATATTCCCCTCCTGTGGTTCAACAAAGATACTGTGCGGCATCTTTATGCCTAATGTTTGTACTTGCTCTTTAGTTCGTTGTTTATGAAAGGTAAGCGCTGCAGGAATAGTTCGTGAGCCAGTATACGGTATAGCAAGACGATCAAGGAGTCGTTGTATTTTTCCATCTTCTCCGTACTCCCCATGCAAAGCATTAAATACAACATCTACTCCTTGTAATATCTGTTCAGGAGTGCTGGGAGCTCCGTGCAGATGCCACACTCCAGTACGGTCAATAAATACGTCACAGGCATCATATTTTTCCGGCGCGAGTGACTCAAGCACATGCGCTCCGGTTTTCAACGATACTTCATATTCACTTGAAGGACCGCCACGCAACACTGCCACAGCTGTTCGCATGCAGTTAGTATATACCTTTTTCTTTTCGACTTCTGAGACGGTGATACCCAATTGCGAATCGATGTGCTTCCGCATTTGCCAATAGAATAGTACGCTCGGAAATATCGCTTGCAACGCTTCCTATCGGCAACTCTTTCCTACCTCTGATCTCTTTCGGTCGGTGTTTTTCATCTTTTACAACACCGACAACTGGTATGGTAATGCCATACTCCTTCAGTACGCGCTGTGCAACGCGTATTTGCGCAGTGCCTCCATCAACCACAATTAGCTGCGGAAGCGGCCACTCATCATGTCCTAATCGTCGAGTCAGAATTTCATGCAGAGCTCCAGGATCATCACCTGAAGATGCCGTGCGAATACGAAACTTTCGATACTGATTTTTCTGTGGCGAATCATTTGCTATTACGGACATCACCCCCACAGCGGCAGATCCTTGCAGGTGCGCAACATCATAGGCCTCTACCCGTTTGGCAATTACTGCAGCGGGATCATGAAATTCATCTTTTACCAGTGCAATATCTTCAAGATATTTCAGTGCAAAAATCTGTCCACGAAGCTTGCTTGCTTCTTCAAACTGCTCCTCTTTTGCCGCCTGCTTCATATCCCGCTCCAATTCCTGCAGAAGTACTTTTTTCTTTCCTTGAAACAGGAGTGTGATATGCCTGACAATATGCCGATATTGTTTTTTATCAATGGTTCCGGAACATATTCCCGGGCACAGACCGATATGGTGATTGAAACAGGATTTTGGTTTTTTCCCTTGTGCGATAGTGTGTGTAGCTGGAATGCAAGTATCTCGATAGGGAAAAATTTTTCGCACGAGACGTAACGCCTCTTTCAATTGTAACCCATATGGAAATGGTCCAAACGTATACCAACGCGCGGATCCAGGAAATTCTCGTTCAAGATTCTTCCCTCGTACAAGAAGAATGCGAGGGAAATCTTCCTTGGTGATTACGACATAATTAAAACTTTTATCGTCTTTTGCCAGCGTGTTGTAATGCGGTTTGTAATGTTTGATGAGATTTGCTTCAAGGATGAGAGCTTCCAACACCGAATCGGTAGTACGCCATTCGATCATACGAGCATGTTCCACCATGGAATGAATAAAATTTCCGCGGGTGGTAACCACGTCACTTGAGAAGTAACTCCGGATACGGTCGCGCAAACTGGTCGCTTTCCCGATATAGAGAATCTTCTTACGTCTATCCAGAAAAAAATACACACCCGGTGTATCCGGTATTTTCTGGCTTTTTTTTCTAAATTCAGTAAGTGTCATATGCGCTATGAGCGGCGCAATGCTTTTTTGAGATATGCGCCGGTGTGCGAATGCTTGTTCTCTGCTATATCTTCTGGCGTGCCTTTAGCTACCAATGTGCCGCCCCCTATTCCTCCTTCCGGACCGAAATCAAGAATCCAATCCGCATTCTTTATGACATCCATATTATGCTCAATAAGCATCACCGTATTGCCGGCGAGCACTAATCGATTAAGGATATCAATAAGTTTCGCAACATCTTCGTAATGAAGACCGACCGTCGGCTCATCAAGCAGATATATTGTTTTCTGGAGATGTGGTCGATATAACTCAGCAGCTATTTTTACTCGCTGTGCTTCTCCACCGGATAAGGTTGTCGCGCTTTGTCCGAGTTCAAGATACCCTAAACCAACCTCATCAAGGGTTTTAAGGCGGTCATAGATAGCAGGAATATCGTTAAAGAACTCAAGTGCTTCTTCTACGGTCATCGTAAGCACATCGTAAATGCTCTTCTTTTTATATTTCACTTCCAGTGTTTCTTTCATGAATCGCTTTCCATTGCATACATCACAGGTGACATACACCGTTGGAAGAAAGTGCATTTCAATGGCAATTACCCCGTTTCCTTCGCAGGCTTCACAACGTCCGCCTGAGCGAGCTTGTGGTACATTGAATGAGAAGCGGCTTGATTTCCATCCTCGCGCTCGAGCTTCAGTAGTGGCAGCAAACAAATCTCTGATGAAGGTAAAAGTACCGGTGTACGTAGCCGGGTTTGATCGTGGTGTACGGCCGATGGGCGACTGATCAATGAGAATAGCTCGAGAAAGTTGTTCCAGACCTTCCACGGAAGCAGCGTTGTGTATTTTGTTGGTTCGATAACGCTTGTCGAATCGTGCTTTCAAGTTCTCATACACAATTTCATAGAGAAAGCTCGATTTACCTGAACCGGATACGCCGGTTACTGCCACTAATCTTCCCAAAGGAATGTCGACAGAGAGATTTTTGATATTGAACACTTGTCCTCCTCGAATTTTGATAAATCCCTTATCTGCACTGCGTCGTTTTTCAGGCACGGGAATTGTTTTTTCTCCTCGCAAGTATGCAAGAGTCACTGATCCGCTTTCATTTTTTTTTGCAGTGAGTAACGTGTCCAGATAATCAGCGACAATGATTTTACCGCCATGCACTCCTGCCGCCGGTCCTATATCAACAAGAAAATCACTTGAGTAGATCGTATCCTCATCATGCTCTACCACGACAATAGTGTTCCCAAGATCACGCAGGTTGAGCAACGTTTTTATAAGACGGTCATTATCGCGTTGATGTAATCCAATTGTTGGTTCATCAAGCACATATAGTGCACCAACCAATCCAGATCCTAACTGAGAAGCCAAGCGAATACGTTGTGCTTCTCCACCAGAGAGCGTGTTGGCTTTTCGATCAAGCGTCAGATAATCGAGACCGACATCCAGCATGAATTTCAACCGAGCACAGATTTCCTTGATGACCGTTTTGGAGATTTCTTGCTCTTTTTTTGATAACTCGAGTGATTTGAAGAATTGGAATGCATCCGCAATGGAAAAATGAGTCACATCAACAATATTATTTCCGTGTGGATGATCCTTGTATGGAGACCCGATATGCACACTCAAAGCTTCCGGGCGCAGACGAGCACCGTGGCACGCTGGGCACGGTTCATCACTCCAAAAGTGCTTGGTGCCTAATCCGTTGCATTCCGCACATGCGCCGTAGGGAGAGTTAAATGAGAAGAGGCGTGGTTCAACCTCTGGGAAAGAGAATCCGTCATATGGGCACATGAATTTTGCTGAGATGATACGTGATCCTTGTGTGTCTTCGATTTTTACCAGTCCATCACTCTCATGGAGCGATCGTTCAACCGCTTCAGAAAGGCGTTCCAGAGCACTAGTACGATTGCGCGAAAATTCTGAAATAAGGATCTCATCAACCAATACGTCAATTTCATGCGGTTTGTTTTTTTCAAGGACAATACGCTCCCGCAGACTCAGCAGTTTTCCATCAACGTTCGCTTTTTCAAATCCCTTTCCTAGAAGATCATAGAGCAGTTGGTAGTACTCCCCTTTTCTCCCGACTACCAGTGGCGCAAAAATTTTTACCGTATCGTCCACCATTTCCACATCCAGTACCTTTCGGGTTTTTTTTGGGACTGCTTTGGTAATGCTTTCTACGATACTTTGAATGATCTCTTCATTCGAAAGTTTCTTGATTTCTCTACCACAGATCAAACAATGTGGTTTTCCGATACGGGCAAATAAAATACGGAGATAATCATAGATTTCAGTAACAGTCGCCACTGTTGAGCGCGGGTTGTTTGAACGACTTTTCTGGTCAATAGAGATAGCCGGAGAAAGTCCGGTAATCTCTTCCACATCCGGTTTTTGCATTTGGCGTAAAAATTGTCGGGCATACGCAGATAATGATTCGACATAACGGCGTTGTCCCTCGGCAAAAATAGTATCGAATGCCAATGAAGATTTCCCTGAACCGGATAAACCGGTAAATACCACCATCTTGTTGCGTGGAATACTCAACGAAACATTCTTGAGGTTGTGCGTTTTTGCTCCTTTTATGTGAATTATGTCTTCCATATATAGCAGATTGCCCCACGGCTCCTCCGAGGGGTATCGTATGGAAGAGTATAGCATACTTACCACCTTACTTGATGACTCGATTGACAAAATTAAGAGTGGGTGTAAGGTAATGTCCATCCCTGTTCTTTATAAAAGGAGTATGGTCCGTGGAGGATCGCTGCCGGTCGCCGAATTAACCTCTGCCAAATCGAAGGCAATTCAGACGCAAAGCATCGCGCAAAAGCAAAAGGAGTTCATCCATGCCAATGGTGTCTCCGAACCACATGCCTAGTCCTACGAAGACTGGACACAGTGGCACACACTGACCTTATATCCCTGTTGGGTATTCACAAACGAGGCCGTCCGCTTCGTTGCCTGCCGCAGCTTTGCTGCAACTAAGGCGTCTGCCCACCCACAAGGCCCCGCTACTCGTAGCGGGGCTTTCTACTTTTTATGTTTACCCTTCTTCTTTTCACCGCTCAGCGCGTATATTTCATCACGCAGCAGCGCGGCTGTTTCAAAATCAAGATTCTTCACCGCTTCGGCCATTTGTTTTCTTTTTTCTTCGATAAACGATTTAGGATCTTTGGTGTAGAGTTCTTTATCTATTTCCCACAGTGCATGGACTGCCTTACTATGTTCGCTGCGCAATTCTTCAGTGATATCCTTAATGTTCTTTCGTACCGTTTGCGGTGTAATGTCATGTTCCTTGTTATATGCCATCTGCAATGCTCGACGACGATTCGTTTCACCGATTGCTCGCTCCAATGATCCAGTCATGGTATCAGCGTACAGAATCACCCTTCCTTCTACATTACGCGCTGCACGTCCGATCGTTTGTATGAGGGACGTTTCGGATCGCAAGAATCCTTCTTTGTCCGCATCGAGAATTGCCACTAAGGTAACTTCAGGAAGATCTAATCCTTCACGTAGCAAATTAACCCCTACAAGCACATCAAATTCCCCCTTCCGAAGACTGGTAAGCGTAGTGATGCGGTCAAGTGTCTCTACATCGCTGTGCAAATATGCCGCTTTGAATCCTCTATCTTTGAGAAATTCCGAAAGATCTTCGGCCATTTTTTTGGTAAGCGTAGTTACCATGATACGACCCTTTTTGCCGATCACTCGTTCCGCTTCTTCCAAAAAATCTTCCACTTGTCCATGACTATGCTGAGAGCCAGTCACCGGGCGGACGATAATCTCAGGATCGATCAGTCCGGTCGGACGAATAATTTGTTCAACAATGTGCGTATCTGATACGGATCGCTCATATGTTCCCGGCGTCGCAGAAGTATAGATAACTTGGCTGATACGTTCCTCGAATTCCTCAAACTGTAGCGGTCGGTTATCGATTGCAGAAGGCAAGCGGAACCCATGCTCTACCAGCGTCTGTTTTCGAGAGCGATCACCGGCATACATGCCGCCGATTTGAGGAACAGTAACATGCGATTCGTCGATAACGGTGAGAAAGTCAGGTTTGCCATCTTTTGTGTGGGGAAAATAGTCGAGCAGAGTATACGGAGGTTCTCCCGGTTTTCTTCCATCAAAATGCCGCGAGTAATTTTCTATACCGTTGCAGTATCCCATTTCTCGGATAAGTGCGAGATCATGGTTGGTTCGTCGTTTGATACGTTCTGCCTCAAGAATTTTTCCTGCTCGTTCAAAACTCGTGACCTGACGTGCCAGTTCTTTTTTGATATCAGAAATAGCACGGCTTCGTTCGTCTTCCGGCGTCACATAGTGCTTTGCCGGAAAAAGAAAGAGCGATGGAAGTGAGGCTTTTTCTGCTCGAGATACCGCATCGATAATGCGCACCTGCGCGATATGAGATCCTTCAAACTCAATCCGGTAGATTACCTGCTCGCCGGTAGGCATGATCTCCACGCTGTTTCCAAGAGCACGGAATGTTCCCGGCGTAAGATCTGCGGTAGTGCGTACAAAGTAGAGCCGGATGAGGTCCCTGATGAGTTCTGATCGGTCTTTTACCGTTCCCGCACTGAGTTCAAGATGCACCTTTCGATATTCTTCAGGGCTTCCCAAGGCGTAAATGCAAGAGACGGAAGCAACGATGATCACATCCTGGCGCGTAAGGAGCGCTTGTGTGGAAGCATGTCGCAGACGATCAATCTCTTTGTTGATCTGTGCTTCTTTTTCTATGTAGGTATCGCTCGTTGGAATGTATGCCTCGGGTTGGTAGTAGTCATAGTAGGAAACAAAGTAATGTACGGCATTGTTCGGAAAAAATTCACGATATTCCTGAGTCAGTTGTGCAGCTAATGTCTTGTTATGTGCAATAACCAATGTGGGCTTCTGCAGTTGCGCAATGACGTTGGCGATAGTAAACGTCTTCCCAGAGCCGGTGACACCCAGCAATGTTTGATGTTGTACCCCAGCATGCAGACCCCCTACCAATGCATCGATGGCTTTTGGTTGATCTCCTGCTGGTTGGTATTGGGACGCGAGAGTAAATCGATTCATACAGATACTTTATCGCGCCATATAGGTTGAAAGAAATGAATCGCGAAACTCCTCAAACCTACCGTCCAGTATCGACTGCCGAATACGTTGTGTAAGGTTGGTCAAGAAATAAACATTGTGCATGGAAGCAAGTACTGGTCCGAGCAGTTCATGAGTACGAAATAGGTGGCTTATGTACGCACGGGTATGGATGGTGCATACCGGACAGGCACAACCTTCATCCAACGGTCTCGTATCCGTCGCGTACTGAGCATTCGGAATCTGTATTTTTCCATATGTTGTATAAATACCTCCAGTGCGTCCATTGCGAGTAGGGAGTACACAATCAAATGTATCTATCCCTGCAGCCACGCCGATAAAAAGATCTTCTGGTTCTCCGATGCCCAATAAATGGCGCGCTTTCTCCGGCGGCAATTCCCTGTTCACCATATCGAGAATCCCGAGAATGTCGTGCTTACTAAAAGATCCACCAATCCCGTATCCGTCAAAATCCATGGAAGCAAGTTCCTTGGCGCTTTGGATGCGCAGATCAGCAAATCTGCCTCCTTGTACAATTCCCCACAATCCTTGGCGTTGATCAAGATTTCTGCGATGTGCGGCAAGACTTCTTTTCGCCCATCGGTGCGTTCGATCCATCGCTTCTGTCTGATATGCATAATCCGCATTAGGTGCCGTACATTCATCGAATGCAAATATGATATCTGCTCCGAGCGCATGTTGGATTTCAATGGAGCGTTCAGGAGTAAATCGATGGAGTGATCCGTCAAGATGCGAGGTAAAAGAGACACCTTCCTCATCTATAATTGCCAGCTTTCCGTGTGATGTGGCAAGATCTTCATCAAACACTGTGACCCCCTCTTCACGAGCCGCTTCTTCAGGCAAGAATTTCGATAGTTTTTTCCCAAATCCGACCCCCAATGAAAATACCTGGAATCCACCAGAATCGGTCATGGTTGGACCAGAAAATCCCATAAATGAACCTACTCCGCCCGCTTGCTCCACCGCTCGTTGTCCGGAAAGATAGAGATGATACGTATTTGCAATGATGGTTTGTATACCAAGCGCAGGAAATTGCTGTACAGAAATGCCTTTTACATCAGCCTTCGTCGCTACCGCAACGAAGGCTGGCGTAGAAATAGTTCCGTGCGGTGTATGCAACACGCCAGCACGCGCAAGAGAATGTTTTACTTGCTTTTCTACCGTGAAACCAATAGAGCTCATTGCTCCGTAAGCCTATCAAATACAGCTAAAAAAGCTACGCGAAGTGTTACTGAGTAGTCGATGACGCAGGAGATTGTACTTTAATCAACTGGACCTCAAAGACGAGAGTTGAATTTGCCGGTATAGGACCGACTGTTTGTGATCCGTACCCCAAGCTTGGCGGAATAACAAGCACTCGAGTTCCCCCTTCTTTCATACCGATAAGCCCCTGGTCCCATCCTGGGATAACTTGTCCCGCACCAAGAGTAAATTGAAATGGTGTTTTTCCTACTGAGCTATCAAAGACAGTTCCATCCTGCAGTTTTCCGGTGTAGTTGACTGTAAGCACATCACCCGGTTCAGCAGTTGCTCCAGTACCGACTGTTTGGTCTTGCGTTACTAGTCCGTTCGTTGCTTGTGAAGAAGTTGCGCTGAGAGAAACCGGCTGCTGTTCAGGTTGTTGATTCATACCAAATAGATTTAAAAAAGTAGATAAGAAGAAAAATCCGACAATAATAATAGCGATACCGACGACAATACCAATGGTTGCTTGCTTAGACATATCTGTAGCATAGCGCCCTCTTCTCCCCGAGAGCAAGCACACTATCCCCGTACGGTAGAGGTGGCAGAAAGCGGTATGGATACCGAATTTTCCTCTATTTGGCCTGCACCAACGAGAGCGGCAGCTGATTGCGCAGACCATACCGTACTTTCCAGTATGGTACTGTTGCTGATCCAAAGCACGAAAGCAATGGCGCATACGGCCCCCGCAGTTACAAACATGTATGATGATTGTATTTCTATGTGTCGAATTGCAGCAACGCATAATACCGCTAGCAACAACAGTGCAATAGATCCAAGAATCCATTCAGTGATATAGAGTGGTTCAGATTGCAGCCGGCTTAAGAGTCGCCAAGGCGGATTCATATGCGTATTGACTACTGCAGCTTCTTGAGAAAGCGGTGACGCAAAAAATTGCACCACAAATGTTACCGGTTTCCCTTCATAGATACCATTTGCCACACCGATACCTATGCTTGTATATGCAGTATTCAAAAGATTGCTTCGGTGCGTAGGAGATGCCATCCATGCATGCACAATATCTTGTGCATCCACAAAGTTCATCGCAAGATTTTCTCCTGCATACTGGTAGCTGTATCCTGCTTGTGTAATCCAATCCCAAGGCGTTTTTCCATCTGGACTCACATGAGAAAAATAACTCTTTGCAGCCATATCATTTGCTTTTGCTTGAGCGGCAATATCGAGCATGCTACTCTCCTGCAGCGTATTAATATGCTCAGTGGTTCGTTGTGCATTGGTAAGTGCAACAACTTCCCCCGGCACAACGGCTGCAAGAAAACTTTCATTTGACTGCCGCACAATAAGGTTTGTTACCAAAAATCCTTCTGCGGCTAAGATAACAGCGAGAAAAAATCCTAACCACGACGGTCGCAGAAAGTGCGGACGATACGCGTTGTGTGCCGAGGGAATCACATGTTGATGAAACATGTTCAACAAGGGCTTCATATAAAAAGTGTAGCACGCTAAACGTTGGAAAGACCATGGTACACTTACGTTTATGAGAAAGAGTGTGCTGGTGTTGCTCTTGTGCCTGTTGCCAGGAGTAGTCTCCGCGGCAGACTTTATTAAACAATCTGTATTTCTTTCCCAAAGCACTGTTACGCAAGGCGATACTGTATCCATCCATACCGTAGTTTCAAACACTAACAACACCGCGTTCGCTGGAAAACTAAATTTTCTTGATAACGGCACATTGATCGGAAATGTTTCTGTATCCCTTTCTCCCTTTCAAGCACAAGTGTATTCCATTTCTTGGAGTCCTACTGCCGGCTCACACACTATATCTGCCGATCTGTACGATAGTAACCAATTGGTTGTTGATGAGACGCAAGGCACGTTTCTTGTTGCAGCTCCACCTACTACCGCCTCATCCACTGGATCCACGCAAACGGTAGAATCCTCACAACCCATAGATGCCGCCATTCAGACCATTTCCCCGCCCGCTGCACAATATCTCGCGCCAGCATTTGCTAGCATCGATACTGCGCGCACCAAAGCGAACCTAGCGCTCACTAATGCATCCCAATGGACACAAGCACAATTACCAACAGGGAAACAAACGTCAATCGATACGCAGAAAACCGCGCAAGGCAATCAAACGCAAAGCGGATCAACCAGCAGCGCTTCAATTACTACTACGCTACGCACTATTTCTTTTTCCGTCCTGCTATATGTACTTACTGCGCTGCGCTATATCATCACGCATGTAGGAATCTTCTATCCCGTAGCGGCAATCATATTCTTGTATGTGCTTTGGAGGCTATTCCGCGGCGTACGCAGGCCGAGACATTGAGCTACTGGCACGTACGTGCCACACACTCAACGCAAATAGCGCGAGTGCGGTGAGTGCAGAGGTTGCGCAGTAAATACAGAGCGCGCCGATTGAAAAAAGTTGTAGCGTTTCAAAACGGACGGAACACAAGAGACCTATGGTCGTGTAGGCCATAACACCCCATCGTAATGCAGGAGAGCGGGGATCTATGGCGAGCAACAAGACCAGGACCAGCATGTATACATAAAATACGAATCCGATATATGCCAGTGGCACCCCATAGACAGTTGCATACGCACTCGTGAGCACTTGATCGCAACCATGCAAAATAGCGCAGGTAGGAACCAGTCCAAGGTACTTGTAATACGAAAGATAGAGCGTATCCCCCACTCCAATCAGAGCGGCTGCAATAAGGTAGTACGGCGTAAGTAGCACTTTTTCCATATCGAGACTATACCACACGCTATGGTTCTGGTTTTATGAGTTCAGGAAATTGCTTTGTAAGCTTCTTGATTTTAGGAGCAATAACCAACTGGCAGTATGGCGCGTTTGCGTGCATTTTATAGTATTCCTGGTGATACGCTTCCGCCGGATAAAACATAACGAGGGGCTCTATAGTAGTGGTTACCGGAGCAGCGTACGCATCCTGGATGGTCCGGAGATAGTGAAGTGCAACTGCCTGCTGCTGTGGAGTGGTATAAAATATGACCGAACGATACTGCGGGCCAATATCATTTCCTTGTCGATTAAGCGTAGTAGGATCGTGGCTATCAAAAAAAACTTCCAGAATGCGTTCACATGAAATGATCTCAGGATCATAGGTGATTTCTATCACTTCCACATGACCCGTATTCCCTTCCGATACTTGCTCATAGGTGGGGTGCGTCTCCGTTCCGCCGGCATATCCGGGGACCACCGATAGTACTCCATTAAGCTGCGAAAATACCGCCTCGGTGCACCAAAAACAACCGCCGCCCAGTACAATCGTTTCAGTTTGCATACACTACTTACTATAACAAAGAATATTTTCTGTTTTACGATAGAATGTTTTGTACATGGAGATCACCAATGAGGAACTGGTTGCACAATATCTACAAGGAGATGAATTGGCATTCAAAGAAATTACTAACCGTACATTGGGAAATGTGTACTCATTTGCATTGCGATTTACCGGAAACGAATCAGATGCGCAGGATATAGCTCAAGAAACATTCGTAAAAGCTTGGAGACACTTGGCTTCATACCGCCCAGAAACCAGTAAATTTAGCACCTGGCTTATGCGTATTGCACACAATACGGCAATCGATTACCTCAGAAAGAAAAAACAGGTGCCCTTTTCTTCATTTGATGTGGAAGAAAAAAATGTGCTTGCCGAAACGGTTCCTGATCCAGCCTTGCTTGCAGAAGAAGCGTTGATACAAGCGGAAGATGCACAAACATTACAGGCCGCTATACAACAACTTCCCGCACCGCAGCGAGAAGTATTGTTACTGCACTACACCAACCATCTTACCTTTGAAGAAATAGGCACTTTGTTGCATGCATCTATCAATACGGTAAAAAGCAGACATTTTCGTGCATTGATTACGCTGCGAAAATTACTTTCCCAGCAGCATGAGGGCGGCTCATTGTAGAGCCGCCCGTAGGAGTGGTAACCCTCTTTACGGAGGATGACCACTCAAAAACCTATCCCGAAAGGAACGCTCTTCCCTCGCCTGGGAGTGTCCCTGCAGCCCGGCAGAGACTTGAAAGGACCAGCGTTTTAGGAACAATGGTTTTCCCTTTCTAATAAGCCGCGGGATGGCTTATTACCGTAGGAGTCTAATAGAAATAGAATCTATGTCAAAGTGCCCTTTGTGTATAAAATGCACCAAACCAAAACGGTGATTCGTATACAAAGCATGTATACCCTAGGCCAACTGCTCCAAGAAGTAGAGCCTCCCTCTATACTTTATAGGAATATAGAAGCACGTATTTTTGCATTGCAGTGTCGCCGAGCAAAAATGCGCATCGCAGCATTTATCGGCAGTACGTTTGTATCAATTGGAGCTCTTATTCCAATACTCTCGTATGCCGCACACGAATTGTATGTATCAGGATTTTACGATTATCTTAATCTCGCTCTTTCTAACCACCAAATAATCCTTTCTTCCTGGCAGAACTTGGGTCTCCTGTTATTCGATTCATTACCTGCATTAGGAATTCTCGGCGTACTGGCGTGTGTTGCAGGATGCATATGGTCTTTGTCACGCATCCCAGCCAATGCGCACATTCTCTTTACCGCACACGCAAACATCTAACATGTCTGAAAATACAAGAAAAACGTGGTTCACTCCTCGAAAAAAAGCAATACTGGTAGTGCTTGCTTCTTTGATACTTGCCGCATTAATCTTTCATCTCGGTATGTCATTCGAAGCAGAACACTTTGAATTTGAATATAGATCCGGGTATGGATTCCCTGCCGAAGGGACGATAGGACCGTTTGGTATCCCTCTACCGTTCCCACACGAATTCATCGAGAGTAATCATGGAACAGTAGGAACAATTAGTACAATTCATTTTCCAATTATTCAAATCACCAATCGTGTTGGAAATCAGCAGAGCATACTTGTTAGCAGCTCTACTTCCTTCGACAATGAAGGAACTTCTACCCTCAGTGTTGGAGAAACCATAGTTGTTGTTGGCCAACCGGATCAGCAAGGACATATTGTTGCTCAGTTTATCCGCTGTTCTCCTGGGTACGGCTCTAATTAACCTATAAATAACCTGTCTATGAAGAAATTATTTTTTATCGGCGCTCTTCTCATTGCATTAGGAGCCTATGCACTATGGAATACATTTTCCAACCAAACTGCAACTTCTCTTGCGGCGACATCTACTACCCCACCTCCGCAGTCTCCTACCCCAGTCCAGCAACAACCTCCACAACCTCAACCCGCAACACCGCCCATAAATTCAAATACCGGAAGATATAGGGATGGCACTTATACTGGTTCGGTTACCGATGCCTTCTACGGCCCCTTGCAAGTACGAGCAGTAATTCAAAATGGAGCTTTAGTAAATATTGTCTTTTTGCAATATCCAAATGACAATCCTTATTCTCAAGAACGAAGTGCTGTTGCACTTCCACAACTTAAACAAGAAGCTATAGCAACACAAAGCGCCCAAGTTGATTTGGTTTCTGGCGCTACTGCAACAAGTGAGGCATTCGTACAATCATTAACCACGGCGCTCAATAAAGCATAGGAATACGTATGAAAGAGACACGTCCTTGCATGGGCATGCCTATTACTGTTGAAATTGTCTCCGATGCTGATGTCCACACTGCGATTGAAGAGGTATTCTCGTATTTCGTATCAGTAGATACCCGCTTCAGCACCTATAAAACGGAGAGTGAGATTATGCGTATTAATCGAGGGGAACTGCCTGAATCCGCATGGAGTACGGATATGCATGAAATCTTTGCACTCGCGGAGAAAACAAAAGAAGAATCAAAAGGATATTTCGACATGCATCATCCTGATGGCCATATCGATCCTTCTGGAATCGTCAAAGGATGGTCCATACGCAATGCAGCGCGATTACTGTACCAAAAAGGATATGAAAATTTTTCTATCGAAGCCGGAGGCGACATACAGACTTCGGGGACTAATGCTCAAGGAAAACCTTGGAGTATAGGCATTCGAAATCCATTTACTCCGAACACCATTGTAAAAATCATATATCCGCAAGGAAAAGGCGTAGCAACGTCAGGACTGTACGAACGCGGCAATCATATTTACGACCCACATCACCCTGAACAACCGCTCACTGCACTGGCGAGTCTTACGGTTATTGGTCCAGATGTATGCGAGGCTGATCGATTCTCCACTCCAGCGTTTGCTATGGGGAATGCAGGGATCAGTTTCATTGAAACATTGCCGGGATATGAAGGGTATAGTATTGATCAAGACGGTATGGCTACGATGACGAGCGGATTTGAAGCATATACGACGATATGATGCAGTTTATTGATTACATCCTCAACCGAACCACTATGTATCACCTGGTACTCTATTACCTCCTGGCGATCCTAGTGAGCGCGGTGGTATATGGTTGGGTACACATCTTGCCATACCAGCCGATAAACATCCTTTTCTCTGCTGTATTGATCACGCTGGTAAGCCTGTTTGTAAATGAGTTGTGCGTACATATATTTGCTGCGCCGGCAAATACGGAATCTACTTACATCACTGCTCTTATTCTGGCACTGCTCATTACTCCTATAGCGCCGACAAATCTCGGCGGCATACTGTTACTGGCAGCTGCAAGTACCGTAGCTATTGCATCAAAATATTTGATCACCTTGAGAAAAAAGCCGATCTTCAACCCTGCCGCACTTGGGTTGGTAGCGATGGCGTTTCTATTTGGACATGCAGCAAGCTGGTGGGCCGCTGGAAATCTTGCATTGCTTCCGGTGATCCTTATTGGTGGCATACTGCTAGTGCGGAAATTACAACGATGGGATCTGGTGCTCGTATTCTTTACTGCAGCACTGTTCTCTATATTTCTTACCACTGCGGTACCAAACATAAGCCTATTAGGACAAGTAGTTGTCCATACTTCCCTCCTATTCCTTGCGTTTATCATGCTTACCGAACCGGTCACTACCCCGTCTATAGCTTGGTTGCGGATAGCATATGGAATAGTGGTAGGTATACTGTTTGCCCCTGCAATTCATATCGGATCAATATATTCCACTCCAGAACTTGCATTAGTAGTAGGAAACATCTTTTCTGCAATCGTTAATCCTCGCAAGAGGGTGCATATGACTCTTACCCGCATTGAGCGCACAGGAAAAAGCAGTGCTGATTTTCTTTTTTCACCACGTACTGCTTTTGCGTATCTTCCGGGACAATACATGGAATGGACACTTCCTCATACGAAAACGGATATGCGCGGAAATCGGCGTTACTTTACACTCGCTTCGTCTCCAACCGAGCAAGAAGTGCGTATCGGTGTTAAATTCACGAAAAATGGAAGTAGCTTTAAACGAGCATTGCTTGCCCTTCAGCCAGGAGGATCTATAAGCGCACTTGAAACCGGGGGCACGTTCACCCTTCCTGCTTCAAAAACACAAAAATTGGTGTTCATTGCGGGCGGAATAGGTATCACCCCGTTTCGCAGCATGCTGCAGTACCTGTTGGACCGCAGAGAAAAACGAGATATTGCCGTCCTGTATAGCAATAGAACCAAGGAAGACATTGCGTACAGTTCAATTCTGGAGCGTGCTCGCACAGAACTGGGGACTCCTGTACACTATGTTCTTACTGAAGAACATCCCCTTCCTGCCTATACATATGAAACGGTAACGCCAGAACTGATTCGCAAACTCATACCGGATTACCGAGAACGCATTTTTTATATCTCTGGCCCACAAGCAATGATTACTGCTTTCCGTGAAATACTCCAGGATCTCGGTATTCCAAAAAGACATATCAAAACAGATTTTTTCCCGGGATTTGTATAGTTTCCGGTATCAGTTTTTCTCTTTTTAAAGAAATAATGACAAGTTACGTAGAAATACTTCGCAACGGTGGAATCGGCATCATACCAACCGATACGCTGTACGGTATTGTGGGTTCTGCTTTGCAGCAAAATACTATAGAGCGAATGTATGAATTGAAAGGGAGAACAGTGACAAAACCTTTCATCATCCTGATATCCTCGTATGAGGAGATCGCACCATTCGGTATAACCTTGACGGAGGAAATGCGATCTATGCTTACTACCTACTGGCCGGGACCAGTAAGTATCATACTTCCCTGTCCTGATGCCACCTTTTCGTATCTGCATCGAGGGAACTTCTCTCTCGCGTTTCGGCTTCCACAGAAAGAATCGTTGCGAGAACTATTGTGCTATAGCGGTCCACTCGCTGCTCCCAGCGCAAATCCCGAAGGATTACCACCAGCCACCACCATTGCGCAAGCACGAGAATACTTTGGTACTCGTGTTGATTTTTATGTCGACGAAGGAACTATTGTTGGCACCCCTTCAAAACTTATTACCATTGATTCCCAAGGAGACGTTATGGTGCTTCGGGGGTAGGCGTATAGGATGATTTAGGCAGATCAAGATGGGCGAACGCGTCGGAGTAAGTAAGACCTACTTTTTTTCCAGGATTGAAAATATTGAGCGGGTCGAATATTTTCTTTATCTCATAGAACAACGCGTACATCTCCTGTCCGAACATTTTTTCTACGTATGGTGTCCGCACTAAACCGTCGTTGTGTTCTCCGGTAATAGAGCCATGATATGACAACACGAGATTATAGACTTGGTGAGACAGTTCATCGATAATACGCGGGAGTCCTGGCTCTGATGGTTTTGCAAGCGGAATAATATGAAAATTGCCGTCACCCACATGACCGGCAACCGTATACGTGAGATGGTAATGAGAAAGAATTGCTTCAAGCTTCGGCAGAAACTCTGCAAGCCGATCCGGCGGTACAACGAAATCATCTATAAAGGGAACGGTGCGCATCCCATGCACTTTCTTGCGCAGCAGATTAAAACTTTCTCTCCGTATCGCCCAATATTTCCTCGCCTGCCGCTCTGATGGAGCTATTCGTACAGAGATATCTTTGGTTTCTTTGAGTTCAACGGCCAATTGTTCAGCACGATGTTCTGCTTCTTCTTGCGTAGCAGCACGAAATTCTACAAGCAGTACCAATTTAGGAATACCCCCCGTCAAAAGCATCCAAAATTCGGGCAAAAATGAAATGAGCAAGGAAAAGATGTTCGTTTTCATGGAGCGCGTAAACTCCGGAAAATATTTCACTCCTAATGCGAACGTATGGTCGTCGTATGATTCAAAACTATCAGGCTGATGTGCGAGCACCTGTGGTACCACCGCTCCCAGTTCGGACAAATGTTTAAGAAATATAACCACCATGGAAGCGTAAGGTTTTGGATGTACGAGACGTATGTCCGCTTTGGTAATAATGCCGAGCGTTCCTTGTGCTCCTACCATAAGCCGGGCAAGGTTGAGTGAATGCACACCGTCTCCCATATCCCAGAGTGCATACCCTGAAGAATTTTTTTCCACCTGTGGCTTATGCATTTCAATAACTTTCTGATGTGTAGTCAGAAGTGCCGCAACGCGACGATGTATTTCTCCTTCAAAGCTCTGTTCAGCAAGTTTTTGTTGCAATGCCTCTCCTTGTAATAGTCGCAGTGTATGGAGCTTTCCGTCAGAAAGCACCACATCCAGTGCTTCCACATATCGGGCAGTCTTTCCATATTTTAAATTTTTTTCACCGCCCGAGTTATTAGCCACCATACCTCCTACTGTATTGAGCTCTCGAGAAGCAGTGTAGCTCGGCAGTTCCAAATCATCCCGCTTGGTGCGGTTATCAAAATCGCGGAAAAACATACCTGGTTCCACACTCGCGATATCATGAGAGAGTCCGAGAAACCGATTACAATGTTTGGTCATATCAAGCACAATCGAATCAGTAAGCGGTCCGCCAGACATATCAGTCCCCGCTCCGCGGGCAGTGATGGAGATATGGGCCCTTCTCGGGTCTTTTTTTTGTTGTGCTACGTACTCTACAAGCGCTGAAACATCTTGTGCATCTTTCGGGAATATCACTACCTCTGGTGTGATGGTAAAAATACTGGCATCACGCGCGTACTGCTTTCGCATATCGGGGGTATCGATTACTTCCCCGCGCACGATACGTTTAAGTTCCTCAGCTAGTGGCATAGCTTAACTCAGTATACTAAGAAACATCCAAATATGATCATACTGATTCCCCAGTAAAAGCACTTTTATGCAAATCGTCCGCGTTTAGCTAACAGGTACACGGTTATCGTCATAAGGAACAGGAGTGCTTCGGTAAGTAACCAGCACATGACAACATACGATGAAAGTTTCTGTTCTCGCATTTCCACTTCACGAAGCGAACGGCCAGCCAGCACATATCCAATACCGTTTTTGGAAGAAAAATGAAGAAGCACGACAGCGCTGCGCACACCCGGAGCCGGTTGCCAGGTAAAACGGCTCTCGATGCCCATAGGAGTGGTGACGGTATGATACGCCTGTGTCAGATTAAATACTCCTTGCGGAAGAGTTGGTGTTTCACCGTTGAGCACCGCCTGTGAGAGGAGCGGTACTCCCTGGTTATTGAATACCATAAGATACGACGCAAGACTTGTTGCTATATCTACTTTTCCAACCGGCACCACTTGATCGATTTGCTTTCCCGAGATGATCTGCGCCGCCGCATCTTCTGCCAGTTGAATCTGTGGGTCGTTTGCAGATGTGCGCATATCTTGCTGCACCACAAGGTATAGTAATCCGCATAAGAGCGTGACCGGGACGCTGACGTATGCAAACCAAAAGAGGAATTTCATATATGTCAGTATAACCTGAGCCTATAATCACAGGTTTCAATATCCATAATGGCCGTGTGATACACTACTGACGTCCATGCATACCTTTGTACAACTGTTTACCAATGCTTCTTATCTGCTTCTTTCTTTGGGATATATAGGATTGTTTGCGTGTGTATTTGCGGAATCAGGCTTGTTCTTTGGTTTTTTCTTACCCGGAGATACACTTCTCTTTGCAGCTGGATTGCTCGCCGCACAGCACACTCTTTCTCTTGGTCCCGTTCTTATCCTTATTATGCTCGGGGCAATATTGGGAGACACAGTCGGATATTGGTTTGGCGCATGGGCCGGTTCCTCTCTATTTACCAGAAAAGATTCTCGTTTTTTTCATCACAGCCACGTCATACGAGCACAACATTTTTATGAACGCTATGGCACCTATGCCATTTTGCTCGCACGCTTCATTCCTATCGTACGTACCTTCGCTCCAATTGTCGCCGGCATCGGGAAAATGCCCTATCGGATTTTTTTGCCGTACAACGTTGCGGGCGGAGTGCTGTGGGGAGCGGGCATCACGCTTATCGGTTATTTCTTAGGAGTAAGTTTTCCGATTATCGTGCATTATCTTACAGCTATTTCTCTCGGTATCGCTGCACTCTCGCTTCTTCCTATAGTTGTACTGCAAAGAAAACGTTAGGCATTAGAATCCTCCGCCGTAGGTGAATGATACTGTGTTGCTTGTGCCGTTTGTATTTTCAACCGAAAGATTGTACGTGCCTGCCTGAAGAATGGCGACCCAGTCTGGACATATAGTCTGATTGAAGCAGTTCGGTCCTATGGAATTCGGCATGGTAAACATCAGCGTCGTACCGTTGCTCGATGAAAGGTTCTTAGCTATGGACCCGCTTAGTGATCCGCTCAAGAGGACACTATTGTTTGATGCAGTAAATCCTGTGCCATATATGGTCACGATAGTTCCTGCAATCGCAGAAGACGGAATGACGGAACTAATCGTAGGAGTGGTTGCAGGTGTTACCGTGCTTTTGGTTTGGCAGCTGTTGTAGGGACATACCTGAGCAATGACATTATTCACATCGTTCTTCAGCGTTTGGTAGCTGGTTGCGCTTGGCGGACAGGTAAGATCTCCGCTTGTCTGCCCGTTAAATGACAGAGTGATCGTGACTCCAAATGATGCTGATTTCATGCATCCTTGTGGAGGAAAACTGAGGCTAGGTACTCCCTGAATATCGCTTATCAACCCTTGATAGTTAAGCGTTCCGGCGCTGAACTGCTTTGTTGTATTGTTCACATTCAATGTGCCGCTGCCGTCGGTATTGATGGTGATGTTGAATGGAAGAGTGTTAGTAGATCCAGAATTCTGGATGATAATAGGCGTGAGTGTCTGCGTGATAGTGAAGAGTCCCGTATTGCTGGTACCATTGCTGTTTTGCACATAGAGCGAATAGGTACCTGCAGACAGATTCGGAACCGTAAAGGTAATGGTACTGCCATTTGTGGAATTTACGGTCATGCTCGTACCGTTAAAGACGAGTGTGTTGCTTGCAGTGAATCCGCTTCCTTGAATGGTTACCGTAGTCCCTGCCGGTCCAGACGTTGGAGAGAGCGATTGAAGCACTGGTGTTTGATAGGTATACGAGGAAGTGATGCTGAAAGAAAGCTGATTACTCGTGCCATTACTATTCTGGATATAGAACGAGTAGGTACCTGCAGACAGATTCGGAACAGTAAAACTGAGCGTTGTGCCGTTTATCGAATTTACCGGAAGCACCGAACCGTTAAAGAGAAGCGTATTGCTAAAGGTAAATCCTGATCCATATACCGTAACTACCGTTCCTGCCGGTCCAGATGTTGGAGAGAGAGATTGTATATACGGAGAACCGTAGTTATACGTGGTGTTCGTTACCACAAACGAAATAGGGTTACTACTACCGTTACTGTTTTGGATGTAGAGGGTATAGGTGCCTGGTGCTAGGTTAGGTACCGTGAATGAGAGAGTTGCGCCATTGTACGAAGGCACATACGAAACGAGGCTTCCACCGAGCACGACTGCATTACTTGGAGTAAATCCTGATCCGTATGCATTGATAGTAGTTCCCGGTGCTCCTGACGTGGAAGAAAGTGTTTGAATATATACACTGCTCGTTGAAGGTGGAGGTATCACTCCTTGCCCCCCTTGGCAACTTATTTGCGCAATTGCATTTCGGGTAATTGGTCCTACATATCCTGTCGCCGGAATTCCGTGCGCAGCTTGAAAGTTTTGTACCGCACTAAAGGTGATTGGACCAAAGACTCCTACCGGTTGATATGGAAAATAGCCGGCCTGGCCTAAAAACACCTGCAATTGAGACACTTGTCCATTCGTTGTGTAATCGGTCGATCCTTTATGGAGATTATACGTCAGTTGCGTACAGGTCATTGCCTGCTGTGCAGACGCTGGTTGTACCTGCACAAACAGGCAGGTAAAGAGCCCTATGACCAATGGAAGTACCAAAAGAGGACGAGATGTCATACGAGAATACATAAAACGATTAATGTGAATATACTACCATATATTTCAAAAAATGCAAGTACATACAGTTCAAGGAGAGGTGCGCAATTCTTTGAACGAAAAATTGCTGTGCGTGGGCAATTCATAGCGATGTTTTGTGGTTTTTGGGGGAAATACTACCCCGGTAACGGCAGTGGCAATCAGAGTTTCCTTGGTAACCGGAATATCTTCCCGCCGAGGTTCGCAGGAGATACGTGCATCATTGAGATAATCGATGCAGTAGCATGGAATAAGCTGGAGACCGAGCTTACGGCTCGCCCACCAACGATGATGCCCGTCCAAAATCACCTTGGTATGTTGATCTACCAAAATAGGCTTTAAAAACATTTGATCCCATGCCATCTTGGTAAACAACGCGAGTGCTCTCGGCAAAATCACCCTTTCGTGAGGACGCAATTCTGTAACCGGCAATAACTGTATGGAATCCATGAGGTATACCCTTAGTATATACCATCCCTTCCCTGCTTATTTGCGCTTATGGATAAGGAGTTTATTGCCGTCCGGGTCTTGAATGACGGCCATATGGCACGTGGGAAAATCCTGTGGTTCCAGCATAAATGGAACATTGTGTCCTTTGAGTGCAGCAATGACCGCATCAAAATCTTTCGCTTCCAGCGCGGCTGTCGCGCCATCAGCAGACGGTTTCCATTCCGGTGAAGAACCGATTGCCAGAGTACTTGAACCGATATCGTACTCTACCCACGGATGCCCTTCAGAAACCGGGGCATTCGGCGTGAGACCGAGTACTCCTTCGTAAAATGCACGCGCCTGTGGCATATCGGTCACGGCATACACCACAAATCCTATGTTTTCAAACATAGCCATAGTATACACCTCCTTACTTAACGGGATTTTCTCCCTGGATAAGGCGTATGAGAATCATAATGATCGCTATTACCAAGAGGATGTGAATAAAACCTCCTAAGGTGTATGCGGCAAGCACTCCGATGAGCCAAAGCACTATTAAAATTGCCGCAATTGCATAAAGCATAGTGAAAGCATTACTCGGATAATAGCTAAACTATGCAGAGTACCCTCTATATATGGGATGAAGAATCAGGATTCATCCAGGATAATCCGCTTTGTGAAGGCCCCTCGTTTCTCCGCTTTTTCTACACGCAGCTTTTCCACTATTGCCGGGGTATCGCCAGCAAGCTGCGCGAGCGCGTACACCACTTCAAGAATATCCGCCAGCTCTTCTGTCGACTGGCTCTCCAGATATTCGGCAACTTCTTCAGAAAGTTTTTCCCGTAGTTTTTCTTGATACTCTTCCTTATCAGCAATATGAAACACAGCACGCTCTCCTTTTTCCTGAATACGATCAGGAATGTAATCTCTGACTAACTTATGGTATTCCATAGCTCCAGTATATACTGGCACACATGACGCATGTCCCAGGGAACAAATTACAGGAGGCACTCGATGATGCACGAGCATTGGTATGTGTGGGCGCTACATATGTGCATTACAAAGATCCACAACATCGCTATACCGTTCTTTGTTTGGGGATTATGGAAGCAGATGACACGTTAGCGGTCATCTATCAGGCGCAGTATGGAGAGAAACTCACCTTTATTCGTCCGCTTACCAGCTGGCTGGAAACAGTAGTAGTGGGAGAACGACGCGTTCCCCGTTTCGCAGTACTTACTGATACTGAATGTAAATAGGCTGGGGTTGAAGCGACAATACTTCTGCCGGCGTGAGCAAGCGGGTGCTCGGCGGGCGCAAATCTGCCTTATAAAACAGTTTGAATCCGGTAAACTGCACCGGTTCTGAAGCGATAACGCTCTTGTAGGTATGGATTTTCTTTTCCGGGTAGCCCCATCCATCCATATCCATGACAATCTGCACTTCCGGCAATGGGGTGATTTGCTTGTAGCCGGTTACCATGTCCTCAGTGAATCGATGGACGACGAGGATTTTTGGTGGCAGATTATTTTGTCGGACAATAGAAGCAAGAAGATTAGCGGCATAGTTAACATCCGAAGCATTGAAAGTACCGATCTCCTTCCCCGGCGGCGTACCGTCTTTCATCGAAAACTCTGGATCTATGGAAAGTTCTACTTGTGGCAGCTTGAGATACGGCTCGAGCAGCGGCAGCTCGGTTTGGAGATTGCTTAATCCGACCTGTACATCAAGGAACACGAGTCCATGCACCTGATTGGCAAGTGTTATTGCTTCTTCAATCTGACTTGCCGGCATGCGCGCTCGATATTTTCCATCAGGACCGGCGCTTCCTTGTGCGGTTACTGCAATATAGTCGAGTGCGGGAATAACGGGTGTATTAGGATCGGCAGCTTGCCACTGCGCTGCAGCTTGTTGGAGCATTTGCAGCATTTGTTGCGGAGGATACGCTCCAAGGACACCCATTTGTTTTGAGTAAAAGTTGCCGTAGTAGGCAACAATGCGATGGAATGGCAGGAGTGCACCCGCATTCGGATATACCGTTTTTACCGGCCATAGATGAGATACGCTTGAAGAAGCGCTGGAAGTGCCTGCCGTTTTTGGATAGTTCGCCAGAGCAAGCATTTTCTCGTTATATAGAGCAATATCAAGCGGTTGCAGCGACCCTGCAGTGGTTGCGCTCGGAGCTGTTGTGGTCGCAGTGGAGTTTTTCGAAGCAGTATAGTGCAGCGGCGCGGCGTTGCTGATCAGATATACACTCAGTACCCCTGCCACTACGATAGTTATGCCCTGCGCGAAAAAAAGTATGTGTTTCTTTGTAAAATGCTTTTTAGGTGCAGGAGACATGGGGTGCAAATGGATGAAGAGATGAAAATATCATTTCATCTCTCTTCTAAAAAAGCAATCTTTCACAAAATTCTCATCGCCCTATTTCTACACTGTGTTCACCTGTTTTGGGAATATCTCCCAACAGGGCAACCGAAGGCCACCAGGGTTTCCTGGCGGCCTTTGGTGTTTATGTAAGGGAATTATTTACAAAATTACCTTAAGAATACATAGCGCTCTGTGTATCCTATATAAATAGTTCATGATCCTCCTACCTCATTAGAGGTAAAACCGTATATAATTGGGAGACTGAATATGAAACAACAACATTTATTTATCGGAATACTGGCAGTGATAGTTCTCCTTCTACCGCACACTTCCTTTGCCGCCCGGTCTTTCACTCTTGGTTCCTCAGGGTATGGAGTGACCCTTCTTCAAAAACAGCTGATCACTCTTGGCTACCTTTCTTCAGATAGTGCTACCGGTTATTTCGGACCGCTGACACAAGCGGCAGTAGAAAAGTTTCAATGCACGGAAAATATTATCTGCTCCGGCGCGGCCTACTCCGGATATGGCATTGCAGGACCGCTTACTCAGCAAGCGCTGTATAATTTTACCAATCCAGAAGCAATACTCACCGGTACAGAAACGCGCCGTGCAACGGGAAAGTTTGAGATATCCGGATGGATTCCCTACTGGAGCACTGCATCCGGTACGCAAGATGTGTTGCCGCATCTTAATCAGCTCACTTCAGTCATGCCGTTTAATTACACCGTAACCGTGAACGGCCATCTATACGATGCGGGAAATATTACCGGAATCACTTGGAGCTCATTCATTGCGACTGCAAAACAAGCTCATGTTCGCGTAGTACCGACCGTGATGTGGGGTAACGGCACTGCAGAACAGGCAGTACTTACTGATCCAGCATCTCGTATCGCACTTGAAAATGAGATTGTCGCAACAGTGCGTCAAAACAATTTTGATGGCATTGATATTGATTTCGAGGCAAAAACCGCAGATACCAGAAATGCATTTTCGGCATTCTTACGAGAACTCTATCCCAAGATGGGAAACAAATGGGTGTATTGCACCGTGGAAGCACGGATGCCACTGAGCGATCGATATGCCCCGGGAGCTACCATTCCTTTGGACGCAACAGACTATGCAAATGATTACACGCAAATGAACCGATACTGCGACCGAGTCGAGATTATGGCATATGACCAGGGCACTATCGACAAGCCATTGAACAAAGAACAAACCGGTCCTTACGCTCCGGTTGCCGATCCGAAATGGGTCAGCGATCTGGTAAATCTCGCTGCACAGTCCATCGCACGAAACAAAATCATTATCGGCGTTCCTACCTACGGCTATGAATATTCGGTCACGCCGGTAATCTCTTCCTCCGGATACCAGTACAAGTATCAGATGCTCTGGCCGTTCAACCAGAAATACGCACTCGATCTCATGTCGAAACTGGGTATCTCCCCTATTCGCAATAGCGCCGGAGAGCCATCATTTACCTATGTATCATCGGGAAATTATTCGCCTACGGGAGATGAAGTTGATCTCAATCCAACAAACACTGTTAACATGCCCTCTGTCTCCTATACCGATGGCATGTCTACGACAACCGGATCCACATTCAACTTGATCGATTGGAGCGATGCGCAAGCAATCGCACAAAAAGTTACCTTAGCTAAACAGCTTGGCGTACGAGGCGTAGCAATATTCAAATTAGATGGAGGTGAGGATCCGAATATTTGGAACGTACTGCCTTAAGGCTTTGCTGCGTACCACACTCCTCCGATACCCTGCCCATTTACCTGATTTGGCGCTGTATCTCCTTTGAAAAAGTAGAGCGGTCGGCCGTTATAGGTTATTTGTGTTGAACCGTCGCTACGGGCAATGGTCCCTATCATTCCATTAAGCGGATATTCTGCTACAAGGTTTTTTGTTGAAGTTACCAGATACGGCGGCCACGCGACTGCGCATCCTCCGGTGCAATTGGAAACATTGGTAGCATCAAGCGCATACGTGTAGAGAGTCATCCCGTTATATGCCACGAGATATGTTCCCACTCCGGCAGAGGCAGTTTGCCCTAAGGTAAGATTGTCGCCGGGTATTTGAGTGGTACTGGCAGCGCTATTGCTCTGTTGCTGTGGCGCTCGTTTGGGTAGTGTGTACCATACTGCTACTGCAACAATAAGAATTAAAACAATCCAGACAAGTAATTTACGCATAGGAAGTTAGTTGGGATATAAGATTTATATTACTTGAACTCCGAACGTATCTCAAACTGGCTGGCCCCTCGGTTTCAGAAAATTATCCATCAAGCACCACAAGGGTTTTCGGGCGACTTTTCCTTTTTTAAAATGATACATCTCGGAACGAGAATTTCGGAAATGTAAACGAAAAAATGTTCTCGGCATATTGAATGCCGTTTAAATCTGAGTTTTTTGAGTAATTTGGCCTGATAGATATGGAGATATTACTTCTATCCAAAGCCTTCTTTAGTTGATACATGCCAATGCCATTCCCACGCAAATCATCTGGAACATTGCGACCAGACACTCCTCTTTTGAAAATACTGGTTAACTCATCCTTCTCGAGGCGAATACTTTCCATTTGGAAAATAAGTTGACCCGTATTTTGCGTATAAATTCTCACCTTAGAGTAGGGCTTAGAATATTTGACGATATTCTCGAGGAAGCTATGCATGGCAACATTGAAAGTTTCGTATTCGAATGAACATCGGAAATCTTTGTCAATCTCATGCAGACTAACAAGAACTTTATTCTTTGAGAAAGAATCGAAAAATAGATGAGATAACCCTAGTAGAAACTTTCTTAAGTCGTGATTGTCCGTAATTGCTATTCGCGATGAATTGTCCCGCAACAGGTTGTAACCTCCAATATGGTAATCAATCAGCCGTATCTCTTTTGAAAGAGCGCAGATATCCTCTGCTGTTACACTTGGATTCTCCTGGACTTCTCTCGCAACAGATTTGACGAACTCCTGATAGTTTTCTTGTTCTTCGGCTCCTGACACACATCTCTCAATTATGCTTTTTTGATTTCCATGAATCTTCTTTATGTTATGTAAGTAATCATCAGCCATTTCTTGAGCTCGTTGGACATTATTCTTTAATGATTCTTCAAGAAGAATCGTCATTGCCGATGTAAAGGCATTGAGAACCTTGTTACTCCTCGCGATACGCGGCTCTTTCACAAAAAGAAATTCAATGATCCCTGAATCTATCTTTTGTTCCACGTAGCGGACATCCTTATCTTTTTCTGCGCCCTCAACGCTAAATTCGTCTGGAAATGTATTTATCAAAACCCTATCCTGACTTGTGATTCTTAAGTGAATCATAGTTTGGCCAGCTCAGTAGAAATTAGCGATACGAATTCGTCATAAGAAGCATTTTTCCGAATGTATGGAAACTCAACAAGTCCATCGAAATCTTGTACTGATGAATAGATAACGTAACGCTTATTGTTCATATAGGTTCTCTTCAGCTCGCTTATAAGACCGAGACCTTCTTTTTTCCCAAAAAGTTTCTTGCCAACATCTTTATAGTCGACAAAGATTATATTTGCCCATTGAACATCAGTATCTGTTGCTGGCGATGTTACATCATCAATTTTTCGAACTTCAAAGTCGTTACGCCGTAAGTTAGTCACAATCTCGCAGTGTTTGTCATCAATGAATAGGATGCGGGCTTTCTTCTGAGTATCTACAAAAGATTTGTGGCGCTTTTTCTCCCAAAAAAGGAGTACGCTCAAAATGAGTATTACTGCAACAAGCACAGCGAAGACCCACAATTTCTGGCCAGTGAGGAAATAAGTTACTAGAGAGATAATAATCGCAAGAAAGGATATGACCCCTTGGTTTTTATTGATTATGTCTATCACAAATAAAGTATACGCCCCCTTTTTAATATTTTATAAAGACACCTCGGAGACTGAACCTGTCTCAAACTGGCTGGCCATCTCGTGCTCGAACCGTGGTCGGTCAAACCCCGCTTGACGGATTAGCTTCATTTTACACTTACAAAACGACGCGTCTCGGGTGTATCTATAAATATCAGACCAATGCACTCTGTTCCTCAAAAGAAAACATCGGCGTAGATCCCTTGATATCGAGATTTTCAAATAGTAAAAACATATTCTTAAACCAAGTGGCTACAGTCAAATCTTCTTTGGAAGAATTATTATGCAATCCTTTCAAAGCAAGTAGTGCGAGTTTACGCATAGCTTCTCTTTGTGTGTTAACTTGCGCCTCTTCTTCTTTAGAACTTATACGCACCCCCATACAAATGAGGGTTAGCGCCTTTGTAAACCAATCCTTGAATTGAGCCGATTTATCACTTGGACTTGCGGTCTCCATCATGAAATCGTTACCCATTTCTATGTATTCCCCAAAAGGCACTAGTTGGCTAAGCAATCTTTTAGATTTATCACTTTTCAAATAATTCACTACAAAATGCGCAACTTCTGTAGATACTTCGTAATCCGATTTTGCATCGTAATAATTCAGCACTTGGACTACAATATCTTTGAAAGCCCAGAAAATATCTCCCCAAAATTTTACAGGATGTTCTTTTTGTTTTTCTAAATATTCCGCAGGAAATGGTTCGAGAGTATCTTTTAAGCTTCCCCCAAAACGCGGAAAGAAAGCTTTTCCAGCCTTCTGAGTTATTTCACCGAGCGCAACTATTTTTAGCTGACTCATACAATCTGATTGTAATCTATTCTATTGTTAAGTAAACGACGCATCTCGAACCCAAGAACCTATAACGACTTGGCTGCGTGAGTTGGATTATATGAGAACCTTATTAATAGCAAATTAAAAAGGCGGATCGCTATTGCAATCCGCCCGAGAATGTTAGTGTGTCCGCTTTCTTTTCTTCGGTTTTGAAAAACCGAAGACCATGAGTTTCAGTCCGTAAAGGACGATACCCAAGGTCAAAAGCAGACCGACGAGAGACGAGAATTGCTGAGGTCCCATCACCGTATAGAATGCGAAGAGGGCGAAGACTCCAGCTGCCGGCCACAGAAGTGGCCGAACGAAACGTTGTGTACTCGTCGTTGCCTGTGTTCCCATCTCTCTCAAGATCCACCCGAGAATCCGGAATGGAAGGAGACATAAGGCCAACAGTCCTCGTCCAAGATCTCGCAGCACAGCCTGCTGCCACGCCGGGAGAGAACGATACCACTGAACCATGTTTGCTCCTTTCTTGAGCTAGACTAGAACTGTTAAAGATCGTACTTCTACATTATACTACACTTATTACTTACTTGTCAAGTACTTGCTGCGTGAGTTGGGTAATATAAGAAGCCTCTTAAGATCAAAATAAAAAAGGAGTCTCGAAAGACTCCTTTTTCTGTTGAACTACTTACTCCACTGACCAAAGATGGTTACCCTTGCGCTCAATCTGCTCAAATCGAGGGATAGCTTCGCGCTGATAAGCAACAATCTCTTCTCGGGTGCACATATCTCGTACAATGCAGCCATGTTCCATTAGGATAACCCGCTGGAAATAGTGCAGATATACAGGATCATGTGCAACCACGATAATGGTCTTACCACTGACTCCTTGTAACTCACGATAGAAACGTTCTCGTGTCTCTACGTCACATTGCGACATCGGTTCGTCGAAGAGACCGATGCGCACTGCCGGTTCAAGTAGTCGATAGAAGGCTGAGGTGATCTTGAGCCGTTGCCACTGACCAGTCGATGGTTCTTTACCATCTGGCCAGTCAGCACCAAGTTGTTGTTCATACTGCTGAGGAAACTCATCGGTGATCATTTCAACAGCTCGTGCATGCCCTGCAGCTTGGATAAGCCGATTCATATCAGCGGTTCGTGGAGGTCCTCCTGTAAGAACTTCTTCGACAGTAAGTCTCGGGAGTTGAGTATCCTGCGTAGCAAAGAGTATTTGCTCGAACCAAGAAGATTGTGTAATGCGAGAAATCGACAAACCATCGACTAGCACCTGACCCTCATCAGGTAGGTAGATCTTCGATAGTAGCCGTAACAGCGTACTCTTCCCAGAACCATTCTGACCTACGATAGCCACCTTTTCATTTGGCGTAATCGAAATTGAACACCCTTTGAGTACTAGGTTCTCTTCCCGTGGGTAACGGAAAAAAACTTCTCGCAACTCAAGCTTCGGCGTAGAAGGAAATCGGAACGACTCCGACTTCGACTCGTCGATAAGCGGCTTGGTTGTAAGAAACTGCTCACGGTACGTATAATCGAGACATCCTTGCCAAATTTGTCCGATCGAAGAAGAAAAACTGGTAATAGAGCGAGCGAGCGTTTGCATGCTACCCCAAATCAGAAAGACTTCTGAAAATGCTATGGTTCGATCAGCTATTCCATGACCAAGGTACCCCATAATGATGGCGAGCATACATACCCCAGTCCCCACATTGACGAGATTCCACTTGTATCTGAACCACTCCAGTTCTTGTTCTTTTTGAACCAGTTCATTTTGCATCGTGTTGTAGCGCTTTCGCCAGTACGATGTAAAACAAAAAAGCTTTCCTTGCAATAAATACATGGGATCCATGAGACAGCGTTCGTACTCATCGTGTAAACGACGGGTTAAATGCATTGATTCCCATATAGCGCGATCTTTCTTTTCGCGCTGCATTTCTGCAAGTGTTCCAACCACAATAGGAATTGTGGTAAGTACAATGAAGAGGGGGTTCAATATTGCAAGTAAACCCAGAGATGCAAGAACGCCAACCAGTGCTCCAAACACATTACGTTGTTTTGTAAAGAGTTGGGAAACGGCGTTGCGTCCATGCCATTTGGTCGCTTTTTCTCTGATGAACATAAATGCAGGGTCAGAAAGACGTCCGGCATCTAAATTCATCAACAGATTAATCTCTTCCTGCTCCAGGAGTAGCTCTACTTTGTTTTGAAGAAGACTCCTGCGCAAATTACCAATTGCATGTAGTGTGCCGCGAATGAGAAAGTAAAGTACGATAGCAACAAGCGCTACTATAATGAAAGCAATGCTTACATGTTGCGAATGTAACCATGACTGTACCGCACCTCCAGTCGCATGTTGGAAAAATACACTTACTGCAGCAAAACCACCTAGTGTAGCAATGCCGCCCAGTATACCTTCGAACCATGACATGTAATACATGGAAGGACTCACGGTATACATGAACTGACGTGCTTCACGCATCATGCGCCACATATTAGGCACTTGAGCAGTAAACTCACGAGCTTTGGTGTGAAGTTGTGAAGGAACCATGAAACCCTCCTTTCAAAGGGATACTTGTAACTAAAAATACTATACAACAGTATCGTTAATATGTAAATATACTAGCTGGGAGACATGGATTCGAACCATGATTAACGGCTTCAAAGGCCGCTGTCCTACCATTAGACGATCTCCCAAAAACACCTTTGAGCATAGCAAAAAATTGCTTGATTTGCGAAATGAACTACTCGCCCAGAACTTTATAGATCGCCAGCTCCAAGGGAATCGCTTGAATAGGAGAACGGTCGATTTCCAAATGTGCCGTAATAAATGCGGAGAGCAGGTCTGCATTTATTGCAGAGTCCTTCTGTTTGGCGAGTGTGGTAAGCACTTCCATATCCTCTGCTCCAAACTGCTCTTCTAACTCTCCCTTCAGCTCCGGAGCAAACCGTACCAGCAGCACCGCGCGTATTTTGGTAATGATCAGCAGTGAAAATACTTTTGTCTCCACTCCCCCCTCCCGTGCTTGAGAAAACAGTTTTAGCGCTTCCGGAATATGCTTTACCGAAAGTTCTTGCAGAAATCCGTTCACCAGAGTGCCAGACGGCGCACCGACCACTTTTGCTACTTCTTCTTCAGAAAGTTTTCCATCTGTGGAAAGCGTAAGCACTTTTTGCAAAATACCGAGCGTATCGCGGAACGATCCGTCTCCCATAAGAGCGATGAGTTCCGCCCCAGAGGACGCGAGCGATGCACCTTCTTTCTTCGCCACATCCAATACCAGTTTTTTAAGCGTCTCGTGAGAAGGCTTTTTGAGCTGAAATACCTGGCAACGAGAGACAATAGTTTCAGGCACCTTATCGAACTCGGTCGTTGCCAGCACAAACACCACATGCTCCGGAGGCTCTTCCAGTGTTTTGAGAAGCGCTCCCCACGCTTGCGGCGTAAGCGCATGCACTTCATCGAGAATATAAAATTTATACGTTGAATCGAACGGCAGCGTCGCCACTCCCTCGCGCAGTTCCCGTATTTCATCGATGCCGCGATTGCTCGCGGCATCCAGTTCATAAATATCCTGATCGCTCGTTCCCACCGCTCGCGCAAGAATACGCGCAAGAGAGGTTTTGCCCGTGCCGCGGCTTCCAGAAAACAGGTATGCGTGCGCAATGGTTCCCCGTTCAACAGCCGCTTCAAGCACCGAGACAATATGTTGCTGATCGCGTACTTCCGCAAACGTGTGGGGACGGTACTTTCGATAGAGTGCTATTCCAGTGCTTTCTTTGGAGGCGGTCCTAGCCATGTCTTCAGTATACAAAAGAAATATGAGGGCTCATATCGATGCGATATACTCGCGCAATATCTCTTCCACTTCTCCCGCCTGTTTGGTTTCCATAAGGCGCATCCGCAGTTCTTTTGCACCCGGGAACCCTTCGATGTACGCCTTAAAATGTTTTTTCATAATCGCAAAATTTTTGAGATCTCCCAGCATTCTTTCAAATAAGGCGGTGTGTTCGATGGCAATCTCCAAGCGTTCGCGCAGCGTCGGCCGTCGAGATGGGTCAAACAGCCAGGGTGTGCCGAAAATAGCTCTTCCGAGCATGACCCCGTCAGCGCCGGTATGCGCCGCTTTCTGCGCAGCATCGGCAAGATCCACTACATCGCCATTGCCGATGATACAAACAGGACTCCGCAACGCATTGCGCAGTTCCACCGCTCGAGCGATGCGTTCCCATCGAGCCGGAACCTTGGACATTTCCTTGCGCGTGCGGGCGTGGATAGTAAGCGCTGCAATGGGGGTGGAGAGCAGCGTCTCCACCCATGATTCAAGTACATCCGTGTTATACCCCAAGCGAGTTTTTACTGAAATGGGAAGCGTTGGGGCACCGCGTTGCGCAGCCTCTATCACTTTTACTGCCTGGGACATGTTCTTGATCAGTGCCGCTCCCGCGCCTTGTCTTTCGACTGCCCGATCCGGGCATCCCATATTGATATCAATCCCATCAAATCCGAGTTCAGCAGCTAATCCGGCAGCCGCTTCCATCGATCCGGGATCGCTGGTAAAGAGCTGCGCCACGATTGGACGCTGTGCATCGCTAAACTGAAGATCCCGCAGCAGCACGTCCCGATTCCCATGCATCAGCCCGTCCGCAGAAACAAATTCGGTGTACATGACCTGTGGACCATGCGGTTTGGAATAGCGTGCGATAAGGGTGCGGAATGCAGCATCCGTCACGTTGGCAAGCGGTGCCAACACAAAAAACGGCCGCGGCAACTGCTTCCAAAAGTTATGCATGCAATTACCTTACTGTTATTTGAGTTTGTAGTACAGCCGATCCCCGAATCGCATATCAAGATATTCCACCGCCGACAGTGCATGGGTGGTAAACGGGTCACTAGTAAGCGCCAATGAGAAACTATGCAGCACATCTGCTGGATTCTGTGAAAGCATGAACAGGAGCGTGAAACCGCTTCCGAACGTCATATGCACCTCTCCCAAAGAATCAACAGAGACACTATGTACCGTATCGGTCTTCGCCACTCCGTTCACCGCTTGAGTCAGTGCCAGCAATGATTGGAATTGCTCCGGGGAAAGATACTGCCACGGAAGAGCTCCTTGCGTCGTCGATCCAAAATAGGATACATACGCACTCTCCGAATTCTGCAAAGCAGGAGCGTATACCATTCCACTTTGATCAAGTAGATAACAAGGGGTATTTGAAGCCGCTTCGCTCCCGCAATACTGCGCGACAGGAGTGCGCTCCACCACCCTCACACGCAGCGTGTGAAAATTTTCTATACCAACTGATACGGTTTGCAGTACAGGAAATTGACGCAATACATCCGCACTGATTTTTTGCTTCGGATATACCAGCACATTATTTTTGGGGATTATATATCCGTATCTTCCCGACAGATCCGCATACGCGACAGTGGCAATAGCAGAAGGAGTGAGTGTTTGTGTGCCAGTTATCGACACCGCGGTAATGCGCCACTGCGGTAGCCATAGCAGTGCAATACTGCCGCCCAGCAGGAGAATGCATACAGTGACAGCAGACCACAACAGCAACATGCGACGCTGATGGCGCTGCAGGCGTATGCGAGATTCCGGAAGCACAACACGGGGTGCCATAGAAGATTATGCGCGCACCTTTTCGATCCGTTCTTTTCCGAGCATGAACGGGCGGAGAACCGCAGGAATGCGGATAGAGCCGTCCGCTTCCTGGTAATTTTCAAGAATAGCAATGAGGGTGCGTCCCATAGCAATCGCGGTGGCATCGTTCATGTGCACGGGTTCTGTGGCGCCGTCTGCTCGTTTTACTTTCGTATTGAGCCGGCGAGATTGGAAACCGCCCACGTAATCAGAAGTGTGAGTCTCTCGATACACTCCCTGTCCGGGCATCCATGATTCAATATCAAACTGCCGCTGATCAGGAAATCCCATATCTCCGGTACAAATAAGCATCACCTGGTACGGAATGCCGAGCTGCTGCATACAATATTCCTGAATAGCGACAAATAGATCTTGCTCTGCAAGTCCTTCTTCCGGAAGCGTGAATGATTCCATCTCAATTTTATCGAACTGATGGAGCCGTAGGATGCCGCGCGTATCTTTTCCCGCTGCTCCTGCTTCCCGACGGAACGCAGGCGTATACGCCACATAGCGCAGCGGCAGATGCTCTGGAGTAAGCGTCTCATCCATATGCAACGGACCAAGCGTGTGTTCCGCGCTTCCGATGAACACCAGATCGTCTTTCTCAAAATAGTACCGTTCATCAATAGGATCGAGCCGCGCCATGCGGTTCATGACCTGGGATCGCATCATGATCGGAGGTATGACGGGAATAAACGGTTTTGCTGAGACTGAAAGGCCCGCACCTTTTATGATCGTTCCGAGTATTTCCTCGGAAGTAAACGTTTTGAGAACGAATTGCAGCAGCGCAAACTGCATGAGCGCAAGATCACCCTTGAGGTAGGTGAAACGGGCACCGGATACCTCTGCCGCCTTCTCGCTGTCGATAATGCCAAGCATTTCGCCTAGCTCCCAATGCGGTTTCGCAGCAAACGAAAAGGTTGGTTTTTCGCCCCACTGCCGCACCACCACGTTCCCCGATTCATCCGGACCAACCGGCGTATCAGCAGAAGGAATATTAGGAAGCTGGATGAGCAGAGAGAGAAGCTCTTTCTCTACTGCTTGGTACTGCTCTTCCACATTCCGTAAATCATCCTTGAGTTTTTTTCCTGCCTCACCGTCTCGGGCAGCGGCCGCTTCATTACGCTTTCTATTTATTTCACTCACCTCTCCGGCAAGCTTCTTGCGTTCATCAGCAAGATGGAGCAGCCGATCAAGATCAACCCCTTCCCGGTGCTTATGCTTCATCGCCGCACGGATGATATCCGGATTCTCTCGGATGAAGGTGATATCTAACATATATAAGGAGCATAGCGCATATCATCTGCACAGAAAAGCACTCTATTGTACGAAAACCACTGTACACACAGGGGCTATACCAATTTATAGCACTTTGGATTATGATCCTCCTGGAAGTGAGAGGTGTAAGGTGTACGGAAAAATTTCCTGCGACTTTCCTGAGAATGGTGGCATATCCCTAACTCCTGATGGATTCAGATTGGTCATCCCCTGTAAACACCTTGCGATGCAAGTTATGCACGTGGGAACAGTGAGTATTGCTGTTGCCGCCCGGCATGATTGGATCATCGCGTACAGTATCGATGGAAAAGGACGGCCTCGCCTGGAACCAGTCAAACCCCTCCGGCACGACATTTCAGGATTCGTGCCCGGCGGCTGGATAATACTCATATGCGGAAGCAAGAGTGAGGTGGTGCTCTACGACTGGATACAAAGCGGAAAATGGAAGGAGGCCGCTGTCTATCCGAAGAACGTGGTATCACATTTCAAGCCAAGCAGGTTTCCTGTCTATGGATATTATCTAGACGATATGGAGAGAATGCCTCATATGAGAGCCTCATGAATAAGAAAGAAAAGAGCCGTCAGCAGACGGCTCTTTTATTTTTTAAAAACAGCTTCATTTTGCACTCTTTTATAATTCGTTGTATCAATGGGTACAGCTTTACGTATGAAATTAGTTATTGTCGAATCCCCCGCAAAAGCGAAAACCATCGAAAAATATCTTTCCGAGATTGATAGCTCGGGAGATTTTACTGTGCGCGCTTCCGTGGGACATGTGCGTGATCTTCCCAAGAACAATAAGAAGGCAATCGACATTCCTGCAGGATTCGTACCTCACTACGAAGTCGTGCCGAATAAAGAAGAGGTGATCAGCTCATTACGCGCTCTTGCCCGCAAGGCTGCAGAAGTGATTCTTGCTACCGACCCCGACCGCGAAGGAGAAGCGATCGCATGGCACATCGCCCAAGAACTGAAGCTCAAGAAACCGGAACGTATTGTCTTCCATGAAATTACGAAAGAAGCGATCGCAGAAGCGCTGCGCCATCCCCGCCCCATAGACGAGCATTTGCGCCTTGCCCAGGAAGCGCGCCGCGTGCTCGACCGGCTGGTCGGCTACGATCTTTCCGGCCTCATCTGGAAAAAGGTCCGCTACGGACTCTCCGCAGGCCGCGTACAATCCCCCGCTCTGCGCATTATTATGGAACGCGAGCGGGAAATTCGCGCATTTCATCCGGAAGACTATTGGGTCGTCACCGCACAATTACAAAACGGCAAAAGCCCCTTTACCGTAACGTGCGAAGAAGAACCGCGCGACAGCAAACAGGTAGAAGACATTCTCCATAAAGGAAAGCATGGGACATGGTTTGTGGAAGATATTAAGGAGACCGAAGTAAGCCGACGTCCCAATCCGCCATTTACCACCTCAACACTCCAACAGGCAGCCAGTTCCCGCCTGGGGTTTGCGCCGTCGCGTACTATGGGAATCGCGCAAAAACTCTATGAAGCCGGACATATCACCTATATGCGTACGGACTCAACCACGCTGAGTGCGCAAGCACATCAAGAAATACAGAAAATCACCGAACACCTCTTTGGCGCCGGACAGTATGTGGCACAGAGCTACAAAACCAAAAGTAAAAATGCACAGGAAGCCCATGAAGCGATCCGCCCCACTCATCCTATGGTACGCAAAGCGGGTACTACCGATGAACAAAAAAGATTGTATGGACTTATCTGGGCCCGTACCATCGCTTCACAGATGCCAGAAGCGAAGATGCTGCGCACTAAGGTGAGCACTACGATTCGTACGAAAGATATCCCTGCATTTGCTATCAATGGTTCACGGGTAGTATCTCCCGGATGGCTACAGGCAGATCCTGATGCACGAGGAGAAGATACTGAAGTTCCAAAGCTCTCTGTAGGAGATGCGCTTACGCTCGTTGATATACAGTCGCAGGCAAAACAAACCCAACCACCGGCACGATACTCTGAGGCAGGACTTATTAAAGAATTGGAGAAGCGAGGCATTGGTCGGCCATCCACCTATGCCTCCATCATGAAAACGCTCAATGACCGCGGCTATGTCGTGAAAGAAGGCCGCTCTCTCATCCCTACGGAAACGGGAGATGTGGTATCCACGTTTCTTGAAGATAACTTTCCTACCTATATCAGCGATACTTTTACAGCAGAAATGGAGGACGAACTTGACGATATCGCACAAGGGAAACGCGAATACGTAAAAACGCTCAAGGATTTTTATACGCCGTTCCAACAGGAAGTGAAAACAAAAGAAGATACGGTCGGCAAGCTCACCGATCTGGGGCCAGCACCGGAAGCATTCCCCTGCCCCGTATGCGGGGCTCCTATGGTGTATAAACTCTCACGGCAAGGAAAATTCATGAGCTGCTCTCGTTTTCCTGAGTGCACGGGAGCACGCACTGAAACAGGAGAAGTGCTTTCCAATGAACCGCCAGAGCCATTAGGGACAGATCCTGTAAGCGGTCTTCCTATATATCTGCTTACCGGCCGGTTTGGTCCGTACGTACAGATAGGTATCCCGGAGAAAGGAAAAAAGAAAGGAAAAGAAAAACCGCGTCGCGCGAGTGTTCCCCGAGAAAAAGATCCAAGTACGGTAACCCTAGAAGACGCGTTGCATTATCTTTCCCTGCCGCGCACACTGGGCGAGCATCCACAGACGGGAAAGCCGATTATCGCCAATGTAGGGAGATTCGGCCCCTACATCATGCATGACGGTGATTTTCGTTCACTCAAACAGGATGACGTGTACACCGTGGAACTTTCCCGTGCACTTGAGATTCTCTCCGAAGAAAAGAAAACACGTGGCCGCGGAGGCGCAGCAAAAAAACGAACCAAAAAATAACCATGATAGACGCTCCGGCATGAACGTCGTACACTTGACGCATGTCGGATAGCAAGGAGATTACCAATCTCATGGATGCGCCGAGCGCTGCAGACAGCACGCTGATAGAGAAAGCGTATGCATTTGCCGCAGAGGCACATAAAGATCACAAGCGACTGTCAGGAGAACCGTATCTCGTACACCTTGTTGCCACGGCAAAAGGCCTAGCAAGCCTTGGCATGAGCGCCCGGACGATTGCTGCAGGTTTACTGCATGATGCAATCGAAGATGTTGGAGTAAAACCAGAGACAATCGAAAAGGAATTCGGGAAAGAAATACGTTTCTTAGTGGAAGGAGTGACGAAGTTGGGACACCTCAAATACCGAGGGGTGGAACGGCATAGAGAAAGTCTACGGAAACTGCTTGTGGCAACCGGCAAGGATGCGCGCGTTCTTATCATTAAACTTATGGATCGTCTGCATAATATGCAGACACTACAGTTCGTGCCTCCTGAAAAACGAAAACGTATTGCTCTTGAAACACTCGAGATATACGCTGCAATCGCCCACCGTCTTGGTATTGGTACAGTCCGTCGAGAATTGGAAGATCTTGCATTTGCCTATGCCTACCCTGAAGAGTACGCAACGACCAAAAAGCTTCTGGGAGAACGATCTAAAGAAACAATGGGACGATTACAAAAAATGCTTAAAACCCTAAAACGAGGCTTGGCTGATAGCGGCATCACTTCGTTTCATAGTGATTTCCGCGTTAAGGGATTATGGAGTCTATCTCAAAAACTGAAGCGCAAAGAAAATAATATTGAAAATATTCATGATGTTGCCGCGATTCGTATTATCGTGCCTACGATAGCAGACTGTTACCGAGTACTCGGTGTAGTACATAAACTATGGCAACCACTTCCAAATAAAATAAAAGATTATATTGCCTTTAAAAAACCAAATGGATATCGAAGTCTCCATACAACGGTATTTTCTGGAGATGGTGGCATTGTAGAAATACAGATTCGTACAGAAGCAATGCACCAGGAGGCTGAGTATGGTATCGCAGCACACGTAAAGTATAAAGATGCAGAAGAAAAAGGACAGGAAGGTAGACAATCTAGTTTTGATTGGATTAGAAGTTTGTTGAAAAGAAAACAAACCCCTGAAATAAAAGGAGGGATGAGTAGTGCAACATCTGTACGCAAAAATCGGTATGATACCCGCTCAGCTCCAGCATGGCTTACTGAGCTTCCGCAAGAAATAAATGATCCAGAACTCGAAACAGTACTGAAAACAGATATTTTTTCACATCGCGTCTTTGTATTTACCCCAACGGGTGATGTGGTGGATTTACCTATGAGTTCTAGTCCAGTTGATTTTGCTTATGCTATACACTCAGATATAGGTAATCATGTATTCGCCTCTAAAGTAAACGGTAAAATGGTACCGCTTAGTACCACGCTCCATAACGGCGATATCGTCGAAATCATTACAAAAAAAACAGCCTCTCCAAAGCAGAAGTGGTTAGATTTTGCTAAAACAACCCTTGCGCGCAGACATATTCGTCTTGCGTTAGAAACTAAACATTAGAGCGAGAAGTATTTTGGATCAAACGTATTTTCATCCAGTGTTTTTTCCTCTTTTGAACGATCATCCAGCAGTTCTGTTTGTGGTGCTTCTTCTTGCGGTGTAGACAGATCATGCTCAAGCCGCCCCTGGAGCGCACGGAACAGTGTATGCAGATCTTCCTCATCCATAAAATCAATGGAGAGTTTTCCTCCTCGCTCCTTAGGTTCTATCGCAACTCGCGTACCGAGCGCTTCAGTCAATTCCTTTTCCATGGCGATAATTTCAGGGGCATACAAATATTCTTTCTTCCGAATGCGGTCTGTTGCGATACGACGCGCGATTGCCTCTGAATCGCGTACCGTGAGTCGTTTAAGCAGTATTTCACGAAACAGCGTTTGCTGTTCTTCCGCTCGATCGGAAAGCATGAGCAATGGGCGCGTATGTCCCTCGCTGATACTGCCAGCAGACAGCGCATCTTGCATTTCTTTTGGCAAGGTAAGGAGGCGTAGCGAATTTGATACATACTCCCGGCTCTTCCCTATTTTTTGGGCAATATCGACGTGTTTGAAGCCAAACTCTTCTGTAAGCCGGGAAAATGCTTGTGCTCGATCAATAGGATTGAGATCCTCTCGCTGCAAGTTTTCAATGATGGCAAGTTCTAATTTGGTTTTGTCGTCATCGAATCCTGCTCGAATGAGTACCGGAACCTGCGATATACCTGCAAGCCGAGAGGCGCGCAGACGCCGCTCTCCTGCGATCAGTTCGTACTCAGCCGCCAATCCACCATCATCTTTCTGAATTTCTTTCCGTGAGACAACCAACGGTTGCAGGACACCGTACTGCCGGATAGAGTTTGCAAGATCTTGCAGCTTCCCTTCGTCAAATTCCTTGCGCGGCTGAAACGGATTGGGTTTTATCTTATCTACCTCAACCCAGAAAATAGCGTTATTGTAAAACTCGGACATGCGATTATACTAACACAACACTCACACTATTTGTGATGTATCAATGCCGGAGTGGCGGAATGGCAGACGCGCGCGACTCAAAATCGCGTCTCGCAAGGGGTGAGGGTTCGAGTCCCTCCTCCGGCACCATGGAAACACCGTTCGTTATCGCCGTGGTCGGACCGACTGCGTCGGGAAAAAGCGCATTGGGCGTCTACTTAGCCAAGAAGCTCCGTGGAGAAATTATTTCTGCTGATTCCCGTCAGGTATACAAGGAACTCACGATTGGAACCGGGAAAATTACTCCAAAAGAAATGGAGGGTGTCACTCACCATCTGCTTGATGTTATTTCTCCCAAACGCCGCTTTACGGTAAGCGAATATGTAAAGAAAGGAACACCAATACTGCATGCCATTCATGCACGAAAACATATTCCTATTATTGTTGGCGGTACCGGATTGTATGCGGATGCGCTACTTGGAAGAATATCTTTTCCGGAAGTACCGCCCAATCCTTCCTTGCGAGCTCGACTGGAGAAAAAAAGTACTGCCGCATTGTATGCATTGCTCAAAAAGAAAGATCCACGCCGCGCTAAAACCATAGAAACGGATCATAAGCGACGCCTGATTCGTGCTTTGGAGATTGCCTATGCTATCGGTAAAACGCCCCTGCCCTCGAAAAAACAGACATATAAGATACTCTGGCTCGGTGTACACGTTGGAGAGAACATGCTTCGCAAAAAAATCCACGATCGTTTGCTCAAACGAGTGCAAGAAGGCATGATCTCCGAAGCAAGACGCCTTCATGCAAAGGGGCTTTCATACAAACGCATGACAGAATTAGGACTTGAATATGCATACCTTGCTCTGTTGCTCCAAAAAAAACTTTCTCGTGAGCGCTTCATGGAAGAATTGGAACGTGCAATTGTCAAATATACAAAACGGCAAATGCGCTGGTTCAAACGCAATCAAGAAATTATGTGGGTAAAAAATAAATCTGAAGCACTCACAAAAGCGAAGCAATTTTTATCCGTCTGAAGCTTTCTTCATCTACTTTTCAAAAGGAGGTTGGTAGAGTGAACGCATGCACAAGGCAGCGCATCTTGTGACAAAGTAACGAACGGTGTATGGAGCGTGATACACGCCACCGTTCCTTTCATCAGGGGCAGATTATCAACTTATAGACAGTGATAATCAATCAATGAGGAGGATATGCAGATACTGATGATTTGAGCCGGGGCCGCATTCTACATTGCGTTAGAGTGCGGCCCCTTGGCGTATTTAAAAAGATATACCAGAACAAGAATGTCACTCAAGGTGCGAACGATCTACATCAATACGAGTAACGGTAAGGTACCAAACAAAACCTATGAGAAGCACCGCAAGGATGGAGCTTACTATTCCATCTCCCCACCCAAGACCACCAATCGAGGACGATTTTCCAAACCAGTCGGCAAACGAGGCTCCGAGAGGGCGTGTGAGGATGTACGCGATCCAGAATGTAAGCACCGCATTGCGTGACAGATGCTTATGACGTTCGCTGAACCAGCCTTTCGCTGCATAATGGAGAACCGCAACGAGAGCGATGAGTGCAGCAAAAAACAGTCCTGCAGTGAAAAACCCTAAGTGGAGTGTGAATGCCATCATATCACCCCATGCAGTCCCCAGCGCGAACGTTGCGCATACTGTAAGCCAGTAGAATATCTCGCGTCGAGAAGTATTTATGCTGTGAATAGAAAGTGTTTTCTCGACTACGTACCAGAGAATAAAAATAATAAAGAGTGAAACAGCGAAAAATATTGTGGTGTAAAGGTATGGAATACCAATGACAATATGCAGCACATCCGCTCCCATTGTTCCAAAAATAGCGACCATAGTAACAGCGAGCCAGTAGACCCATGCTGTATATCGTGGCCACCAGAATTGGAATGCGAGAGCAGCAGCGAATGCAAGAAAGCCAATAGCAACCGCAACATAAGGATTGATGGAATACACAAGAAAATCGGAAGTGCTTTCACCAAGAGCAGTGGTAATCACTTTCACGATCCAGAAAAACACTGTGATCTGCGGAACCTTGCGTAACATACAGAATATTTCCACCTTACTATACCTATGACATCACCATATCCAAACGTTCAGATTTTATAGGGTAAAAATTAGGGCGGGCCCACGAGGACTCGAACCTCGATCAACGGTTTTGGAGACCGCTATTCTACCATTGAACTATAGGCCCTCGAGGCGAGTATACCTTATTTTTTGGCCTCCTTGTGCACGGTCTGTGCGCGGCACCATTTGCACCACTTTTTAAGCTCAATCTTACGTTCAACCTTCTTCTTATTCTTAGAAGACCAATAGTTGATGCGCTTGCACTTGCCGCAGGCTAGTTTAATGAGGCGATCTTGTGACATAACAAGAAGCACTATATCGTACTTGTACAAATAGCGCAATTCTAAGCCATATTTTCTAGTTACTTGACAAGTAAGTTATAATATGATTAAATTCTATTTGAACGAACTTTAACGTAATGAAAGGAGCGCATCATGCGCAATATCGCTATTCTTCTGCTGATCGCTCTGTGGATGACTCCCATAATCGCATCAGCAAAGTGTACCTCAGATGCTGCCGTAGTTGCTGCCGCATTTTTCAGGCAAACATCAATCAATCTGAACGTAACCCCTGTGACAGTTGCAAGAGCGACGGTCGTATGCGAGCACACCTCCAATGGTTGGAGAGGATATGCCCTCCAACCATGGAGCACCACCAACGGCGGAGGTGCAGCATTGCTACAATACGATTCCTCCAGAGGATGGGTATTCAAAAGTGGTGGTGGTGGCGTATGGGATGTTCCTTCATTAATCATCTTCCATGTTCCAAAATCCATCGCTGAAAAGCTGATCGCAGGAACACGCTCTCAGCACTAACGCTGATCGATAGAGAACAGCGAGAAACCCCTCTTTATAAGAGGGGTTTCTTTTTTTGTAAACCAGTATGTTTATTATTTACCTTGTTTTAATGCAGTAATAAGTTGTATAGCAATTGTCTGTGGAACACCTGTGGTGACAAGCGAAGGAACATCCCATACACCACCTCCTCCTGATATTAATACCCAGCCCTTGACAGAGTCATACTGTAGCAATGCTGCACCTCCGCCGTTGGTGGTGCTCCATGGTTGGAGGGCATAAGGAAATACTACTATTGCAGTACCTGCAGTAAGAGTAGGATCACTAATATTTGTTTGTTGTGAAAATGCTTGTGTTACTTCCTGTGTAGAAGAAGCCTGTTGTGATGAACTAGAAGAATTGTTCGAAGTCTGTGTAGGAATAGGAAATGAAGATCCAAGATTATTTTGCAAGTAAGAAGGTGATGTTTGTCTTTGGGATATAAAGAACCAAATACCCAATACAATACAGATGAGAATGATAATTCCAACGATAATAGAAAGTATTTTCATATACTAATGAGTTACCTGATAAATGGTTGGATTACCACCAAACTTATCATAAGTTCCATCAAAATCCCCATTACTACACCAAGTGAAAGTAGAGTTTGTTGATGAATTAGAGATTACATGATTACATCCTGGGTCAAGACAAATGCCTACATGTTCATCATTTTGTGAAATAATAATATCACCACATGTAGCATTTGCTTGATTTACTAATGTTCCATCTACACCACCATTACCAGTAGAACCACCTAGCAGTTGATGCATTGCGGGCACTGATTCTGTATTAATATTAGAAATCCCATTTAATATTTGACTTACTGCATAGGCACATGCTTCCCCTCCAGGATGGCCATAACTATCTGGACAATTACACAGCGCAGTGGAGTTATATATGTATTTATGCGCAGAAATACATATTGCATTATTAATAGTGGGTCCTTGTGTAGGTGGTTGTGGTAATTGAGCACAAATAGCGGTAAATAGATCTCCGCCCCCTCCCCCAGGAGGATTAGGTCCCACAGATACTGATCCTGGTGTTCCTTGTCCTATAGTCTGATTAAGCCAATCACTGACTGTAACATCAGTATTTATTCCACCTCGATCTGTAGTGCAATACTGAGATATATTATTCCAACTCCATCCTGATTTAAACGTTGATGAAACAAGCATATTAACAAAAGTCTGCACTAACAACCACGCAGAAAGAGCAATTCCAAGACCAATAACCGCAGAACTGAAAATGCGCCTTGCTTTAGTTATTTTTGAAGGATCTCCATTTGCAGAAAAAAGTAATATTCCAGCATAAGCAAGGAGTAGGATTCCAATAGGAACAGAGAGTTGAATAAGAAAATTGATAATATTTTGTACAAGTTGATATAGATCACACGGGGTGCAATAGAGTGCACCACTTGTGGGTTGACCATTGGTATTAATACCATTACACGTAGGAACCAAGCCCTGTGCGGCAACAACAATAGGGATAAGGAAGAGTAACGTACTTGCTATATACGCTCCTACGTTTTTCCTTTTCATACTGAACGTATTGTAACACTCATTTTTTGCACCAAAGCCTCAGGTGCGGTATCGTATAGAACGTTGCGTCGGTGGCAGAGTGGTCAATTGCATTTGGCTGTAAACCAAACGCCCTTGCGGCTACGGGGGTTCGAATCCCTCCCGGCGCACCAGTTTCGTTATATCGTCTGCAATGCAGGCGGAATAGAAGTAGTCTTTCCTTTTCCGGTTTTCTTTACGTCGAAAGTAAATTCGTCTCCTTTTATATCTACCAATACGGTGCCGCCTGAGAGCACACCGCGCGATACCATCAAATTCGCTACCTTGGTAAGAATCTTGTCTTGAATGAGCCGACGAAGCGGTCGAGCACCGTAATGCGGGTTATATCCTTCTTTGGCGAGATATTCATACACCGCAGGAGCAATAGTAAGGGTGATGTTTTTGCCGGCAAGCCGTTCAATGACTTCCTGTACCTGGATACCGACAATCTCTTTGACTGCCTCCGGTGAAAGGATGTTGAAAATAATGATCTCATCGAGACGGTTGAGGAATTCCGGACGGAAGTAATCTTTCAGGGATGATTCTACTTTTTCCTTTGCAAGCCGATAATTCTGTACATCACTGCTGTTCATCGCAAAGCCGATCTGTTCCATCTTGTCGATGTACTGGGCGCCGATATTGGATGTCATGATGATGATAGTGTTGCGGAAGTTCACCTTGCGACCCTTTGCATCGGTAAGATAGCCGTTATCAAGCACCTGCAGGAGAATATTGAAGATCTCCGGATGCGCTTTCTCAATCTCATCAAAGAGAAGCACTGCATAGGGTCGGTGCCGCACCAGTTCAGTGAGTGCTCCTCCTTCTTCATGTCCCACATATCCCGGAGGCGCTCCGATGATCTTGGAAACAGAATGTTTCTCCATGTATTCGGACATATCAACGCGAATAAGTGCTTTTTCATCGTTGAACATGAATTGTGCGAGCGCCTTGGTAAGTTCCGTCTTACCCACTCCAGTCGGTCCCAAGAACATAAAGGATGCGATTGGTCGATTCGGATCAGCAATACCCGCACGGGATCGCTTCACTGCATCGGCTACTTTTTGCACTGCCTCATGTTGTCCCACGACACGCGATTCAAGTTCCGATTCAATGCGAGAGAGTTTTTCAGCCTCTTCTTCCAGCATGCGTGATACCGGGATACCGGTCCAGGTAGAGACTACCGCAGCAATATCGTTCTCCGTAATTTCTTCTTTGAGCAATCGACGAGAAGTTTGCAGCTTCTTGAGTTTCTTTTGCTTCTGATCGAGCTCTTTCTCAAGAGTAGGAATTTCTCCATAGCGAATTTCTGCTGCACGAGAAAGATCAACTGCAGCTTCGACAGAATCAGCCTCAAGCCGAAGTATTTCCAGTTCTTTCTTAATACTTTTTATGTCTTGGAGAATTTGTCGTTCATTCTTCCAGCGCAATTCAAGATCACTGGTCTTTTCTTTCAGATCGGCAATTTCCTTCTCAATCACCTTGATACGCGTTTTTGCTTTCTTGTCTCCATCTTCCTTTTCCGCTTCTTTCTTAAGTGCTTCCTTTTCCACTTCCAAGCGCATTATTTTGCGGTGTGCATCCTCAAGCACCGGTGGTTTATTTTCGAGGGAAATACGCAAAGAGGAAGATGCTTCATCAATGAGATCGATTGCCTTGTCCGGAAGGAATCGATCAGGAATATAGCGAGCGGAGAGTTCTACCGCAGCAACAAGCGCATTGTCGGTGATATGCACTCCATGGAACAATTCATATTTCTCTTTTAATCCACGCAAAATGGCAATCGCGTCTTCAACGGTCGGTTCAGGAACATATACCGGCTGGAATCGGCGTTGAAATGCCGGGTCACGTTCAATATGCTTTTGATACTCGCGCAGGGTGGTAGCGCCCACGACATGCAGGTCGCCGCGCGCAAGTGCCGGTTTGAGCATGTTGGAAGCGTCCATAGCGCCTTCTGCCGCACCAGCGCCGATCATCGTATGAATCTCGTCGACAAAGAGCAGAATTTTTCCTTCCGCACGTTCAATTTCCTTAATAATTGCTTTCAACCGTTCTTCGAATTCACCGCGATATTTGGTACCGGCGATCAATGCACCAAGGTCAAGCGATACCAGATCTTTGTCACGCAATGAATCCGGCACGTCGCCGGTAGCAATGCGTTGTGCAAGGCCTTCTGCAATAGCAGTCTTTCCTACTCCCGCTTCTCCGATGAGGATAGGATTATTTTTGGTGCGGCGGGAGAGAATTTGAATCACCCGATTGATTTCCGCATCACGTCCAATAACCGGATCTAGTTTATTTTCGAGCGCCAACTTCGTGAGCGAACGGGTGTATTTCGGCAACGCACGAAATTTCTTTTGTTCCGGTCCATTGGTGCTTTTGCCCGAACGCAGTTCGGGAAGAGCACGCAGAATACTTTCCCGCGTAAGGCGAAACCGACTCAGCACTTCTCGTGCAGATCCGGATACATCAAGCAGGGATATAAAAAGATGTTCCGTTGAGACGAATTCATCATGGAGTTCCGTGGCAATTTTTGCTGATCGTTCCAGCGCCTGCACTAATTCAGGGGTGAGATAGAGCTGATAGGAAGGAGCGATGGTGGCACCCTGGTTTCCTCCTTCAATGCTTTCAAGCACCGTATCCGTAAGCAGTACGATGTCTATATCGAGTTTTTCGAGAATAGAGGTAACCACACTTTCTTCCTGGAGAAGCAGTGCTGCCAACAGATGCATAGGACTGACCTGATTCTGTCCTCGTTCGACCGCAAGTTCATGCGCCCGTCTGACGGCTTCTCGTGCTTTAGTGGTGAAATGGCTAAATGGAGGCATATACTATATATACTAAGCGAACTGCTATTTTGTTGCAGTGCTCGACGCCAGAAGAGTCGGGAGGCTATAAAAATCATTTCCCTGGGCTTCTGAAGCACTGGTTGAAATACCAATAAGAGTACCGGAAAGTGTGAGCAGGATCGATCCAGGCATTGCGGACGGGGTATTTGCTTCGATCATAGAAGGCGCATCGTGAGAAGAACCTGAAGGTATGGTGGCGATAATGCCCTCGCCCACCGTATCCGAACCAATGCCGCTAATACTGACGACCCCCTGACCAAGTGCAAGTTTGCTACTATCCGCAACAGAGAGCGGAGCGATACTGGTTGATGTACCCACCGCGACCTGCACAATAGCAATCGGACTCCCCTTCACTTGCGTTTGTGCAATAGTGAGCGGGACACGATCACCTGAAGGAAGAATGGCATCGAATGCGGTTGCGGTTGAACTGTTGAGCGCCTCTTTATCGGTAAGCGCAGTACCGTTTGCATCAATGAGCACGCCGCGCGCAATGAGCGTATCATCTCCATGGGCGGTAATGCGGATAATGCTCTGACGTGCGGCGCTCACTGCCTGCACTACCAAATCGTTATCATTTTGAATAATGGTCTTTTGAATTGTCGTGTTAGTACCCGGCAAGGATACTGCTTTCTCTACAGTTTGTTGGACTACCTGATTGATCACCCGGGTGACTTCCGGTGGCGCTTGATTCATGAGAGAAACGGTCACAATGCCGGTCGCTATGGACGTCATGAAGCTTACAAGCAATGTCAGGAGTACAATTTGGTGCTTAGTGAGTTGCTCAATGTCCATAGGGCCTTATTATACAACGGATTTATACCTTTTCGCAACGCGAATAAGCCCATGTACGATAGCGTGCGCATCTGCTACTGTCACATCTGGCAACAAGGTCAAACGGATAGCACCGCGCGCCTCTTCCAGGGGAACCCGTAGTGCGGCAAGAACATGCGAAACAGTATCTTCTTGTACGCTGCATGCAGAACGTGTAGACGCAGCGATTCCTTCCACATCAAGGGCGATCACTCCGGTTTCTCCTTCAAGGCCCGGGATGGAAATGTTGAGATTATTCGCAACACGGTGTGCAAACTGTGGTCCATTCAGTACGGCGGTTGGAAGATACTGTTGAATATCGAAGAACAGTTGATTGCGTACCCTTTCTACTCGTTCACTGCGTTCCGTTGCATGAGCTTGTGCTTCTTTGAGTGCCAGAGCGAATGATCCGGCAAGCGGCACATTCGGCGTACCTCCGCGCAATCCCCGTTCTTGAGAGCCGCCAAATAATAACGGTTCCAGTGTGCATCCGCGACGAACAAACAGTGCCCCAACTCCTTTTGGTCCAAGTACTTTTTGTCCATCAAGCGTCAAGAAATCCACACCCAATGCATCCATATGAAGCGGAATCCAGAGTGGCGCTTGTGATGCATCGCAGTGGAAATACAATGGAAGCGTATTGCCCTCTTCGTTGCGCTGTTTTCGTATGCGGCGCACCTCTTTCGCAATCTCTTTGATTGGCTGCACCGTTCCTATCTCGCTATTGACCAGCTGTATGGAAATACACACGGTCTCGCTATTCATTGCTGCGGCAAGCTCTTGTGGATCAATCAATCCCTCACCATCAACGTCAAGCAGCGTGGTATAGAGACCGTCTCGTTCAAGCGCATGCAGTGGTTCTAATACAGACTGATGTTCTATCACCGAAGTAATAGCGTGTACCTCTCCATGCTGCGAGAGGAGCGGCCGTATACTGCCCTGTATCGCAAGATTATTCCCTTCCGTACCATTTCCCGTGAAGATAATTTCATCTGCATGCGCACCAATAGCGGTTGCAATAGTAGTGCGTGCTGTCTCCAATGCAGCATGGGCTGCAACTCCTTCCTGATGGAGCGCTCCTGCATTGCCATACAATCCTAAGAGCCGAATAAGCTCAGTGCGAGCGATAGGAGAAAGGGGCGTTGCTGCAGCAGCGTCTGCATAGACGCGTTTTTTCCAAAATGCCATGGGTACAGTATACTTCTGTCTATGGCATTTTCACTCCCAACCCCTCTATGGCTACTGGCACTTACTCCCTATCTTGCCGGATTTGCACTCCTCGCAGCGCTTATTGCACTCTTCTTTCTGATATCTCTCCATCAGCGCCTTTCGCGCCTCATGTTAGGAAAAACCGGATCTCTCGAAGAGAGCGTAGGTATGCTTTCCAACGATATTACTCACTTAAAAACCTTCCGCAGTGAGTTGGAGCGATATCTCAAACTGGTAGAAAAACGACTACAAGGAAGTATATCCGGCCTGGGCGTTATTCGCTTTAATCCGTTCTCTGGAGATGGCTCTGGTGGTAATCAAAGCTTTGCAGTCGCGTTTCTTGACGAAAAACATGACGGGGTGGTATTTTCAAGTCTTTACGCCCGTGATCGTATGGCGGTGTACGGAAAACCAGTCGCACACGGCAAATCCACGTTCGAACTCAGTAAAGAGGAACAGGAAGCGATAGAGAAAGCAAAAGGTGCTATTGCAGACCACACCGCAGATCGTTAACGAACATATATTATGGAACAGCAACCAACGACGCAGGAGCGTCCTCCCATTGTCGCTATTGTAGGACACATCGATCACGGAAAATCGACCTTGCTCGATTATATTCGCCGTACAAATGTGGTTGCTTCTGAAGTAGGAGGCATTACCCAACATCTCTCTGCATATGAAGCGGAACATCAAACGCCCCAAGGAATACGCCATATTACCTTTCTCGATACGCCCGGCCATGAAGCATTCCGTGCCATGCGATCCCGAGGACTGGAGGTGGCGGACGTGGCCGTGCTTGTCGTGTCCTCGGAAGAGGGAGTCAAACCGCAGACACTAGAGGCATTACAACTCATTACACAAGCACAGATTCCCTATATCGTCGCATTTACCAAGATAGACAAACCGGGTAGCGACTTGGAACGTGCAAAACTGTCACTGCTGGAACAGCAAGTATTTTTGGAAGGTATGGGGGGAGACGTACCGTATGTCGCCGTATCAGGAAAAACCGGAGCAGGTGTTCCAGAACTACTCGATCTCATTCTTTTGGCCGCTGAACTGGAAGGACTCGCTGCACATCCTGCTATTCCCGCGGAAGGTGTGGTGATAGAGGCAAATGTAGACCCTCGCCGTGGCAACACCGCAACACTCATCATTAAAGATGGCAGTATCGCTACCGGCGAATTCGCCGTATCAGGAAAAGCGTATGCACCGGTGCGCATCATGGAGAATTTTCTCGGAGTACAGGTGAAACATGCCTCAGCAGGAAGTCCGATACGCATCGTTGGATTCTCTTCCCTGCCTAAAGTGGGAGATATATGGCATACAGTAGAAACAAAAAAACAAGCTGAGGAAGCAGTTGCACAAGCTGTACCCTTGCGCGAGTCGATTTCTCCTTTTTCCCAATCAGAAACAGAAGAAGAGAATAAACCGACCATACTTCCGCTTCTTATTAAAACCGATGTTGCAGGAACTGGAGAAGCAGTACGGCATGAAATAGAAAAAATTCCTGCAGCTGCAGGACTTGAGATACGTGTTATTGCTACGAATGTTGGCAATATCACTGAAAGCGATGTACGCATGCTCGGCGCCGGATCTACTCCTGGCATTATTCTAGGGTTCAACGTAAAAATAGAGAAAGAAGCGAAAGACATTGCGGAACGTCTCGGCGTTACTATTGCCCTATTTGATATCATCTACAAACTCAGCGAGTGGCTCAGTACGGAAATAGAACAACGGCGTCCACGGACACATCAGGAATCAATCATTGCGTCTGCTCGCATTTTGAAAATATTCAGCACAATAAAAAATAGAATAGTGCTTGGCGGAAGAGTTGAAGAAGGAGAGCTTGCAGTAGGAAATGCCTGTAAGATTATGCGTCGCGACCTTGAAATAGGACGCGGAGAAATTCTTTCACTGCAGACACAAAAAACAGAAGTAAAAAAAGTAGAGAAAGGTAAAGAATTTGGCGCATTACTAAAAACAACCGGCACACCGGCGACAGGAGATACGCTCATAACGTACGAAATCACACTGGTATGAACAGCAATCGAGAAGAACGCGCTCGAGAAGCAGTACGAGAAGCAGCGGCAGAATTCCTTGCTCGTGAAGCAAGCCGCCAGTCACTTATTACGGTCACCGATACTGACCTTTCTCACGATGGACGACGCGCTACTATTTTTATTACCGTACTTCCAGAAAGTGCCGAGCAATCCGGTTTAGAGTTTGCAAATCGACACTGTGGCGAACTTGCAGAATTTCTACGCACTCGTGTACGCGGTATGCGTATGCCGCACATTGAATTTATGATCGATAAAGGAGAGAAAAATCGACAACGACTAGATGAACTCTCCTGAATACTACAGGTGCACAATTGGACATACTCTTCATTTTCTTGTATAAAATGCAGATTTTTGTTAGAGTGTATATGTACTCAAAATTTATATGAAAAAGCTACTGGGCACCGTGGGAAGTATTTTTTTTATACCACTATTAGCCTCTGCACAAAGCTCTGTTGGTTATCAAGGTGTTCAGACTGTTACAAATTGGGAAAACCTTATCGCAACCATTGGGAAGATTCTGAGTGATCTTGTTCCCATTTTAGTTACACTCGCTATAGTTGTATTCTTTGTTGGGTTAATACAATACATCGCAAAACCGGACGATAAAGCAAAATCAAAAGCGATTATGATTGCAGGTATTTCCGCGCTCTTTATTATGGTGTCTCTCTGGGGAATCATTACCGTTATACAAAATGTTTTTGGTATAAGTGCTACCGCTACACAATCTGCTCCTGTACTGGGCGGATATAGTACTAATAATAATCCTCCTAATAATCCCGGAACTATAAGAGGTCCGCTTCCATAAGAAACTCATAAATAAGTCCGCCCAGTAGGACTCGAACCTACAACCAACTGCTTAAGAGGCAGCTGCTCTACCAATTGAGCTATGGGCGGATATGTATCAAACTACAATATAATAAACACTCTCACAATGTGCCGGGAGTGGGAATCGAACCCACACGCGCCCATACGAGCTCACGACATTTTAAGTGTCGCGCGTCTACCAATTCCGCCATCCCGGCTTCTCTATCTTTATACCTCCGTTGTGATGTATTTCAAAATGAATGATGCATGGTACAGTACAACATGCGTCCACGTGGCCAAGTGGTAAGGCATGGGTCTGCAAAACCCTTATACGCGGGTTCGATTCCCGCCGTGGACTCCAGTTCGTTGATATGGGGGCGAGTGGTGAAATTGGTAGACACGCATGGCTTAGGACCATGTGCCGCAAGGCTTGGGAGTTCGAGTCTCCCCTCGCCCACAATCGGTTTTATATAAATATAATAATTTGACAAAAAATAAATTAATGTTATACTGCCTCACAGTCATCGTCCTTTGAAAGGAGGAATTGTGTTGGCTAACCCATCACCAAAGGGAATTTTCGAAACACTTACAGAAGAAGCAAGAAAAATTTTCCAGGACGTCATCCGGTTTTTCATCCAGATATTCTGGGAAATTCCGTTGGGGAGATTGTTCACCGTCTCCTTAGGACTCCTTCTGGCAGTGAATTTCCTCGTTGGTCCATTTATTGTGGCCGTGCTCATTGTCATGGCACACGGTATTGGCTTACAACTACAGGTTAACAACCTGCACCGACCATGGTTTAACCTGGGTATCTGGTTTCTCTTGGAGATACCGGTACTACGTGCTTTTGCACGAATAGGTCATGAGCGTTCTGCAAGATTTCTCGAAGGCTGTTGCATTGGTGGTCTGATACTGTGTTTCGGAGTCGTTCCAAACATAACCACATACTTTGCAACAACACCTTCCAGTGTATCAACTCCAACCATAGCACAAGGTTCTACACACGCTCTATCAAATCAAATGATGAGTGTGACAATGACCCCAGCTTGTAACGGAGTTGAACAACCTTTAAATCTGAAACCACATCAGATGTCCAAGGTAATAAACTTAGCGGGACACTGTAATCTGCATATCGATGTTGCTGAAGGCACACCCTTCTGCTTCGTCGATTTACAGAACAAAACCACCTGTGTTGCCGATGGCGGTAAAACAGCAAGAATCAAACCAGGAGCACATTTCCAGAAGATCCTAGCAGAGAACATGCCGCTGATTGGAGGATATGCTCTCCTACCACCCTCACCATAAAAGGTGAGGGTGCTTTTTTATTGAAAGTGAACATTACCAGTACTACCACCTCCGCCTCCGGTGGAACCGCCTCCACCACCTATACTTCCTCCACCTCCGCCAGTACTACCACCTCCGCCTCCGGTGGAACCGCCCCCGCTATTAGTTGAGGTTGGGAAACAATTAGTCAAACTTCCGTTTTGGCAGGCAATACTTCCAATAAAATGGAGAATAGCAACAGCACTTAACATCACAAACATACCTAGTACACCCCACAATAAATGCTGTTGTCCTTTCTTTTTTGCATCATTATTCCCTTGATAAAGGGCTATTAAAAACTGGACTACTCCCACTAAAAAAAGTAAGAGTCCGGAAGCAAAAATGAGCTCCAGAATAGGATTAATGATATTTGTTGATATTACACTTACAAAGCTACTGACAGACGTCATACCATAGACTCAACTGTACGTTGAACATTTTTATTGTACTTGAGGACCTTGTTGTATAGGATTTACGTAGTTAGGATTTACTCCCGCTACATTCTGGAGCAAACTGATAATCCCCCACAATGAAACCATGATAAAAATGCTCACAATACCTGCAATCATCGTCTTCTTTGGTTTTTCCTTATCATCAGGCTTAAAGATGTATTGAACTAAGCCAATGAAGAATATAACAATAGCGGCAGTAACCAGAATAGGAATGAGGATATGAAGAATATAACTCACCTGCTGTATAAGAGTAATGTAGTAATTAATATACGAATTACCATTTGACGCTTGAGCAAAGGTAAGGAGCGGAATGGAAAAAATTATTCCGGCAATTGTTAGTATTTTCTTCATATAAATATTATTAGACATGCCTTCACTGTAGCAAACTAGTGTAACCAAACAATAGGACGGTGTGGATAGAGATTAGAACCCCGGTGGTAGCAAAACGCTTTTCATTACCGCAATAATTCCCCACAAAGAAAAGATGATAAATAAGGCTATAATGCCCCATATAATTACTTCTCTAGATTGGTCCTTTTTCCCTTGTGTTTCAGAATACAAATATCGAACAATTCCTAGTAAAAATATTGCCAATGCTAATGTAGAAAGAACAGGAATAGTAGTGTTAATAAGGTTGACAATATTTCCTACGATACCAGCTAGTGTAAGACTCATATAATTAACAAGTACCAACACTATTAGGCTGTCCGAGAGAGCTACCTAGGGCATTGATAGTATTGGCAAGTACTAACGCTAAAGTCCAGGCTCCCAAAAAAAGGCCGATTCCAATAATCGTATAAATGAGATTCTTTCTGGCTTTTGTAAGTGCTTCAGGATTTCCCCTAGCAGCAACGAGTTGAAATCCTGCTAATACTAAAAATAATAAGGCAATTGGCATTGCAATTTGCATTACAATATTAAGTACATCTTTCAAAAAACCACAAACTGAATTTGCATTTAAAGGATTTATTAATGTCCCTGTACTTCCTCCGCCTCCTCCAGTGGAACCACCTCCACCGCCTGTACTTCCTCCGCCTCCTCCAGTGGAACCACCTCCACCGCCTGTACTTCCTCCGCCTCCTCCAGTGGAACCACTTGCAAAAGATACTAATGGAAGTGAGAAGAGGTAACTTTGTATGAATAATCCTCGTATAATACGTTTCATTATTGTGCTGTAGTACTAAGTTGTATCATTGCTTGTGAAGCTTGTGCTACTGCTTGTGCGGGATCTTGCTGCCCTGTTACTACCGATTCTATCATGTTCTCAAAAAGTGGATCAGTTGCACTAGGATCCGGGTCAAGCCAACCTTGCGACATAATTGCAGACTGTTCAAATATTGCCTCAGCGGCATTAGCACTGGTATTTATAGAAATATCACTACGCGCCGGTATTACTGTACCTTGTTGTAAGAGTGATTCTTGTATCGAAAGACTTGTTAACGCCTGCGCGACTGCAAGTGCTCCTTGCGGATTAGATGCACTACGTGAAATAGCTAATCCAGTAAGTTCTCCGAAAGTAAGGTGTGTGGCATTCCCCTTAATCTGCGGTAGCAGCGCAACACCAAAATTTAAATTTGGATTTGTTTGAAGTAGTAACTGATTATCACTTGCAGTGCCAAAATATACAGCAACATTTCCTGCAGCAAATGCATCCCGTGATTGGGGTAATGCATCATTCCAGGAATACGTAGTTTTAGAAGGATTCGCAAACTCTGTATAAAATAGCAAAGCTGAAGATGCAGGATTTTCTGCAGCTGCGGCTGGAGTAGTACCAAATACTGATTCTAATGATCCCGATCCTGTACGCAGCATAATTGGATCTCCTGCTTCCATGAATAGTGCTGATAGGATCATTTTTGCGTGAGTAATATTTTTCCAGGAACCAAGTGCTACCGCACTCCGTGCAATATTAGAACTCGTATCAATAGAAGTAATTTGCGGTGCCAAGGAAAGAAAATCACTCCAATATACCGGAGGTTGCGCAATACCCGCAGAAGCAAATAAATCTTTATTCCAGTACATCACCAGTGGATCAATACTAAATGGTAACGCAAGTGCTCCTTGTGGAGTCAAAAAAAGTTGTCCCTCATTGAGAAATGAAGAAAGGTATGTGGCTTGTGATTCAGCACTGTATGGAATTACAGTAATTTTATTAGAAAAGTTAGTGACGGTATCCTGAGTTATAAAAAAGAGATCTGGTCCGGTACCACTTGCCATAGCGTTGATAAGATCTGTGTAGTACGTGCTTGGGTCTTTCTGTACATACGTTACATTTTGAAATTCTTTATTTTGAGAGCGTAGAGTCACTAAGAGTGATTGCATAGTTTGCTGATCAAGAGTTCCCCATATGGTTACTTGGCCAATACTACTGCCTCTATTACCTCCAAATAGTGAAAAAGCGGCAATCCCTGCAAGCAAAAAGCCAACAAAGGAAATGAGTACAATCAATTGAAACATAGAGAGTTTCATATACTTTGTTATTGTGCGTCCTTTGTCATGTTTTTGCGAACGATCAATCCCCAATGATATGCGCCCGCAGGAACAGGACGCAGCACTGAAAATCCTTCCTGCTCGCACACTGTGCGTGCAGCAGCTTCTGTAAATATATGATCAGGGTGCGGTCCCAATCCATCGTGTGAACTCGTCCAATCAATGAGGAGAATTTGCCCTTGTGGCTTAAGCACGCGTGCAGCCTCATGAAGCACTTCTCTTTTAGATTCAAGCATAAAGAGTATGTTGGTTATGAGCACCAGATCACAGCTCTGTGCCGGCAAATGACTCCCTTTAGGTAAGGCAACATCTCCCCACGCAATTTCAATATTTGATAACCCTTCTGCTGTGCCGAGATTCTTTACCCGAGTAAGGAGATCTCGGTGCACATCGATAGCCCATACTACTCCTATGGGTCCCACAAGGCGTGCTGCGGCGCGAGTGAAAAATCCCGAACCGGCCCCGAAATCAGCAACACACATGCCTTCGGTCACGCCAGCGGCGCGCAGCGTCTGCGTAGGATGTAGAAACGAACCTTCCATTCATTTCAGTATATACCCTTTGATGCAATTAGAGACACACAAATGAAGCAATAGCATCCCCTTCCCGGAGTTTCATGATACGCACGCCTTGGGTGCCGCGTGAAAGTGATGGAATTTCAGACAGCCCAGTGCGGATCACTTGTCCTTTCTTGGAAATAACTACGATCTCCTGTTCCTCTTCTTCCGCTGCTCGAGAAATAATACGAGCGGCAATTAATGGTCCAGTCTTTGGTGTTACTTTTACCGTTTTTATACCACTGCCGCTACGTTTTTGGATTTTATATTCATTCACTGGTGTTGTTTTTCCATAGCCATTGCGCGAGACCACGAGTACCTCCATGTCTGCGCGACCCTTGCGTATCACGTCAGCACCAACCACTACATCGCCGGTTGCCAATTTCATAGCACGCACTCCGCCAGCACTGCGACCCATGGACCGAATATCGCTTTCTTTGAAACGAATGGACTGCCCTTTTGCAGAAGAGAGGAAAAGCTCATCATCTTTTTCCGTAAGGAGTGCTGCAATAAGCTCATCTCCTGGTTGCAGTTTAACGGCAATGAGACCACTGCGTCGGACATCATGAAATGCTGTCGCATCCACCTTCTTCGCAACACCCTGACGGGTAATAAGGTAAAGGAATGATTTGCCTTCTTTTTCATTCTTACGGAGCGGGAGCACTGACGTTACCTTCTCTCCTTCTGAGATAGAAAGGTAGTTTACCAGAGCCTTTCCTTTGGTAGAGCGTTTCCCTTCTGGCAAATCATACATTTTGATTTGATATGCTTTTCCTCGATCAGTGAAGAACAGGAGATCACTATGTGTCGAGGTAGTAAGAAATGTCGTGACAAAATCTTCTTCTTTGGTGTTGAGATCAATAACCCCTACACCACCACGCTTCTGTTTTCGGTATTCTTCCGGATTTGTCCGTTTTACATACCCTCCAGCAGTAAGCACTAATACCTGTTCCTCATCTGGAACCAGATCTTCCACATTTATGACTCCTACCGCACCTTTCACCACTTTCGTCTGACGGTCATCACCATACCGACTCGCAATATCTGCAATTTCCTTGCGGACTACTCCTGCAATTTTCTTTTCGCTCTTCAGTAATCCACTGAGTTCTTCGATGATAGCCTGGATGTCCTTAAGCTCATCTTCCACTTTTTTACGCTCGAGATTCGCCAGTTTCTGCAGACGCATTTCCAAAATCGCTGTTGCTTGCAGGTCGGAAAACTTGAATTGTTTCATCAAATTAGCGTGCGCATCGGCCACATCCTTCGATCCTCGAATTGTTTTAATGATCTGATCAATGACATCAAGTGCCTTCTTGAGACCAAGGAGAATATGCTCCCGTTCCTGCGCTTTTCGCAAATCAAACTGCGTCCGACGACGCACCACCTCCTGACGATGCTTGAGAAATTCCTGAAGGATTCCTTTGAGAGAAAGCGTTTGCGGCACACCATCAACCAGCACTACCATGTTGAAATGGAAGGTATCCTCAAGAGCTGTGTGCTTATAGAGATAATTCAGCACCTTCTGCGGCTGGCTTCCTTGTTTGAGATCAAGCACAATGCGAATATCTCTCGTTGATTCATCACGCAAGCCTCGAATACCCTCGAGTTTTTTATCTCGCACCAGATCCGCGATACGCACCAGTAAATCTGCCTTATTAACTCTGTAAGGTAGCGATGAAACGACAATTTGAAAATTTCCCTTCTTGTCTTCTACAATTTCCGCCTGTCCGCGGACAATCACTCCTCCCTTTCCTGTCGAGTACGCATGTAGCAGGTCTTTTTTATTAAATGCAACAGCGCCAGTCGGGAAATCGGGACCGGAAACAAACTCCATAAGATCTTCGACGGTTGCTTCTGGATACTCTAAAAGGTGCTCAAGCGCGGCAGACAACTCCTGCAGGTTATGTGGAGGAATATTTGTCGCCATACCAACGGCAATACCCAACGTGCCATTGAGTAAAATATTAGGAACCGCCGCAGGAAGAACCACTGGCTCCTGGAGCGATCCGTCATAGTTTGGACGCCATTCAACGGTTTCTTTATCAATATCTCGCAGCATCTCTTCAGCAATACGCGACATTTTTGCTTCGGTGTATCGGTAGGCAGCCGCTGCATCACCGTCGATTGACCCGAAGTTTCCTTGACCAATCACTAGCGGATAACGCATCGCGAATGTTTGTGCCATTTTAACCATGGCGTCATATACTGCTGCATCACCGTGAGGATGATATTTTGCAATCACATCTCCAACGACCGCAGCTGATTTTCGAAACCGAGCCGAAGGGGTGAGACCATTGCGCAACATGGTGTAGAGAATGCGACGATGTACCGGTTTGAGACCGTCACGCACATCCGGAAGGGCGCGCGCGGTAATAACGCTCATGGCGTAGTCGAGATACGCTTCGCGCATCTCGGTTGAGATATTGCGCGGAACAATATGCTGTGAGGACTCCTGTTCAGGAGGATATTTTTCAGATTTCGCCATATTGGTTATTGTTGACCGCTATCAAACACGCTGGTGGTTGCTACTTCAATTCCAGCATTAGAAGCAGTGTCCGAGGTTTGCACACCACTTGCTACGTTTGCCAATTGTGTTTGATCTCCTGCCGCAGTCACTGTTCCCGCAGAAGGAGCAGAATGAAGGCCAAGCGTAGTGATCCATATGACCGCAACAAGGAAGGTCGCTACACAGGCAACTTGTAATGCATGCTGCCGGCGTTCATGTGGCGTTTTTCGTTTCATGTGTTCGATGTAGCGCTTCATGTTCTTAGTGTGATAGTACGACAATTTCTCCTTCTTTGCCTTCCAAATCCTTCTTTTTAAGAGTGAGTTTCTCTATCGGCTGCAGTCGGTCTGCCCCTGCTTCCTTGAGAAAAGCTGAGAGTTCCTGTGGATGTCGGTAATGCATGGGAATAATAATCTTTGGTTCCAATTGCACCGCAAGTGCATATGCTTCACTTTGATTCAATACACCTTCTCCTCCCACCGGAAGAAAAAGTACATCGATGCCATCGAGTTCTTGCTTAGCTCCTTGTGGCAGTTGTGCCACACCCAGAGCGCCAAGGAAGCACAAATTAATACCATCGAGAAATACACTATATATAGTGTTGATAGTCTCTTTATTTCCGTAATTGGCATTGGAGGCAAATCCTCGTACGGCGACTCCCTTAATTTCGTATTCTCCGGGGCCAGTAATAACGAACGGTTCACGATCTCCAAATGCGGTATTCTCAACCCCATTAAAATCAGGATGATTAAGAGATACCAATACAATATCTGAACCAAACTTGGAAGAAGGAAATATGGAACCTTTAGCAGGCGGATTGAAGGCAAGGGTCAAATCACCTTGGGTTATCTTGAAACACTCTCCTCCGGTATAGGTAATTACCATATGCCTATTTTATCAGATTTTCCCTATATTTACAGCATAAAACCGATTTGCACGGAATGCGTTCCACTGCTATACTGCAACGCAATAGAGGGCGTTCCCCTTTATGAGCAATAGCGCACAGGAGTAATCTTGGGAAACTAAGGACCTGTCGTACAAACCAATAGTATGTCATCAGTAAACACCGAATCTACTCGTGCGGCAAAGTTCGATTTGAGCGAAGCAACGCAGCAAGGGTCTTCTGCTATGGCAGAATTCACCAGCCGTATCCCTGAACCTCCGAAACCAGGAGATATTGTTGAAGGTCCTGTGATCGCTCTCGATCGTGCACGCCTCTACATCGATCTTCCACCATTTGGAACTGGAGTCATTTTCGGACGAGAGTATCTCAACGCTCGAGAAGTCATCAAACGCACCAATATTGGTGACCGGATTGCGGCCAAAGTAATAGAAAGCAATACGAAGGATGGATACATAGAGCTTTCCCTCAAAGAAGCACGGCAAGCGCTCATTTGGACAGAAGCGGAAGAAGCACAAAAGAACAAATCACCTCTCGAACTTACTGTTAAGGAAGCAAACAAGGGCGGTTTGATTCTTGAGTGGCAAGGTATTACCGGATTTCTTCCTGCTTCACAGCTCAAGGCAGAACATTACCCTCGCGTAATCGACGGAGATAAAGATAAGATTTTGGATGAGTTGCGCAAAATGGTCGGAGAACGCCTTTCTGTATTTATTATTTCTGCGCTACCCAAGGAGGGAAAGCTGATCTTCTCTGAAAAAGGAGCGGAAGATAAGGAAAAGCAAGAAATCATTGAACGATATCAGGTCGGCGATGTAGTCGCCGGAGAAGTGACCGGCATGGTTGATTTCGGTGTGTTCGTCAAACTGGAAGAAGGATTAGAAGGACTGGTGCACATTTCTGAAATTGATTGGGGCCTCGTGGATGACCCGCGCCACTTCTTCAAAGTTGGAGATAAGGTAAAAGTGAAAATCATTGATATCAAAGACGGAAAAGTATCCCTTTCCGTCAAGCAACTCAAGGAAAATCCATGGCAAGCAGCAGCGGAGAAATACCACAAAGGAGACCGCGTCGAAGGGGTCATCATTAAATTCAATAAACACGGCGCACTCGCCTCTATTGAAGAAGGTATTGCTGGACTAGTCCATGTATCTGATTTCGGTTCTGAGGAAAAACTGCGCGAGAATCTCGAACTGGGAAAACGCTATCCGTTCATTATTTCCTTGTTTGATCCGAAAGAGATACGCATGGCGCTTTCCTTCGCCGGAGAAAAGAAATAGTTATCCGGCATTGACCTCTGTCATCGCCTGAGCACGACCTTCAGTCACTAACAAAGTGAGTGCTTTCTCTATGAGACGGCGCGTTTTTTTGAGCAATTCTTGTTCCGTCGGACGGAATGTACCCAACACAAAAGTGATTACTTGTTCTCCAGATGGCTTTTTAAGCTTGCCAGAAGGTGTTATGGGAGAGATGCCGACACGTATGCGTGTAAATGCATTCGTTTTCAGTGCCCGCTGTATGGATGCTATTCCCTTATGGCCGCCCGCACCACTGTCATAGGAAAGTTTGATTTTTCCAAGCGGAAGGTCGAGATCGTCTTGTATCACTACCAGTTTTTCTAAATCTTTTTGTGCTCGTATCCATGCTTTAACCGTTGCACCAGAATTATTCATATACGTATCCGGTAACACCAATCGAACAGTCTTCGCATACATGGTGCCTCGAGCACTTTGCATGCGAGGTTTTTGTTCCTCTTTCCATGTTCGTATGCCTTCTTTACGTGCAAGAGCTACAAGTATATCTCTACCAACATTATGCCTTGTTCCTTCGTATTCCTTTCCGGGGTTCCCCAGTCCGACAACCGTCCATTCCATAACGGTCATCATACCAGGTTTGCCCTATTGCTTGCACATTGTAAGAAGATACATACAATGGAGCCATGTCTGACGAAAAGCGTGGAGATTTTTTCACCGAACTGCTTAAGTTCGCCGCGCTCGCACTTGTTATCGTCATACCAGTACGGCTCTTTGTTGCACAACCGTTTATCGTAAGCGGTGCTTCTATGTACCCGACGTTTCAAAACGAACAGTACTTGGTCGTTGATGAGCTTTCCTACCGATTCGAATCACCGCAACGCGGAGATGTCATTGTGTTTCGGTACCCAAAAGACCCTTCACAGTTTTTCATTAAACGCATCATTGGCCTTCCTGGAGAAACCGTAAGTATCACTAATGAACAGATATACATCACTCATAACGGCCAAACAGAAAAACTTTCAGAACCGTATATCGCTGATTCGACTGGCAACGGTCCGGATATGAGTGTCACGCTTGGGCCAGATCAGTATTTCGTTATGGGAGATAACCGACCAGAAAGTTCCGATTCTCGCATATGGGGTCCTGTGCCACGACAAAATATTGTCGGACGAGTGATTGTTCGTCTTCTTCCCCTTTCTCAAGCAAGTGTTTTTCCGGGAGCGCATACGCAATAATATGAGCGGTATTTATGAGTAGCCCTACTCGCCCATCGCCGAAGTCGTTTTTAAAACTCTCTTCGGATATTGCTTCTTTTTATGGATTCCGTTCTATTCATGATCTTGAGGCAATTGCGCCGCAGGAAAAAATACGTGGCATGCATTCCTTTGCAACTGCTGCGCGGGTGGGCACCGCTGTTGTAAACACAAAACCTACCGTTCCAGAACTATCTGGGGAACCAGCCCTCTTCTATTACGCGACCTTGGCTCCCTCGCACCTTCCCGCATCCCTACCACAGCGAGACAGTGCAGAATTTGGTCTCTCCATTGTCGGATCTTCTGAAAGCATGGGTGAGGTGCTTCTTATAAAAGTGATTACGGCAATATTGGAAGAATGGGGCTCTACACTTTCATGCATACGCATCAATGCGCTCGGCGACCGGGACAGTCAACAGCGGTTTGCACGAGAATTGACACTCTATTTGCGCAAGCATACTGCCGTGTTTGAATCAGCTGCTGGAAAAATGTCTGACAATCCTTTTGTGACCTATCAGCATGCAGCAGCACATTGTAGCGATATACTCATAGATGCTCCCTGCTCTATCAACTTTCTTTCGGAAAAAAGTCGCATACATTTCCGCACTATCCTTGAACAATTAGAACAATTAAATCTTCCTTACCGCATCGATTCGTCGCTCATGAGCGACGAGCGAGAAGCACGAGTACTCTTTGCACTCGACCTTGCTGATACGGATACGACTATATATGCAAGCCTCGGTGGGAGATACGATGATTTTGTGCGCCGACTTACGGGACGCAAAGAGAGTGCTACTGTGCATGGAAGTATCTTCTTTCATAGAAAGGGACTTGAACGAACCCATTGCGCCGTTCGTTCAAAAACACCTTCAGCAAAAATCTATTTTGTACAATTAGGTTCTCAAGCAAAACTCCAAGGTCTTACTGTGCTGGATATGCTACGCACGGCTCGTATTCCTTCTCTGCAATCATTTGATTCCCGACATCTTTCTATACAGCTTGCGCAAGCAAGAAAGGCGCGCGTATCACACGTGCTCATTATGGGCCAGAGAGAGGTGCTTGATAAAACTATTATCGTTCGTTCTGCTGACGAACGCGCGCAAACCACCATCGCACTCGCGCAGCTACCAAAATACCTTAAAACATTGCGAGTCTGATGGGGTCATGGTAGTATGGTGCGCGTTATGGTAGTAAACGCAGCAGTAGAAAAAAACGACGGGGAAAGCGCAACGAACCTCATTCGCCGCTTTACGAAACGCGTGCAGGGAGCCCGGCTTATTCAAAATATGCGGGAACGCCGTTACTTCACCCGTGAGAAATCACGCGAAGTGAAACGCAAACACACACTCAAGGTAATCAAGCGCCGTGAAGAAGTAGCTGAACTCATCAAGCTCGGCAAATTGCTTGAAAAGACTACTCTGCGACCACGTCGAAAATAAATGAAGCGAACAAGTGTCGCTATCGTCAATAAAACCCGGGGGAAACTGCCGGGTGTTCCGTTTGTTGCCCTCAAGCAGGCCGTGCTTGGAAATACGTATGATCTCTCAGTAGCACTCCTTTCTCCTAGCGAAGCGCGCCGCATTAGCAAACAGACGAAGCACAAGGATGTTCCATCCAATGTGCTTTCTTTCTCTCTTTCCAAACATAGCGGCGAAATTCTTCTGTGCCCTGCCACTGCCCGCACACAAGCATCTCTCTACGAAGCGACTCCGAACGATTTTCTTTCCTACCTCTTTATCCACGGCATGCTACATTTAAAAGGATTTGTACATGGTGCTACAATGGAAGCCAGTGAGCGGCGCTTACTGAAACGATTTGGCGTAGTAGTACGCCTTTGACCAAGCGCCTGGCTCTCCGGGCGCTTCCTTTATGTATCCATGCAAAAAATTGTTACCGGTATTGATGTAGGTTCGTACCATGTAAAAGTGGTGATAGCTGAACATCCCGATGATCCGCGGCAACTGCCGCGTATTTTAGGAGTGGGATATGCTGAAAGCAGAGGGTTGCGTAACGGATACATCGTATCGGTGTCTGATGTAGCGCGCTCTATCGCCGCAGCAACCGCGCAAGCCAGCAAGGCCGCACAGCAGAAAGTGCGGCGCGCCTATCTCAGCATTGGCGGTATCGGACTTGAAGAAGCATTTTCTCGCGGAGAGACGGTAGTGGAGCGAGGCGACTCGGAGATTACAGAGCGCGACATCGCCCGAGCCCTCGATGCAAGCGAAGCAGCATTGCCTCCGGCAACGCTCGTCAACCGGAAAATCATTCATCGTATTCCCCTCCATTACACTATCGATGGAGTAAAGCTGCTAGGACGTAGTCCAATCGGCATGAAAGGGACGCGCCTTACGACGGAAGCAATTTTCATCACCTGCCTCACACAGCATGTCAACGACTTGGTCGCTGCGGTGGAGGAGGCGGGTATGGAAGTGGAGGATGTTGTTGCTGCGCCGATTGCCGCATCCTTCGTGGCACTCAGTAAAACGCAGAAACGTGTAGGGTGCGTGCTGGCGAATATCGGATCTGAAACGCTTTCTATCATCGTATTTGAAGATTCTATGCCTATTTCCATAAAAGTATTTCCCGTCGGTAGTACCGATATTACCAACGACCTTGCTTTAGGATTACGTATCGCTCCTGAAGAAGCTGAGCAGCTTAAACAAGGGGTAGTATTCGGTTCTCCGTATCCCAAACGAAAAATTGATGACCTTATTTCCAAGCGGGTATCGGATATGTTCAAGCTGATAGAAGCGCATCTGAAGAAGATCAAAAAAGATGAATTGCTTCCCGGGGGCATTATTCTGACTGGCGGAGGTTCTTCGCTTCAGACCGTTTCTGATTTGGCAAAAGCAGTACTGCGCCTTCCTTCTCGTGTTGCAGCACTTAGTGATAACACTACCTCCCAACTACAGGTCAAAGACGGTTCATGGGCAGTGTCCTACGGTCTTACGGTGTGGGGGTTTACTCAGGGTGGAGATCTTGAACAGGCGAGCGACAGCTCATTTACTGAGCTTTTTTCGGGTATATGGCAGTGGATAAAAAAGTTTCTTCCGTAACGGAAGAGTTCTTCTGTCAAATTGTTGCACCTCTTCCTCTTCAGGTGGTAGAGTGAGTCATACCATTTAGGGGATTAACTAACGTATATGCCGCAAGTACAACCAGAAGTAGAAGCATTCGCTCGGATTCGTGTCGTCGGTGTCGGAGGCTCAGGAGGAAATGCCATCAATCACATGGTGGAAAGTAAGATGCGCGGCGTTGATTTTATCAGCGTCAACACTGATGCACAGGACTTGCACCAGTCACTTGCAAAGAAAAAAATTCATATCGGGAAAAATCTTACCCGCGGACTCGGCGCTGGCATGAATCCGGATGTCGGAAAGCGTGCAGCAGAAGAAACAAAGGAAGAAATACAGCAGGCACTCAAGGGATCGGACATGGTGTTTGTTGCCTGTGGTATGGGTGGCGGTACCGGAACTGGTGCAGCGCCAGTTGTTGCTAATGTCGCAAAGGAATTAGGGGCACTTACCGTTGGTGTAGTAACCAAACCATTCTCATTCGAAGGGCAGCAGCGCATGCGTATTGCTGAACAAGGACTTGATGAACTGCGCAAGGAAGTCGACGCTCTTATCGTGATTCCAAACGACCGACTACTCGCAACCGTTGAAAAAAACACCACATTGAAAGATGCGTTTGCTATGTGCGATGATGTGCTGAAGCAGGCGGTGGAAGGTATTTCCGATCTCATCACCCATCCGGGCATTATCAATGTTGACTTTGCCGACATACGAGCGGTCATGCAAAACGCCGGTTCGGCGCTTATGGGTATCGGCATTGCTTCCGGTGAAAACCGAGCACAAACGGCAGCGAAAGCAGCTGTTTCTTCCCCGCTCCTTGAGCTCTCTATCAACGGTGCAAAGGGGGTGCTCTTTGCTATTGCCGGTGGTGATGACCTTGGCATGATAGAAGTGCATGAAGCAGCAAAGATTATTACCGAATCAGTCGACCCGAATGCAAAGATCATCTTTGGCGCTATCAAGGACGACAAGCTGAAGAAAGACGACGTGCGCGTTACGGTCATTGCTACTGGCTTTCCAACATCTGGAACACCAGCGCGAGGCGCATCCCTCTTTTCAACATTTGCTGGTGAACGAGAGAAGGAAGAGAAAGAAACCCCATTGGTGGGAAAGATCTTCAATACTCCTGCCCCCACACCAACTCCAGTCGCGTCTATAAAAGATATTGTGAAAGAAAAAGAAAAGGAGGAAGAGAAACAACCAGAATCAAAACTCAAACTTTCAAAGAAAGAAGAGGATGAAGAGGATGAATGGGGCGTAGTGCCTTCATTCCTTCGACGACCTAAGATAAAATAGCCAAATGGTATACGACCTTGCGATTATTGGCGGCGGTCCTGCCGGCGTTGCCGCTGGAGTCTACGCTGCGCGTAAACGTCTTCACACTGTTTTTATTGCAGAGACTATAGGTGGACAAAGCACCGATTCCTTGGAAGTTCAGAATTGGATTGGTACAGAAAAAATAGCAGGCAATGATCTCGCAAAGCAGCTTGAAACACATCTGCGTGCGTATGCTGACGATGTGCTCACACTCCAAATTGGAGAACGAGCAACAAGCGTACGAAAAACGCCAGAAGGGTTTGCGGTAGAAACAAGCAAGGGAGCATATACTGCTCGCGCACTCCTCATCGCTACCGGTGGTTCCCGGCGCAAGCTTGTGATTCCCGGCGCAGACCAATTTGAAAACAAAGGGCTTACCTACTGTGCCTCCTGTGATGGTCCGTTGTTTGCCGGACAGGATGTAGCAGTGGTCGGTGGCGGTAATGCCGGTTTTGAATCAGCCGCACAACTGCTCGCCTATACCAAAAGCGTCACGCTCATCCATCGCCATAGTGATTTTGCAAAAGCGGATCAGCTTACTGTGAAGGCGGTGGTCGCTCATCCCAATATGCATGTACTGACTGATTCCTCTCCTATTGAAATCCAAGGAGAGGCATTTGTACAAAAAATATTCGTAAAAAATGAAAAAACTGGAGAGATCACCGAAGTACCAGTGACCGGCATATTTGTAGAAATTGGTGCTATACCTGCCACTGCCTTTGTGGGCGATCTCGTGGCAAAAGACCAAAATGGATTTATTAAAGTAGATCCAAAAAATCAGCGCACTTCCCTCGAAGGCATATGGGCGGCCGGCGACTGCTCGGATGGGCTGTACCATCAAAACAATATTGCTGCGGGCGATGCAGTGAAGGCTCTTGAAGATATTTTTTATTACCTGCAAGCAAAAAAATAACCCCCGAATAAATCGGGGGATGGAAAAAGAAAAAATACTTAATTTGTTACTACTTTGGCGGCTGCATAGCAACAACTTCTAAATGTACTACCCCAGCGAGGGTATACCCAAGAATATTGGCAGCCGCTTCAGATAGATCAAGCTGTCGGCCGGTCCGACGTGCGGGTCCTCTGTCTTGTACGATAACTTTTAATACCTTACCTGTATGAGGATTCTTTACCCAAAGAACAGTCCCGAAGGGTAGGCTAAGATTAGCTGCAATCGTCGGATCTCCTTCTTTGAAGATCTTACCATCCGCCATGGTGCGACCAGGAAGATTATACCAACTAGCCAACATCCAATAGTGGGTTTTATGCGCTACAGGTACTGTATGCGCCTCCGCCTTCCCATTAACAAGAAGAGAGAGCAGAAGTCCAAACAGTAACACAAAACGGAACAATGACTTACTCCTTATGAACAGTTATCTATATAGGTATACGTAGTATATACATTTTTGGTGCATCACTACCTGGCACAGTAGAAAGCCTTATTACATGACATTTAAAGAGAGAAGCAAGGCGGCAATTATAAGAAGCAATAATCCACTGAGGAAAATATAGCTTGCTAATGCCTCTAAACGATATCCTCTCCCTTTCGTTTTTGCATGAATAGATGCATAGGAAAGAAATGTACTAATAGCAAATATACCAATACAAAAGGCAGACATTTTCGCGATGATTCCATTGCGAGCAAGACCGACGGCATGAAGATCAACAAGTACGACAAAAGAAAAACCCAGGAGCGTAGAAGAAGTACCTAAAATATGTGACGCTCTGTTTGTATCATTTTCTTGCATAGATAAGGTATATTCTTAATTAAATAGCGACCCTACCGGGAATCGAACCCGGATTTACGCCGTGAAAGGGCGCTGTCCTAACCGTTAGACGATAGGGCCTGCATCAAAACTATAGCTGAATTTAGAAAAAAATGCTATGGTTGCTGGTGTTTTTGGAGAGGTGGCTGAGTGGTCGAAGGCACCGCACTCGAAATGCGGCATCCGGGAAACTGGATCGTGGGTTCAAATCCCACCCTCTCCGCTCTTATGCAGTACCTGTACATGCGATAATAAAAAGAATGACATCGTATACTATCACACCAAAAACATTTCTTCATCGGGAGAACACAAAGCATGATTCTATCGCCTTAGACGTAATACTTTCTCCTAATTGGGAGATATTTCCCTACCGGCAGTGGCACAATGACATTTATTTCGTACATGATGCAGCATACAAACGTTATGTGTATACAGGAGCGTTGCTTGCCCTCATCGTTGGCAGTATTGCCTACTTCCGCACCACCACTCCCTCAGATTTAATCGCTTCCGGATCCTACGAAACTCTCACGCCACAGAGTCTTCTCGAGCAGATTAATACCTATCGATTTGCACAAGGATTGCCTGCATTAACCTCAAATGCAGCGCTCATGCACATGGCACAGCTAAAGGCTGACGATATGGCAAGTCGGCAATATTATGGACATCTGAATGCAGATGGTAAGGATATCTTTCAAGCAAATCCACAATATAGCGTCGGAGAAGAGAACGTAGGAGAAACGCTTGCATTGGGGTTCGATACACCAATTACCGTAGCAAGTGCATGGGAACACGACCCTGCTTCCTTAAAAAGTATTGATAATAGTGTATATACCGACGCAGGAGTTGGCATTGCACGTGGAAAATGGATTGATGGGAGCATAAAAACGTTTGTAGTGCTTGAGGTGGGAGAACCAGCTACCGAAGGCATCTCTCACTACTAAAGAGCCTTGAGCGCTACTCTTTTTATGCGTGTAATCCTATTTGCAGCTCATAGAGCCTGCGATATTCCCCTTCCTCTTTACTCAGCAATTCTTCATGCGAACCCGATTCAATGATACGACCGTCTTTGATTACTAAAATAAGATCAGCGCGCCGTACGGTAGAAAGCCGGTGCGCAATAATAAAAGTAGTTTTTCCTTTCATCAGTCGTTCCAGCGATTCAGTCACCGCCCGTTCAGATCCCGCATCAAGGGCCGAGGTAGGCTCATCCAACACCAGAATACGTGGATGTCGCAGTATCGCTCGTGCAATTGCGACCCGCTGTTTCTGCCCTACGGAGAGCTTCACTCCTCGCTCGCCGACCAACTGCTCCCAGGTATCCGGAAATTTCAGAATAAAATCCTGTGCATAAGCTTCTTTTGCCGCTTCATGCACTTCTGTGTCACTAGCAGAAAACGAGCCGTAACGAATGTTGTTTCTGATCGTATCATTAAAGAGGACAACCTCTTGCGGTACTACACCAATCTGCTGACGCAGTTGCTTCAGATTGAGCGTATTTGTTGGTCTTCCGTCTATGAGCACTTCCCCCGTATTGGGAAAATGAAATCCAGAAATAAGATCAATAAGAGTCGATTTTCCCACACCCGATTCACCTACAAGGGCGACCGATTGACCTGCATGTACGGAGAATGATACGTCTTGCAATATCGGCCTATTGCCTTCATACGCGAATGAAACGTGATTGAACACTACATCACCATGCAATTCTCCAATATCGCCTCCTGCCGGCGCATACTGTTCAGACGGTTCGGCAAGAATTTTTTCCGCTTCTTCCAGCTGCACCAACCCATTTTGGATCGTCTGCCATTGTCTTCCCACTACCACGAATGGTCCGAATACCATAGTTGCATAGGCATTGAATGCCAGAAGATTTCCTATCGTGATGACTCCTTTGGTAATCAGAGCGATAGAAATAATAAAAATAGTGAGCTGTGTAGCAAGAATAATAACTGCTTGTGCAAGCGAAAGATTGCTCCAAATAAAGTTCATTTTATTCCAGAGCGTGAGTACTGGTCCTTTTAGGAGAGTGAGGATACGGTTGCGTTCATATGCTTCTGAAACCGCCTGCTTGACGGTAGCTACATTACCCATCAGTTCATAACTGTCGCCATAGGCTCGAAATAGATTTTTTTGATATTCTCGTTGTAATTCAGCTATAGGACGAACCGTGCGCAACAAAATAATGACATACAGCACAATACCAATGATGAGCGCTAGAGTGAGCAAGTAGCTTATGGTAAGGCCAATCGCTATGACCACGAATATAGAGAGAAATTGCGGCGTAAGATCAATGACAATTTGTCCTACAATCGTTTCCAGCTGTCCTGAGGCGCGGTTTATTTTCTCTTCTGTTTCCCCTATTTTCTTTGCCTTATGGAAAGCCATGGGGAGTTCCAGTATTTTGGAAATACCAGCAGACCAATAATCCACCCACACGGTATTCGAAAAGTTTTCACTGCGAATATTAATCTGCCAATTCATGAGAGAATTGATGAGTTGTATGACCGCCCACAATGCAAGGAGCACTGCATACAAGGGCCACACGCGTCCAAACAGCTGTATATGAGACGGAGTGATAATCGCATCGAAAAACTTTCCGGCGATGTACGGAACAGTCGCATTTGCCACAGCCGCAATCACTCCGAGAATCGTGATAAAGACAATTTCCCGGCGATATATACGAATATAGCGCCACAGGACACGGGCTCCCGTGTGCAATCCATGCGTTGTAATAATAGGTTCTTTTGCGTTTTCAGTACTCACCAACGCACTATAGCACAAGGGCTTTATACGGTTGCTTTTTGAAAAAAACTCGCTAGAGTTGACTCATCTGCACGCTTAGCTCAGTTGGTAGAGCATTCCCTTGACGTGGGAAGGGCCGGGGGTTCGAGTCCCTCAGCGTGCACTATCGAACTATGCGCATTTTGGCCATCGAAACATCGTGCGATGAAACAGGGATCGCTATAGTGGAAGGAGAAAAAGAAGGCACTGAGATTCGTTTTCAGGTGCTGAGTAACACACTTTTTTCCCAAGCGTCGCTCCACGCTTCCTTTGGAGGAGTCTACCCGACTCTGGCAAAACGGGAACATGAAAAAAATCTTCCGCTCCTCCTAGAGGAAGCGTTGCAAGAAGCTCGCACTATTCCAGAAACAATAGGAGCGATCGTAGTAACACAAGGGCCTGGATTGGAGCCGGCACTCTGGAGCGGTGTTACCTTCGCCCAAACGCTGGCACAAGAGTGGCACAAACCGCTGTTTGGTGTGAATCACCTGGAAGGACATCTCATTTCTTCTCTAGTGGAGCAAGGAATATTGTCTGATATTGCTCTTCCGGTATTGGGATTGCTCATCTCTGGAGGCCATAGCGAATTTACAGTGATGTCTGAATGGTTTACGTATGCCATCATCGGTGAAACACGCGATGACGCGGTGGGAGAAGCATTTGATAAGGTGGCACGCATGCTGGATCTCCCCTATCCGGGAGGACCGCATATCTCCCGATTGGCAAAAGAAGCGCGCATACAAAACCTTACTGCACCGAAATCACTTCCCCGCCCCATGGTGCACATGGAGACCTGTGATGTGTCATTTTCAGGACTCAAAACAGCAATGCTCTATGCATTGCGCGATCATGGAACCATATCAGAGCAAGAGCGGATGGGATTTGCTAGAGAATTTGAAGATGCTGTTACCGATGTGTTTGTTGCAAAAACACGGCGAGCGCTCGCCCTTTCTCACGCCCGCACATTTGTTATCGGCGGCGGTGTAGCAGCAAACCTGCATATTCGTACCGCACTTGAACGCCTACTGGCAGAAGAATTCCCTACGGTAACACTCAAACTGCCGGAACTCTCCATTACTGGAGACAACGCTGTCATGATTGCAGAGGCGGCGTTGGTTCGTTTTTTACGCCGTATGTGGAACACAGAGCATCCTCCTGTTCAGATTCGCGCAATCGGCAACCTCTCGATTACCGAAGCAAAATAACGTATATTGGCTGCATGCCTGAAAAATTTCTCAAACCCTACGATCACACACAGGTAGAAGGTCCTATCTATACTCGATGGGAACAAAGTGGCTATTTTAACCCCGACACGCTTCCTGGAAATAGAACGGAACCGTTTTGTGTGGTACTTCCTCCGCCAAACGTAACTGGAGTGCTCCATTTGGGACATGCATACGAAGATGCATTGCAAGACACCATTGTCCGGTATCAACGTATGCAAGGTAAAAAAGTACTGTGGATCCCGGGCACTGACTCTGCTGCAATCGCAACTCAGGCTCGCGTGGAGAAGAATATACAAAAAAGTGAAGGCAAAAGTCGGCATGACATCGGCCGCGAAGAACTGGTACGCCAGGTTGAAGCATTCGCAAAAGGAAGCGAGCACACCATTCTTGCCCAGGTACGCCAAATGGGCGCGTCACTGGATTGGTCGCGATATGCGTATACCCTTGATGAAAAACGTACAAACGCAGTCATGACTGCGTTTGTCCGCATGTATGAAGCAGGCCTCATTTACCGCGGCAATCGGATCATCAACTGGGATCCAAAAGGACAAACCACCATTTCTGACGATGAAATCGTGTATGAAACGCGGAAAGCAAAATTGTATACCTTCAAATATGCAAAGGATTTTCCGATTGCCATCGCAACTACCCGCCCAGAAACAAAGGTGGGCGATGTTGCGGTTGCCGTACATCCCGATGATCCGCGGTATCAAGCATTTATCGGCAAAGAATATGATGTGGTGTTTTGTGATGTGCCGCTGCATATCCAGATCGTTGCCGACTCAAGCGTTGAACAGGAATTCGGAACAGGGGCGCTCGGAGTGACTCCGGCGCATAGCATGGCTGATTGGGAAATTGCAGACCGCCACGATCTTCCCCGCCCGCAGGTGATCAATGAATACGCGCGCATGATGGTTGATGGACGTCTGAAAGATAAAAAGACAACGGAAGCGCGAGAGTTAGTAATTCAGTGGCTTACCAATGAAGGACTTTTAGAGAATGAGATAGAGATAGATCAGAACATCTCTACCGCGGAACGGACAGGGGGTATTGTGGAACCATTACCGAAATTACAATGGTTCATTGACGTGGATAAACCGTTCGTGCTTTCTCATTCTGAAATCCCTGGTATTGCATCGGGAACAGAAACAACGCTCAAACAGATCATGTTGCAGAGCGTGGAAAGCGGCGCGATCAACATGTTTCCCGATCGATTCAGAAAATCATATTTTCATTGGATTGAGCATTTACGAGACTGGTGTATCTCGCGACAGATCTGGTTCGGTCATCGCATCCCTGTGTGGTATCGCGACGATGAAGTGTACTGCGGACTTACAGCGCCTGCCGAAAATGGCTGGGCGCAAGACCCTGACGTGCTTGATACGTGGTTTTCATCGGCGCTATGGACCTTTTCTACACTTGGCTGGCCGGAACACACGAAAGACCTTGAAACATTTCATCCGACATCGTTCCTCTCTCCTGGGTATGAACTTCTCTATCTATGGGTCTCACGCATGATTCTCATGAGCGGATTCCATTTGGGTCAAATTCCTTTTAAAACGGTAATGTTTCATGGCATTGTGCGAGATAAACATGGAAAAAAATTTAGTAAATCAGCGGGGAATGGTATTGATCCACTCGATATGATCACAAAGTATGGAGCTGATGCACTTCGTATGAGTTTGTTGGTGAGTGCCGCCGCAGGAAATGACATTACCTTTGATGAACAGCGAGTAAAGGGATACAAGTTATTTGGGAACAAATTATGGAATATTACCCGGTTTGTCCTTGAACACACAAAGGAGACGCAATTGGAACAACCGCCACTCACCCCAGAAGATGCGGTACTGCTTGCAGAAATAGATCGCCTTGCAGCAGATATAACAGAACAGTTTGAACAGTATCGTATTTCAATTGTTGTGGAGCTTATCTATCATTACCTATGGGATCGTTTTGCAAGTGAGATCCTTGAGGCAAGTAAGCCGATTCTGAAAGGAACAGACGAAGCGGCGAAGTGCTCGCGCGGGTGGACACTGCGCACCATGCTCTCGCGCTGCCTCATGCTCTTGCATCCGCTTATGCCGTTTATCACCGAAGAGATTTGGAGCAGTCTGCCGGAACATACGGAACTTCTCATGGTTGCACAGTGGCCGCATAGTGCATAAAGACTGCGGTATACTGCAGGAAGGATGACTGCACCGATAGCTTTTCTCATTGCGTTTCTTGCCGGTATTGCACCGACTGGGATCTGGCTTGGCTTCTGGCTGCTTGAAGATCGGTGCGACCCAGAGCCGAAACGCTACATTTTCTATTCGTTTGCACTCGGCATGCTTGCCGTAGCACTCGCCCTTCCTCTCGAACAGTATGCGGAATCGTTCGCGACGGGGTTTGGTTTGTACCTTTCCTGGGCAGCAATAGAAGAACTATTGAAATTTGGCGCCGCATATCTGGCAGCGCTGCGTTTGCCGGTGTTTGATGAACCGCTTTCCGGCCTCATCTATTTGGTAACCGCCGCACTGGGCTTTTCATTTGTAGAAAATACCTTATTTCTTATGCCATCCATCATGGATGGCAATCTGTTGCGCGCGGTAGCAACCGGCGATTTACGTTTCATTGGTGCTACGCTAGTGCATACGCTTGCTTCTGGCGTCATCGGCATCGCACTAGGACTCACCTATTACGCACCTGCTTCTGTGCGCAGACTAGCGGCACTGGGCGGACTTATCCTTGCGATCTTGTTGCATGCATACTTCAACTTTTTTATACTCAAAGCAGGCAGCAGCGGAACGTTTTTCGTCTTTTTCTGCATCTGGATTGGTATTATTGCGCTCCTCATGTTCACCGAGCGAATAAAACTGCCTGAACGGGATTATTGCTAAGTATGGCTCGAGAAAAAAAATCACTCTTTGAATGGCTCACGGGAAGCAGTGGCGCGGAAAGCGACTACTCTTTTGATGATATAGAAAGCGGCGGTTCAAGCGTAAGTCATCGTCCGCCTGCATTTGCAGCTCCTGAACGTACCCTGCAAGTCACTGAACCGGAAGTGGAAGCGGAAGGAGAGCTTGCAGTTGATGTCTACCAAACTCCTACGCATATTGTAATCAAAGCAATGATCGCCGGCGTTCGACCGGATGACCTTGATGTTTCCATAACACGGGACATGGTCACGATTCGCGGAAAACGGGAACGCCACATGGAAGCGACCGCGGGCGATTTCTTTTTCCAAGAACTGTATTGGGGTGCATTCGCCCGCACCATTGTCCTACCGCAAGAAGTAGAGATAGAAGAAGCAGAAGCAACTGAAAAACACGGACTTCTCGTTATCCGCCTTCCCAAACTCGATAAGGGACGTCAAGCAAAGCTGAAAATAAAGTCGAACTAATCTTTGGTGCTTGGGGCCGGGCTCGAACCGGCGACCCCCTCCTCTTCAGGGAGATGCTCTACCAACTGAGCTACCCAAGCGCAAAGTTGTACTATAGCAAACTTATAGGTCTGAGAGAATATGCCCTCGGCAGGAATCGAACCCACATTGATCCCTTAGGACGGGACTGTTCTATCCATTGAACTACGAGGGCGAAAAACACCGGCTTTGAGCCGGTGTGTTGATTATGCAACAGAAGTGCGGAAATGCTAATCAGGCTGCTACACCCAACTGCGAAGCAAGCTTATCACGGTCAAATCCAATAGTGACCTCTCCGTCAATGACGATGACCGGCACCCCCAGCTGCCCTGTCATATTGATCATTTCGGTGCGCTTCGCGGCATCGCTTGCTACGTCATACGAGGTATATTCGAGCTTATTCTCCTCGAAGAATGTCTTTGCCATCTGACAGAAATGACAAGTTGGTGTTGAGTAAATGGTGATTTTTTTTGCCATAAATATGTTTATTAGTTCTTCTAAAGTATAGGTTATTTACGTTCTCGCGCAACCTTCAATGCATTTCCCCACAAAGACAATTGTGTGAGCATATCCTTCGCGCTATCAACATAGGCATCTAATGTGCCTGGCCGTAGGTCTCCCGTATCAGTTAGTAATTCCCAAGGTCGCATGATGTGTACCGCAGTACGTACATCGGCCATTTGCAACTCTGCTGCAACCGTTCGCAATTGTTCCACAGAACGCGCGCCTCCTACTGATCCATATCCTACAAAACCGACTGGTTTGTTATTCCATTCTGCATATGCCCAGTCCAGAGCGTTTTTAAGCGATGCCGGATATCCATGATTGTACTCTGGGGTGACGATGATAAAGGCATCTGCGGCTGCAATATGCTTTCCCCATGCCATCCCTTGCTGATTTTCCAGCTTACCCTGCAAACTGGTTGGAGAACCCTTCTCGTTGTAATCAGGCAATTGCCAATCCTTAAGATCAACAATTGTAACTGTATGACCCGCTTCTTGTGCAAGACTCGCAATCCATTGCGCAGCCTTATCTCCAAAGCGATTTACGCGCACCGAACCGATAATGACCTGTATGGTAAGTGGTTTCATATATCAAGTAGTATACGTACATACTTTACAATGTAAAGTGGATAAATTCATGTTACACTAATGGTGACTATGCTGCGTACTACTAAACAAAGAAAAACACTTTGCCCGCCCTGTCCCGTTGCACGAGTTGCGGATATGGTCGGAGATAGCGCTTCTCTTCTCATTATTCGTGACCTTCTTGAAGGTCCGAAGCGATTTGGAGAATTAACCACTTCTCTTGGCATGAGCACGCGCACCCTTACCCTTAAACTGCGTCAGCTCAAACGCTGCGGTTTTATCTCTACTGGAAAGATATACGCGCTTACCTCAAAAGGAAAAGCATTGCGTTCCGTCCTTACCGCCATGCGGCGATATGGAGAAAAATATTTATAGCAAATCTGCGTGTGCAAAAGATGAATGAGCAACGATACTCCCTCTCACGAGTAATATAGGTGCGGGATGCGAGAATCGAACTCGCGCCTGCTGCTTGGGAAGCAGCCATCCTACCACTAAACGAATCCCGCGTGCGCCACGCGCATCTTACCACAGAGAAAAGGGGTGCCACAGGCGATACCAGAAACTATACGATGATCCTCCGGTGCTTGATGCCGTAGGCTCTGTGGCAACGATTTGTATCTCCCCTTCTCCGGGTTTCACCACTCCATAGCGCGCTCGTACCTGCGCTTCAAATCCTTCACGGGAATTTAGTTCCTGTACTGCTGCCCCTATGGTCTGTTCCTGCATTTGCAGAGAATGCAGCTGTGCTTGGACAAGATCCTGACCTTGCGACGCCTCGACAAACTTTTGATACATCCCCCATGTTGCCCGTATAGAAAAAATACAAAGGACAAGAAGCACCAGTACTACGCCACCGCGCAACAACCACTGTACGATTGAACCGTGACGGGTCTGCTTGCGCTTGTAACCTTGCATGTATTGAGTATACTGCCTGATATGTTTGGCAAAAACCGCGAACGCAACACCCGTATATTTGTGGCACTCCTTATTGTGGTGGTGGCAGTTTCTATGGTGTTTGCCTACTTCTCCCTGGTAATCTAATCAGTACCTGATTGGATCATTTTCAAGAACACTTCTTCGGGAATATTGACACGACCGCGCTCCTTGAGTTTTTCTTTTCCGCGTTTCTGTTTGGCCCACAGCTTCATTTTTCTGGTACGATCCCCCCCATATAAGTAGCCGGTCACATCCTTACGAAGCGCTGGGAGCGTTTTTGAGGAAAGAATACGCCCTAGCGCACGTCCTTGTATTTTAGTGGCAAATTGCTGGCGTGGCAGAAGTGTATACAGTTTTTCAACCGCAGCAACCGCCTCCTCATAGGCACGGTGTGCAGCAATAATACGAGAAAACGCAACAACCACTTCATCAGCAACCAGAATATCGAGCTTTGCCACTTCTGCCGGACGCAATTCGCGCAGTTCGTAGGACATGGATGCATAGCCGGAGGTAGCACTTTTGAGTTTGTCGAAAAAATTGCGCATTAGTTCTCGCAACGGCATCACGAGCCGGATCGACATACGTCCTTCTGAAAACGTTTCGGTACTTTCTACAAAAGCTTCGTGTGCATACAACAACGGCAATACTGCGCCGGTATATTCTGCTGGCGTAATGATTTCAGCGCTCACGAACGGTTCCCACACATGTACGATCTCCCCATATTCAGGAAATTGCGAAGGAGAATAGACTGTTTTACGCTTTCCATCCCGCAGTTCGATCTCATAGGTGATAGTCGGCGTGGTTACCACCAGCGACAGTCCGAATTCTCGGCGCAAGCGCTCAGTAATAATCTCCAGATGGAGCATGCCAAGCAGTCCGCACCGAAATCCTCTTCCCAGCATCCCTGAGGATTCCTCCTCAAAAGAAAGCGCTGAATCGGAAAGGCGTAACCGCGAGAGCGCTTGCCGCAACGCTACAAATGTATCTTGGCTTTCTGGATAGATACTCGCCCATACCACCGGTTTTGGTTCGGTGTACCCGGGCAACGGTGCATCGGCAGCACCTTTCTTGCGAATCGTATCTCCGACGCGTGCAACTCCGGGACTTTTAATGCCGGTAACGACGTATCCGATGGTTCCCGTTTCCAGACTACCAGTAGGCGTTGGTTCAGGAGAAAACGTTCCCACTTCAAGAGCCGTAAAGGAGTGGCCACTGAATGCAAATTCAAGAGACTCTCCCTTGCGCAGTACTCCATTCATCAGTCGGATATACACGATGACTCCCTGGTGGTCTGAATATTGAAAATCGAAGATGAGCGCGCGCATGCCTCCTGAAGCGGTAGAGGGTGGCGGAATGCGGTCAATCACCGCTTGCAGCACCGTATCCACCCCTTCACCGGTCTTTCCAGAGCACAAAAGTATTTCCTCTGGTGCTACTTCAAGTAGCGAGGCAAGCTGTGCACGAGTTTCTTCCACTTGTGCCAGCGGCGAATCAATCTTTGAAATAACGGGAATGATTACCAGCCCCAGATGCTGAGCACTTCGTAGCGTGGTAAGGGTTTGCGCTTGCACCCCTTGTGTAGCATCGACAAGCAAAATTGCTCCTTCTACCGCTGAAAGTGCCCGAGATACTTCATAGGAGAAATCGATGTGGCCGGGAGTGTCTATGAGGTTCATTTCATACCCTTTCCAGCGCATATGAACAGGCTGCATCTTGATCGTAATACCTCGTTCCCGTTCCAGTTCCATGGAATCAAGCACCTGTTCGCGCATTTTCCGCTTTTCAATAGTTCCGGTTAACTCCAAAAAGCGATCGGCAAGCGTCGATTTTCCGTGATCAATGTGGGCAATAATGCTGAAGTTGCGTATGTGTTCCATCAGGCTGCAATATCGGTCGGTTCCAGTGTGGTCGTATCGGGGACGAAGCGGCGGCGCAGTGCAATGACCGCTTCCTGTAATTCCGGATTGCCAAGCAACCACAGAATACCAAGAGTGATGATCAGGCCACCAATACCCGCGGCAGTACCCTGCCACAGCACGCCGAGCGTCGTATTTAAATTAATCCGAGAACCGATAAAAGCCAAGATGAGGTAGGACACGGATGAGCCGATAATTGATGCTGACCCTATCTCAAAACAAAGGCGCCATACACTGTGCAGCGGTACTTTGAAGTCGCGCACAAAAAAGAAAAGACTGATGAGAAACTGCATGATGGAGCCGAATGCATAGGCAATGGCAAGCGTGAGCACTATCGTTCCTTGTACGTCATCGACACGAAGCAACGCGTTCACAAATTCCTGCAATAGCGGATACGCATGGAAGAGAAAGATAAACAGAAATGCGGAAACGATCGAAAAGAATACATCCGAAACGCCATACAAGAGCGGACGGATGGTGTTCCCGGCCGCAAAATACACTCGATCAATAAGCATGGAAGCATTTTGCGCGAGTAGCGACAGTATAAACAGCGCAAGCGCTGCTGCAGTAAGACGCGTAGCGGTCCAATCAAATGCTCCTGCGCCGAGAATCACGCGCACCAGCTGCGCTCGAAGCACAATGATAAATACAGTCGCAACGATAGACCATAGAAAAATATGCCGTAATGCCGTTTCGATATGACGAATGAAATCCTCCTTCTGACCATTTGCGTGCAGCCGTGCCAATGTCGGAAATGCAGCGACAGAATACGATACGCCGATAAGCGTCAGTGGCACCGCCTGCAGATTATAGGCAAACATGAAAACGGCAATAGAGCCGACCGCAAATACCGAGGCGAGTCCTACCAAGACCAGTAAGGTGATTTGGTTCGCTGCAAGCGCCAGAGTACGCGGCACAGACAAAGTGAGTACTTCTTTGAGCGCGTGCGCAATGTCATGCCAAGGCATTGGCTGTCCTGATTCGCTCGAGAAAAACGGCACCTGCACCATGAGGTGGAAAAAAGCGCCCAACACTACTCCCCACCCCAATCCGGCAATACCAAACAGAGGGTATAAAATCAGCACGCCAAAAATAATACCTAAGTTGTACAGCAGCGGAGAGATGGAATAGAGAATGAACCGGTGTCGCAACTGTGTGAACGAAGCGATAGTATTTGAAGCTCCTAAAAGAATCGGCTGAAGCAAAAGAATGCGCATAAGCAGTATGAGCGAAGGGCCGGCAATGCCCGGTGCGATGAGCAAAGCAAGCCATGGGGTCATAAAAAAGAGCACAATGGCGATACCGCCCATTGCGAGGAAAAAGAAAAGAAGCGCTCCCCGCAAAAAAGTCATCATGCGTCCGGGTTGGCTGGCTTCCAGCCGAGAAAGCACCGGTAGCAGTGCATATAGCGATAACAGCGATGCTATCGTCGCAAACAAAAAATCCGGGATACGGAATGCTGCATAGTAGAGGTCAAGAATGTGACTTGCGCCGAATGTTGCCGCTAAGAGGCGATCCCGCAAAAGCGCTAACAGTTGGGATCCGAGTGCCAGTGCGGCAAGCACATATGCCGCTTGGTGCATGCCGCGTACCTCACGGTTAATCGCTCCGAAAAAAGGAACTCTCATGTGCGTATCTTACTCTGAAATCGGAGCAGTCGCACGGCGCTGCGGAGGCGTAGAAATGGGCGGCTTAGCTGAAGTGAATGGGGATTTTCCCGCTTGCATGTTCGAGAGAATGAGCGCTACTTCCTGGTTATCCGGATTAGTAGCGGCAAGATTGCTAAACAGCTGGATCGCTTGCGCGGTCTTGCCTTGTGCATAATACGAAAGACCAAGGAAATACTCTGCATTCGCGTAATTACCCTGCAGTTTCACCGCTTGTTCAAGCGGTTGAATTGCATCGGTAGTATCCCCTTCACTGTAATAGAGCAACCCTAATTCAAACCATACTGAAGGAACGCTCGGAGCACTCTGTACGGCTGCTTGCGCTGCGACAATGGCATTTTTAATGTCTTTTTGCGCAATATCAAGCTGCACCAATGTTAAGATAGCGTTTGTGAAATTTTGTTTGAGGGTGAGCGATTGCTGCAAGTAGTTCTGCACCTCCTGCATATTATTTGCCGCTCCAGCCAGCTGCGCTTGCAACAGTGGTATTTCCGGATTCGTCGGATCTTTTTGTGCCGCTAACGCATATGTATTCTGTGCTAAGGAATACGCTCCTTGCACATTCAGTGATGCAAGGAAACTGTATATCTGTCCAAGAAGCGCATATGGCTGGTAGTCTTGTGGATCCAGCATACTTGCTTCCTTTGCTTCCCCGATTGCCTGTTGCGCTGTAGCAATGAAGGCATTTTGCTGCGCCGTCGTTTGCGTAGAAGATGCAGCGGCAAGAGCTTGCAACTGGGAAAGATGCGCTTGGGCCGCAAGTTCAAATGCGCTTGGCGTGCGCTGATATGCAGCAGACCGAGCCGCATCCGCAAGCGCTTTTTGGGTATTCCCGGCACTGAGTGCAGCAAGACCTTGGTTTGCATATGCATCTGACAGAAAGAGCCGGTCTGCTGCATATGCTACGCCGACCGTTGCAATGAAGAAAAGCAGCGTGCCCACCCACATACCAGAGAGCGCAAGCCGTGAAGCAGGTCGCGTGGCAACTGTTTCTCCGTACGCCATACCGATAAGCACGCCGGTCAATACAAACGCAAGGAGCACTACGTCTTGGCTTAAGACGTAGAACCATGATGCTATCCATAAGTACACTGCCCCAACTGCTATGGTAGTGCCAATTAATTTTTCAAGATCCGTATGGGTAGATGAGCGAACAAGTCGAAACAAGGAAAGCAACGTAAGGAATAGCGGCAACAGCCATGCCGCAGCTCCGAGCAATCCTGCATCCGCAAACAGAGTGAGTAGTGTTGAGTAGCCAACGGTGAAATCAAGATTCCAGAACGGTGAAAGATTCACCTCCGCCGGCCGATTGACGAACCATTCTTGCCGAAAGGTATCGGGACCCGATCCGATGAGGGCACGTGAGACAGTAGGATGCGCCGCGGTGATAATATTCGCGGTTGCTTGGTATGACGGACGCACTTCCAATGAGGTAACCGGGAATATTTTACTTAGATTTGTATTGAGCGGCGTGCCAAAGACTAAAAAGAGAATAGAAATCACTGCAACTGCGCCGGCATACCATGGTATAGAGCGTGAGGCATGTGGCAGTATGTATCGTGCTGCGATAAAGAGCACGCTGAAACCGCACAACAGTGCCCACACGACTGGGAAATGAATAAGATCAAGCAGTATACCGACAGTAAGAAGTAAGAGAACAAGCAGGATGCGATGCAGCCGGGACAGTGTCGTCCATTCAAGTTTGATAACACTCCACAACACCAGAATACCCAGAAGCAGCCCAAGATCATTCCATTTGCCGATCAAGTTTACGGAGCGATCAGTGAATGTCTGAAATGGCAATGCATTTGTGCCAAATATGACTGCTATCAGTTGAAAGATTGCCGCAAGGATGAATGCGCCGAACAGTGCGTTAAATAGAAGAGCGGTGCTGCGCTGTGAACGAAATAAAAGTGATGCGCCAAGAAGAGTAAGGAATGCCAGTGCGGTAAAGAAGATCGTGCTTATCTCAAGTCCTCCCAATCCCAGCATACCGACCGAACGGTCAATGGATCCATACCAGGAAATAAGAAAGGCGACTGGCAACGATAGGACGGTAAGTGCAATTGTCGTAGCCTTACTGCGCCATAGATGCATGCCATCTGCAGCAATGAGGCAAAGCGCCGCCAGCCCTAAACAGGTCGTCAGTGCTGCAATTTTTGCTACCTGAAACGGAAACCAGGAAGTGGGAATAATGAGTATCAACGCGAGGACAAGACCAATCACATAGAGCATACGGGCACCGGACAGAAATCGTTGTTGCAGTGGCGTTGTGGGATGCATAGACACAATACATTGATTACTACAGTAATTATCATCCAGTATAGCGTGTTTTTGCATACGCAAACGCCCCGCGGTGTGCGGGGCGTTCACATATCCTAGTACGCGCGTTTGTAAGCCGAATTCTGTTGTCTGACAGCGCAGACATGACAGCAATTTATCTTGGCCAGATGTCACCACCCGGCTCCAGCGGCACTCCCCTTGCGGGGCACGGCCTTGCACTCAAGTAAGGATTTAGCCGTTTCACCCTTCGCGTTTCCACGAAGACTCGTCTCTGTTCGCACCTCTTACGCCCACTAGAAGCGTATGGCAGGGGTTACCTGCTACCGATCCGAGAAATATCTCGGCAAGTGTTCGGACTTTCCTCTCCCTTGCAGGAGCTGCTGTCCAACGCGCTGGGGCTTAGTGTAGCACAACGGAAGAACCTGGAACAATAGCGTGCGTAGCTGCAAATCCAGCAGGAACTTCAAGCACATACAATGCAGGGGTAGGAGGATAAAAAACCTGCGGATAGGTTGCCGGTGACAGATCGCTGTCTATGTTTATCACATGGAGATTTTGGTCGATAAAAATGATATCAAGCGGAAATTGCATATCCTTCATCCAGAATCCGTACTCCCCTGGCGTATCGAATGCGAATAGCATACCTCTTCCTTCCGGCAAGCCAGTACGGCCAGAGAGACCTTGCTCGCGAGCGGTGGGTGTATGCGCCACTTCGACAGCGAGTGTGGTTGTTGCGATGGTAATTTGCTGAGTCGGCAATGCGCTTGGCGCGACAGTTGTATGTGGCATAAGGAGTACGATACCCAAGAAGATTAACAGTGCAATGAGAAAAACAAAAACGATAGTTCTCGTCATAGTGCTTTATGTCGCTTTATCTCAGTAATTGCATTCTGTTCATCGACAAAGACGACAGTCGGATTAAGCTCGGGTAATTCTTCCGGCGTAATGTACGCATCGGCAATAACGATGATTTTATCTCCTGGCTGAAAATGTCGAGCCGGAGGACCATTGAGGCACATTTCTCCCGGCTTGCCGGCGATAGCATAGGTCTGCCACAGCACACCGTTTGCAAGATTGGTGATGTTTACCATTTGAAACGGACGGATACCGCTGGCTTCCAGGAGCTTCGCGTCAATGGTAATAGATCCCACGTAATTAAGGTCTGCTTGGGTGACGGTTGCGCGGTGGATTTTTGCCATGCACACACGTATCTGCATATATCTGTATTATAGTGCTAGGTATGCTAGAACCAAATCAGGGAAAACTGCTCGAGCGCACGGTACAGGGCCGGGCCTACCTGCGCCTCCCTATCAAGACACGGCTTATCACCAACAAGGATACGTTACCGGATCTCGTGCGGGAATACGTGCTGCCGCATGCACAGCAAAAAGATGTCATCTTCATTAGCGAAAAAATCGTCGCGACGGTGCAAGACCGGATCATACCGATAGCATCGGTGCATGCATCACGGCTCGCGCAATTCCTCTCCGACCATGTCGACAACAAACGAAATACCAAAGAGTTTCGCGGCTACGGACATGGCACTCCGGAGGGCATGCAGCTGTTCATAGAAGAAGCGGGGGTCTTACGCGTGTTGTTCGCCGCCTTCGTTGCCGCACTTACTAAACCGCTTGGGATTAAAGGTATGTTCTACCGCATCAGTGGAAAACTCGCCAAATCGGTGGATTGTCCTATGTCATGGGATCTGGAACCGTATACCCGCTATGCAAAACGCGCGCCGCTTCATCCTGATCGTGTTGCGCGGGAATTACGCGACCTGTTCGGCTATGATACGGTCATCGTAGATGCAAACTATATCGGTGCGTTTTCACTCGGAAAATCGAATCGTGCGATATCCGAATCATTTATCCAGGAAGTCCTGCGAGACAATCCTGCAGGACAAGGTGCAGAGATGACTCCTTTCTTTATTATTCGAGCAGCATAGCGTACTATTGCAGCAGAGCACTTTCCTTTCATTGCAGGAGTTGTGCAATGCATCGATCAAAAAAACGTGCCGTCCCTGAAGAGCGAGGCACTATTCAACCGATGGGTGCGGAACGCTTGATACAAGCCTGGATTCCGGAAACACCCCTCAGTAGAGCGCCTGGTAACTGGTCAAACCTGCTTCAGGAACGGTGGCATAATTCACTCGGCATATACCCCTTTTCTGCCGGCACACGCATTGTGGTCCACTGTTCAAAAAATGAGCACTACCTCATCAGGAATCAACGGATGGAAGATCTCAGAAAGGATCTCATGGACATTCTCCAAATAACCATTACCATCATCCGCCGCTAAACATATGCGGTACATGAAAAACGACCGGATATTCCCGGCCGTTTTCTTTGTTAACCGATAATCACTTTTGCCGCGTAATAGATTTCTCGCAGCGAATAATGGCTAGAAAATGGAATATCTTTTCCATCGGCAACGTAAGGATCGCGCATAATATAATTGCCGTGGCTTCCTTGCGTAAGTACCACAAAGTGAGTACCACCATAGGCATGCAGTCCCACGATAACCGGATCGCCTCCGGCGAGTGTTCGATCGATACTTGCCACTCTTCTGGTCGCACTCACGCCGTCAGCGTAAATGGTATAGAGCAAATACGCCGGAAAATAGGATGCGAAGTTGTTCGGATTCGCATTGATAGTGACCGGCGTTACATCTTTGTAGCCATAATGCGTGAATACCATGGCCATAGAGGTGATAAGACAGCCATCGCTGGCAAGATCGTACTTTGTGCCGTTGAGTGAGTCGCTTCCCCATGCAGTATCGCGTTGGTTGTAATAGCATCCCCACGCGTCGCAACTTGTCTGATTGCCGAGCAGTTTTGATCCTCCAGCATTCTGGGTGAAGGCGGAGAAGCTGGCAAGCTGCGCTTTCGCTTCAGTAAGCAATGTTTCGTAATTAGATTCTTTGTTGTCTGTCTCCGCGAGTAGTTGTGTTTTCGCATTGCGTGCCGCGGCAAGATTTTCTTCCTGACTTGCCAGCGTTTGATGGAGCGTCGTGAGCTGCTGGCGCGTCTGTTCATCCGCAGACTTAGTGGTCTGTAAGCTTCCTTCCAAAATGCCGAGATTGTGGATCTGCGTATCCAGCCCATCTCGTACGGCAGCGAGATTGCTTTCCTGTCCAAAGAATGCCGAAAGAGACGTACCGGAGAGCAGCATCACTGAGAGGGGTTCGGCATCCAGTTCATTGAGCTGCTTAAGCGTGGTTGCTACTCCCTGCTGTTCAGAAGAAATTTTTCCATTGGTAGTCGAGATGTTTCCAGAGAGCACGCCGATCTCTTGCGTGGTTTGATTAATTTGCGCCTGAGTAAGCGCTACATGCTTCCCTATTACCTCTATGTTGAGATTGAGACCTTTGATAGCCGTCTGGAGTGTCTGTTTTTGTTGTTTGGTGAAATCAATGAGCGTTTGCAGCTGGGCGATTTCCTGTTGCAGCTGGGCGATTTGAGCGCTGTTTGGATTTTGTGTAGTCGCCACCTGCTGAGCATGGGCACGGATGGAACGCAGCGGCAGAATAAAGGTGAGTGCGAGGATGAGGAGAGAGAGGAATGCAACAGAAATACGAGCAATGAGCTTGGGCATCGTTCTTACTGTAAGCCAATCCGCAGTGCGAATCAATGCGATGTATGCGTCCGTGCCGCTTCCGTGCCGATAAGTGCTAGCTTTCGCGCTTCGCCCCAATGATATGAACCGATCACGCCCAGCGTTTTGATGACGCGGTGGCATGGGATAAGGTATGCCACCGGATTATGCGCGACGGCGTTCCCTACTGCTCGTGAAGCGTTCACCGCTTTAACGTCACGCGCAACCTGCTGGTATGAGGCGAGCGATCCTTCTGGAATAGAGAGGAGCGCCTGCCAGACTTTGAGTTGAAACGGCGTGCCACGCACGTGTAACAGTATGCGAGTGCGTTTTTTTGTCGTAAGGAGCGTATGCACCGCAGCATGCAGTGGCACTTTCTTATGCATCAGCCGTGCCTGCGGCCAGTATGATCGCAGCTGTGCTATGGCATGCTTGGCGGTGCCGTCATAGAAAAACAGATTGCAAACGCCTTTTGCTGTAGCGGCAACGAGATACGTACCAAACGGTGAAATGCCACAGGTGTAGGCAATAGTGAGACCTGCTCCTCCCCGTTTATACTCCCCGGGAGTCATGCCTTCGATATGCATAAAGAGGTCATGCAGTCGTCCGGTACCGGAGAGTCCTGCCTTGTGAGCTGCACGAAGGGTTGAATGATATGCGAGAAGCCCTTTCGCCCGTTCAATGCTGAGATACTGCAGAAATGTTTTTGGACTTACTCCCGCCCATTGGGTAAATAGCCGCTGAAAATGATACGGACTGAGATGTACATGCCGAGCTACTGCAGCTAATGTCGGCTGTTCCTCTTGATGTTCGTACAGGTACGCAAGTGCCTTAGCGATAGTGTGGTACTGCGCCATATGCCACAGCATACGTGAGTTACCTTCTCATGGAAATCCGAATCTTGCTCTAAAAAAAGACCGCCAGTACTGGCGGTCTTGTGTTCTAACTGTACGGATAGAGCGTATCAGCGAAGGTGAGGATGGCGCCAATGGTGCCATCCGGACTGCGCAGTTCATCAAGCGTTCCCGCCACCACACGCTGGAGCAGATAATGCTCGAGTGAGCCGAGCGCGGCGCCGGAGCTTGGTCCGGCGGGGATGCCCTTTTCGTTGAGAAAAGCGCTGGCTGCCCGTGCGACGCGATGATCGATCGGATCTCGATAGTCAGCAATATCCGGCTGATTCACTTCTTTGAGCCGGCGTTCGTCTCGAGTACCCTCGATCTCTTGTCCCAGATACGGGAAGGTGGAAACGATTTGGAAGGTTTTGTTTTGTTTCTTGAAGTACCGTCCCAACCCGAGTTGTGTTCCTCTCGTACCCGTCGCAGAAACCGAAAGGCTTATGTTTCCCTTGGTTCCTTCGTACAGGTGAGGCGCTACCAGCACTTCGTAACTTTCAGGGTTGAGCGGATTGCCGTACTGATTGAGATAATTCAATCCATGCTTTTCAGCATAGAGACGAGCAAGTTCCATACAACCCGGAGAGTTCTCCAGACCGAGCGCTTTGACCGCTTCTGACTCTTTGAGGATGGTTGCTCCTTGCCGCCGAATCGGAAGAAGTTTCCCTTCAGGGACCTTGTCTGAAACGACAATGATCACCCGGAGGTTATACCGCTTTCCGTAGAACGCGACAGAAACTCCCCAGTTCCCCGAAGAAGAATCAATCACTCCGTCTCCTGGTTTGAGCTCGCCCCGCTCGATGAGTTTCTCGATCGTGTATCCCGCGGGAATACGCTTGATGTTTCCCGGGGGCGCCATGAATCCGAGCAAGGCGTAAATACGTATCTGCTTGCCGTGGAGTGGCGACGAAAGAAATATTTCAGCAGGCAGCTCAATGACTGGCAAGCTAAAATCATCGACGGGAAACTCAAACAGCGGGTCGGGCAATCGATTGTATGCCGGTTGTGTCCAGTCCATATATGAGCTCCTTTCTTGGAAGGTATAGCTAGTGTACTACTCTGCAGGGCACTCTAGAACAGAATAGAGTAGCGGTCAAAAGATGCTTAGAATAAGGTTTTTAGGCGTCCAAAGAATCCATTCCAGAACGATGCTGGGCCGGGTAATTGTTGCTGTGGCTGTGTTGAGGAACTGGTATTATTTTCTGGTTGGTTTTGTGGAGGTGGCGGAAGCTGCTGTTGCGATTGTGTGGTGGAACTCTGCTTGCCGAAGAAAAGCCATTGCAAGAATCCCGGCACAGGAGGAAGCCATCCGCGATGATCGGGTGAGCTGCTGCCAACTGCGTCTGAGCTGCTGGCATGCATGAAGAATCCTGGCGGTGTGGTGGTACCGAAATGTGCTTCAATGCCTCGCTTTATGCCTCGCATCCAGGGCATACCATACCTCCCTGGAGTGGAGCTGGCGTCTGTTGAAGAACCTTGGTTCAAGTACTGCGGTGGCGGAGGTGGCATTCTGTTCTCTCCTTGCTGAACATCTCCTGGTTGTCCGCCCATCATGTATTCACCTTGCTGGGTATTTTGCGGTTCGCCCATCATTGCTGGTCCGGGTCCTTGCCGCTGTTCATTGGAGGTATTGGGTTGCATATGAGGAGGTGGTGGTGTTCCCCACTCCTGTGCAAATGCAAATCCGACCGGCATAAGGGTAATACTGAGCGCGCTTAGTATATATAGTATTCGTTTCATATGTATATAGCGTAGCACAGGTAGGATATACCATTAGGATCTAGCAGTATATTCTTGTGGAAGGAAAAAGCATTTGAATTACAAGGCTATTTAGCCTACGTACATGACGCTGAATCGATCAATGACCTTTTTGCGCATTTTTATTACCTCCTGCAGCATCTTCTTACGACGGAGATTCTCGCCCAGCATGATTGATTCTTCTATATGGTGATACATATATTTATTTGAATCCAGGGATGGTACCGATTACCACACCCTGAATCGCTACGTTATCTTTTAATACCATTGGTTTATGTTCCGTATTGCTCGAGCGAGGCATGAGAATGATGTGATCTCCCCCGTACTGCAATTCCTTGATCGTTACTCCATCGGCAAGAGATGCAACTACTTTCTGTCCTACATCTGCATGGTTCTGTACTCGAACGAGCACAAAGTCTCCTGAATGTATGCCAGCAAGATCCATAGAATCTCCGTCAGCGCGTACCAAATAGTACTGATGTCCTGGACGTGCTAAACGAGTATCGACATCGATGTAATCATCGACTACCGCTTCACTCATATTCGGTCCTCCGCATGCTGCGAGGTTCGCAAAAAATGGTATGCGCACTTTTGTTGCTTGTATGACACCGGAGTCACCTATTTGATATCCCGCATACGGAGTAAAGGTCTTTGGTACTTGTATTTCATTGAGTGCTTGTTCTACCCCTGCGACATCGGGCATGGTGTAGTACGCTCGACGACCGCCGCGAGTCGATGCTCCTTCTTTTTGTAAAATGCCATATGCGACGAGCGTACGAAGGCCTGGTATCCAGGAAACTCCTTTTTGCTTTGCAAGATCGAGCACCCAGGAACCCGCAAATCCGCCCTTGATCGTTTTTGCACTTTCAACGGCTGCGGCAATAATAGGTGCCCACTCTGGCTTATCCCGTAGGAGGCGTATCGCTCCTATATACCCTTTATTTTCTGGAGTATTTTTCATACCCTATACATCTTAAAGCAGCATAATGATGCTTACAAGTACCCTATTGCTAGAGGTGTGCATAACTCCCGAAAGAGAGCTTGGGATAGGTAACCTGAAATAAATAGATTTTAGACAATTTACAGTTTTCTACTGTCATACGCCCAATGAAGTAGGGCTTGTCTCTGTTTCCGATGACAATTGAAATCACCAGTACGACAATGTTTTTTGATTTGAGCAATGTGGCGATAAATCGCCATCCAGCGTTTTATCTGCCGATCATCATCTGGTCCACGGCGCCCCATGTAATATCGGCAGTACCACTGAAACCAGCCGCGCGGATCATCTTTATGAATCCAATTTTTCTTGCGCCACACTGAGAGTGATTGGCTAGCATTAACACCGAAGAAATTGAGCTTAGGATCATGGTCATAAGAACCTTGTTTCTGAAATTTAGCTTTCAAGAACCACTCCTTGGGAAACTCTTTAACGCAATCACGCATATACACACCACCAAACACACCGAGGGTAAGCATTTGTTTTGGTGTAAGTTCTGGTTTAAATCGAGGATCAAAATGTCTTCCGGGCGGCTCTACCAATTCATATTGGTAACCGTGTTGCATTTTATCGTTAACACAAATTTTCCTCATACTTTGCTTATACCTGAGAGTTCATCCTTGTCACACTAAATTGCAACACCGTTGCAAACGATACCCATATAACATATGGAATATTGATATACACTACCCACTGCTCTATTGGCCATATCGATATCATCGCCCATATAAGAGTGCCTAAAACAAAGATTATATCAATGAAAGCTGCTTTAAAATTCCGCCATTTAAACTGAACGGTAGTAAATAGAAAATTGAATACGAGGTTGAGTATAAACGGTAATGCAACTTGCATTGGTACACGACCAATAATCCATAGATAACCGACATAACAAAACGATATAGCGATAAGGATATAGAGTACGGTCCATACGGGACCAAAAAGCCGTGCTGGAGGCGCCCATGAGGGTTTTCTGTATTCACGATATTGTTCGTATGTTTTCATAAAAATGAAAATATATTTTTGTATAGATTAAATAATATTCTTAATCTTTCTGCGAGCATATCACAGTTAGTACGCAAGACTCCAAGCCCTATAAGGGTTTTCCAGCGCACAGTACTCGACTTCTCGAAAGCGGACGCTACGCACGAGGACATCGACCTGCGCACTTACGCGAAGTACATACTCAAAGAGGGTACCAACGAGGAGAAGCGAGAGTTGATGGGATGCTTTAAATCGAAACTAAAACTCGCTCAGGGGGTTATCACAATCGACGTCTGAATCGGACGAAATTTGAATGACAAAGTGCCGCACTCGCACTCCCAGTCCCCATTTGTTTTTTTATTGATTAGCTTTCCGCACACATCACAGTGTGACGCACTGTAGAGTGCACTCAGCGCGGTGACAAATTCACGCGCTTCCGCAAGAGTTACATTAGCGGATGTTTCATTATCATGCGCACCGCAGGCATTTCTGACCCATGTAGAATTCTCAAGGTCAGTAGCAATAGTCGGATGCGCATTAGAAAATCCCACATGCGCTTTAAGCTTAGAACAGAGAGGTGGCCACAGGTTTCCTATGTCATGTCTTTTCTCGAAGCGAGCAGGTACCAAGATTTGGAGGCGCTCGTCCAACTGCTTTAGCAGCCACTCAAAGAAGCGCCCTCCCGCTGCGGATAAATCCTCAGCGCGATGATCTGTGTACTTGCTTGCGTCTGTTACAAGATCGAGATCAGTGGAGGGATCACCGATAAGTGGGCCGCGCATAATGTCCCACCCCGAAATAGCTTGAAAATTAAAGCCTCCATTGCCCAGAATGCGTCGCAGAGCATCATAGAAGTGTTGGTCGTGCGTAGTGATAATTATTTGATGATCACTAAACTCGTCTCTGATAACCCCCGCGACACGAGAGCGATGATCCGCGTCCACCGAATGCATAACATCATCCAGTATGAGGACTTTAAAAAGTGGATCATTCTGCGACTCATGTTTCCGTAGCGCAAGAAAGTAAGATAATCCTAGGGTATCCAGATGCGATTCACTGAAATGCAACAAAGGATTTTCCTCGCTTCCATAAAATTCGGTTGTGAGGTTTACCGACCCCTGGCCTACCTGTCGCACGGAGAGTTTGGAAGTGGCGATATTCTCGCTGGGGTGTATGGCCTCATAAAACTTATTGGCGGTACCAGAAACAGAATTAAACGTGGTTTGGACAGTCGATTTGCGAGCTTCGATAGCGTGCGCGTAAACTCGGTCCACAATTTTCTTACGCGCTTGGAGGATTTGCTGGGACTTCAACGCAAGAACCTGAACCGGCCACTCGCTCAATAAAGTTTCGATCTGGAGGGAAGCATCCTGAAAAAATCCTCGCCGCTCACCTCCTCCTTCCGCATTAATGAGTTGTCCCACCATTTCCGCAATCTTTTCATGGCTGGTTACCAATGCCGCAGATTGCGCGATAGCATCGTCAAATTGAGCACTTGTAGATTCCTTGTCCTCAACTAGAGCGAGCATATCTTTAATCCGGTTGTTTGCTTTTGAATATTCTTCCGGGAAAGGGTCAGTCATCTGGGTCTCCCAACTCTTTTTCACGGAAGCTGCAGCGTTTGAAAGATCAGACAAAGGGCGCATTAACGCTCGACGGCGAGTGGCAACTGTCTCCAATAATGCGGTTATGTGCTCATCGGACTTTATTCGCTCCTCAATTCTGGCAAGGACTGCGGTTTGGTCGATAGACTGTTCGCATAGAGGGCAAGACGTGAGCCCTGCTGACTCGATGGCTCTTTTGCCCTCGGCAAGAAGATCAACAAGCACATCCTGCTTTCGCTCAGCCATTTCTTTCTCAAGCTCTTGAAGCGAGGATCTCAGTGCACTTAAGGCAGGAGTGTGGTCTTCCAGACGACCGAGCCGCTGTATCTCGTTTTTTAAGCCGCCCAAAGCGGCCAAACGTCCCGCGCGGTCGCTGCCACCTAATGCGTCTGAGATTTCTTTTTGTCTATTCTTGAGATCATCTGGGGTATCGCAAGATGATAACTGAAGCTTCGCAAGAGTGGCATTGAGCTCAGCATGCAAGCTCTTCTCATCCGGCGAGACGCTCGTCGATATTTTGAAGATTTGCCTAAATCGCTGTTCTCTGGCACCCATCGCCTGGGTCTCCGCTGCGAGCTCCGCATCTAAGTTGTCCGACCATGTCTTAAGGGATCTTTCAAAAGACTGGAAAGATCCGAGATTGCAAAACGGGGCTAATAGCTCGTATCGATTGCGTGGTGCTTCACTGATAAATCTGAGCAACATATGCCGTCGAAGCACGAAATTTGATTTAGCTGCCGCTTCAAGCCATGCAGTTACAGATGCAGAGTAAGAGGGATTGTTGTTTTGCGTGTCTATCTCATATTCAGTCCCACCTTCCCGCAACTGCAAAACGATGTGCCCATCTCCGTCATTCACATGAGGAGAGGCAGTCTCCCACGATACTCCGAGACGATCTGCGGGGAACAAAGTCGATTTCTGCGTCAAAACATATTCAAAAGAATCAACAATAGAACTTTTGCCGACACCATTCGGTCCGAAAATAATCAATCCTCTGTCGTTGACGGCGAGGTCGGGCCAAGAGCGCGGAATCCCTCGAACGCTGCTGATTTTAAGGTTTGTGATTTTCATTATCCGACACAAGAGCCCGTTTAAGATTTTCGAGAGATTCGGGATTCTCCGCACGAATATCGGCAGAAATAGCCTCCTTGACCGAGTTCAATTCCTCGTCCATCTCTAACAGTCGAACCAACTCCTCAAAAGCGGCGTCTGTAGGATTTTTAAATGCATCGTTGTCCATATACTGGGAAAGGGAAAGACGCCATGATTATGGCACTTTTCTAGAGATTAACAAAACAAGAGCTCTCAGGTCTGTCCGATACAAAAGTCTTCGGGCGGAGGCGGCGAGATTCGAACTCGCGAGAGGTTGCCCCCTGCACGCTTTCCAAGCGTGTGCACTAGACCGCTATGCGACGCCTCCTAACGAAACGAATATAACACAAAAAAGCTAGTCATTCCCCATAAGAGCTTTGATGCGCTCTTCAATTGGCGGATGTGTGGAGAATAAACGCATGATGAAGCTGCGGGCGGCACCCGGTCCGAAGGGATTGGAAATATACAAATGCGCGGTTGCCGTGTTTGCTTTCTGCATCGGGCGTTCATATGCACCAATCTTACGCAGCGCGCTCGCCAATCCTTCTGGGTAGCGCGTAAGCAGCGCTCCGGACGCATCGGCGAGAAACTCACGCTTGCGCGATACCGCCAATTGCAGCAGCATGGCAAAGATAGGCGCAAGCACCACAAACGCAATCGCAAGAATCGCCAGCAACGGATTGCCTCCTTCATTGCGATCCCCGTCCCCTCCCCACCACAAGGAGCGCAGGAAAAAGTTCGATGCAAGCGACACGAATCCGACCAATACCACTGCGATGGTGGAAATGAGAATATCCCGGTTGCCGACGTGCGAGAGTTCGTGCGCAATCACTCCTTCCAATTCATTGCGATTCATCATGGAAAGCAACCCGCTGGTCACTGCGACTGCAGAGTGTTTCGCGTCTCGGCCGGTCGCAAAGGCGTTGGGCGCCGGATCGTTGATGATATAGATATTCGGTTTGGGAAGGCCCGCGGTGATTGCCAGATTCTCTACTACCTGATGCAACTCTTCATACTGCGCCTTGTCTGCCGGACGGGCGCCGGAGAGCGCTATGACCACCTTGTCAGAATTCCAATAGCTCCAGATATTGGTGAGAAGCGCAAACGCAACTGCAAACACCAAAATGACGGGATTGTTGTAGTACCAGGATATCGCCCAGCCAATGGCTATGACCACAGACAAAAACACAGCCATGAGCACCCATGTCTTGGCGACATTTTCATCTTTATGCGTATAGAGCGTAGCCATACAGACAATAGAACAGACGGAAAAACTATTTAAAAGCTTACTTTCACCGGTTCACGCGCAGCCGCATCCGCCTGATCAAGCTGGAAGAATTCCTGCTGGGTGAAGTGGAACGTACCGGCGATCATATTGCCCGGAAAACTTTGCAGCGCGGTGTTGAGATCGCGCACATTGCCATTGTAGAAACGGCGTGCCGCCTGGATTTTGTTTTCCGTATCTTCGAGTTGCTTCTGAAGCTCTAGAAAGTTCTGATTTGCTTTGAGTTCCGGATACGCTTCCGCAACCGCAAAGATGCTCTTGAGCGCTTGCGAGAGCTGATTTTCTGCAGCGCCTTTTTCTGCGGGTGCAGAAGCGCCCATAGCCGCAGCACGCGCTTGCGAAACGTTCTCGAACACTTCCCGCTCGTGCGTGGCGTATCCTTTTACCGTTTCGACGAGATTAGGAATAAGGTCGTAGCGGCGCTTGAGCTGCACGTCGATATCCGCCCATGCTTCTTTGGTGCGCTGTACCAGAACCACAAAGTGGTTGTACATGCTGGCGAGCCACAAGAGCAGAACGACGACAACTCCGAGCGCTATATAGAGGGCAATCATAGGGTGTAACTATAGCACAATGGCCTAGTAATCCATGTCCGGCATGCCGGGGGCTGCCGGTGCCTTTTCTTCCTTGGGTTCCTCGGCGATTGCCACTTCGGTAGTAAGGAAGATAGCCGCCGCAGATGCTGCGCGCTCCAGACCGGTGCGTGTCACTTTGACCGGATCGATGATACCGGCGGCGATCATGTCTCCAATCACTTCTCCATTGACCGCGTCATAGCCGGCATTCCCTTTTGCTTTGCGTACGCCTTCCACGACAACGCCTGCATCTACGCCGGCATTCTGCGCAATCTGACGCAACGGCATTTCCAGTGCCTTGAGGACTACTTCATATCCCACGCGTACATCCGTGGAAAGCTTGTCTTTTCGTTTCTCGAATGACTCCTGCACCTTTTGCGCTGCCTTTATGAATGCAGAACCGCCTCCCGCAACCACGCCTTCTTCAATCGCTGCCTTGGTCGCATTGACCGCATCCTCTATCTTGAGCTTGAGGTATTTCATTTCGGTCTCGGTTGCCGCACCCACTCGGATGACCGCTACGCCGCCGGTGAGTTTTGCCAAGCGTTCCTCGAATTTCTCCTTATCAAATTTAGATGTCGTATTCTCAATCTGTGCACGGATTTGTGCAACGCGATTCTCAATCTCTTTCTTAGCGCCTTTGCCGCCGACGATGATCGTGGAATCCTTCTTGGAGATCACTTTGGAAGCGCGGCCGAGCATGGCAAGCGTTGCGTTCTCGAATTTGATACCGACTTCTTCTGAAATCACCTGGCCGCCGGTCATGATAGCGATATCCTGGAGCATTTCCTTCTTGCGATCGCCGTATCCCGGCGCTTTGATGGCGAGCACATTGAACGTGCCGCGCAGTTTATTGAGTACGAAGGTGGTGAGCGCTTCGCCGTCCACATCTTCTGCAATGACTACCAGATCCTTCTTTCCTGCCTGCGCTACTTTTTCGAGGATTGGAAGCACTTCTTGTACCGAGGAGATTTTCTTGTCGGTAATCAAGATAAGCGGATCCTTGTAACTGGCTTCCATGCGCTCGGTATTCGTGAGCATGTAAGGCGAGATATATCCGCGATCAAATTCAAGTCCTTCTACCACTTCCTTTTCAATGCCAAGCGATTGCGATTCTTCGACGGTTACTACGCCATCTTTTCCTACCTCACTAATAGTGTCAGCGATGATGGTGCCGATTTGCTCTGATTCAGCAGAAATAGTGGCCACCTGGCGCACTTCATCATCATTTTGAATTTTCTTCGCAAGGCCTTTGAGTGCGAGCACTGCTTCAGCGGTTGCCTGTTCGATGCCCGCTCGTACGCCCATAGCGCTCAATCCAACTTCCGTGTGCTTCATTCCCTCTTCGATAAGCGCGTGAACGAGCACTACTGAAGTAGTCGTACCGTCTCCGGCAGTATCATTGGTCTTGGTAGCCACTTCTTTCACAATTTCCGCGCCCATGTTCTCAAATTTATCCCGCAAGGAGATTTCCTTTGCGATCGAGACGCCGTCGTTGGTTATCGTCGGGCCGCCGTATCCTTTATCAAGCGCTACATTGCGACCGCGAGGACCAAGCGTCACTTTCACCGCTTGTGCCGACTTATCAACGCCTTTTTTGAGAGCGCGACGTGCTTCTTCTTTAAAAAGAATTTGTTTTGCCATACAGAAAAATTTAGTTAAGAACTGCTAATACGTTATTTTCATTCACAATGTAGTATTCAGTGCCGTTTACTTTCACTTCATCGTAGCCATATTTTGAGAACAGCACTTTCTGACCTACGGTAATGCCCACAGGAATGAGTTCTCCTTGTTCTGATCGCTTACCTGAACCGACGGCAACTACCGTTCCCTGCTCCGGTTTCTCTTTCGCGGAATCGGGAATAAGGATGCCGAAAGAAGTTGCTTTGTGCAGTTCTTCCGATGAAAGCGGTTTGACCACAATGCGATCGCCCAGCGGCACAATACCGAGCCCGGATACCTTTGCGTTCGTATTTTTCTTAGCCTGGCTTGTATGCTTCATAGTGAAAAAGTGACAAATTAACTATTCAATAATTGCTGTGCAATGCTACAAAAACCCTAGGAAATGCACACGATTCGAGGAAAGTATAGTGAATGAAACAAGGTATTGTCAAGAAAAAAGAGCTTTTATTACAATGGTTTTCTTGACTAATTGACTAAATTACTGTATCGTGTTGTAAGAACAATTCGGCGAAAAGAAGGAGAAAGAGGATGGATAGTGGTGTGCAATTCTTTGGCCATCTTTATATTGCTGAAGATGTGGAGCACTTTTATCGGATCATGGTCACACAATCACCCGTTTCTGGAAATGTGAGGGTGCTAGTGCATAAAATTCGTATCGATGCCGCCGTACGGTATGAACCGTATCGATGCAGCAAAATCTCTCTTGGAGAAACGGTGACATTCTTCGATGAGCACTTTGAACCCATCAAAGAGGAAACGGGTCACCTTTCAGTTCTTATCAACGACGCAGATGAGGACTTCGAGAGGGATAAGAGAGATATGGAAGAAATGAAAATACGTCCGCCGTATAAACAGAACTATTTGAAAAAAACTGAACACTCGATCGCCAAGTTGAAGGCATTGGGAGTAATAATGAATACCGCTTGACGATCATCAAGCGGTTTTTTCTTTTTTTATAGTCAAAGTAAAACGGCACCAGAAGGTGCCGTTTTGTTGTTTATGCGATCTTGATGATGCTATTAGTTTCCATACCGCGGAATTTTGCGGAGAGAACGGCAGAGAGATTGCGACTGAGCTGAAGTACAAATGCCGGAAAGTGCGATGCGTTCACGAGAAGCGGATTCTGTTGCGCCGCCTTGAGTCCTTTGTAATGGATAGTATCCCGAAGCTGATGCATGCGAATATTGGAGAGCTCACGAAGCTCTACAAACACCCCGCCTTCTTGGAATGATACGTGGATGTCATGAATGGGTATGCCCAGTTTCTCGCTGCATAACTGCGCGAGAAAGGGCCGAAAATGCTTTTTCTGCTTGCATCGCTGCGGCACAGAAGACACATGACCGATAATGCTGTCCTCCGGACTGTTATGGATGACATAGATAAGAGGCTTCTCCAGATCAATCTGCATCGTTTCTCCTACAACAAAGAGCGTATGAGAAAGAAACATAAAGCTTTTTTCGTACGCAGTCAAGCATTACCTTGTTATTTGAAGAACATATGGTTGGATTATGAAGAAACGTTCTTTCTGAAGGAGAAAGCAATGGGCAGATTGATAAAAGGTGCGGAACCCATGACCTACCATGGACTTGATCGTGACGCTACAAAAGCACTGTTTCAGTATCAAGGAACAGAAACAGCATCGATCAAATTGACTGAGGAACAATGCGAAAGGGCAAAACAGGAACTGGTGCGTACGGGTAAACCGTTCACTGAATTCCAAGAAGCGCTCGATGATTTTGCCCGCGTCAAGCAAGCACGCGCTACGCGCAGCCGTAGAACTTCTCCCAAACAAAAACAACGATAAAAGAAAGCCTCTCCGTATGACGGAGAGGCTTTTATTATTAGTTGAGTGAAGGAAATTCAGCATCACGAATCTTGATGTCTCCTTCATGTGCTGAAGCCCATGCTTTGTCATCGTCGTCCAAGAAGCAGTGTACGAACGTCACGATAACAAACCGATGTTCTCTGCCCTGCAAGGCAACGGCATTGTGGGCGCCATGCACACTTCCCTTCCCGTATGTGCCGCGCATCGCCGCCCACGCCTTTCTTCCCAGAAACACGAGCGCGGTGTTTGGATCAGTGTCCTGAAGCACCACTGGTTGCGCCTGTGCATCATAAAAGACGAGTCCCGCGTGTGTCGAAAACCAATGCACAGTCACTGCTGCCTTATCGCGGTGCAGTGCCGCAATGAAGACTCCTTCTTCTTGCGGCTTATACCGCATGATACGCGTTACCACCCGGCTGCGCGGATCTTCAATCTTCTGACGGAATGAACCGGGATAGGCTCCGTCTGAACCGTGATCCAGCGTTTGGGCAAGTACTTTGGCGATACTGGATGCTTGGATGTTGAACTGCCGACATGCTTGAAACAGTCCGGGGTAGCGCTCCACGGGAGCGCCCTGCCGTTTAAGCAGCTGATATGTGTCCGCATCAGCATGGAAGTATTCTTTCCGATCATACTGATTGCGATGTTCAGCCTGTTCCTGCGGCGTGAGTGTTTCTTTTGCTTCCCCATTTCGATCATAGAAGCCAATGTCGTAGTCTTCATCGGTTCCTCGATAGATAAACTTGTCGCGCTCCGGGTCAGCAATAAGTTGACTGAATTGGCTGAGCGCCCGGTTTTTGTGAAAGCACAGATTTTTTCCATTGATCGGAACTTCGAGATATCCGCATTGCCGCATCTGTTCCGCAGCAGAAGCGGATGAAACCGCCGATAAATCGGGATGTAGGGACTTCATTGAGCAAACCTCCTTCTGCTGTAGATGAAACGTCTGTGAGGCACTATACCAAGTTGACAGAAAAAATGTAGAAAGGTATCTTTTCAGAGCATTCTCGATCGTTTGAGATGGTTCCTCTCTGAGGAACCTGTTTTTCGGCTCAGACGACTCGAGGGTGCTTTTTCGTTCTTTACATTGGGAGACAAAACAATAGATGAACGCCGAGAAGACGCCGCAGACGAGCAGCGTGCGCGAGGAACACCGCAACCAAAACACCATGCAGCACAGTGCCGGAAAGGACACGCGCGTGCAGCATTCGTCCCTCACCCGCAAATAAGCGATTTTTCATCTACTGACAGCATTTGCAGGAATCCTGTCTTGCACAGTCTCCTGCTCAACACCCTTCGGGCGCCTCGATGAGGCGCCCTTTCTCTTTTGCACTGGAGTCTGTCCTATGCTAAAGTAACCGGCAATGACCTTGGGCGGGATACTCCCGTACATACAAGTAGTGCTAGCCGTGATACTCATCGTCTGCGTGCTGCTGCAACAGACGGGAGCATCGCTCGGCGGCGCGCTCGGCGGAGACAACTTCAGCGCGGCATACCATACTCGTCGCGGACTTGAGAAACAGCTCCTATACGCCACCATCGTGGTGGGAGTACTCTTCGCTGCGTCATCATTCGTAGCGCTCATCATCCACTAACCTTCATACTCTCTGTACATGCGTAATCTTTGGCGCACGGTCTATCGGCCGATTCATCTCTTTTTTACTAGTGTTGTAGAAGACACTCTCCGATCCTTTTCGCTCGGCGGCCGTTTTCTGTTTGGTGTCTTTGCAGGACTATGCATTCTCAGTTCTCTACTTCTGCTCTACTTTGCCGATCAGGCAACCTTGGTGACCATTCCTGCATACGGCAGCTCTCTGACAGAAGGAGTGATCGGCGCGCCACGGTTTATCAATCCCGTGCTCGCCATCTCAGATTCTGATCATGATTTGACCTCCTTGGTTTACTCAGGATTGCTGCGCGCCACACCAAGCGGTACGTATGTTCCCGACCTGGCGCAGTCGTACACCGTTTCTCCTGACGGTCTTACCTATACCGTAACGCTGCGTCCCAACGATGTCTTCAGCGATGGCACCCCGGTTACTGCCGACGATGTCATATTCACTATTCAAAAAACACAGGATTCGGCGCTCAAAAGTCCATTGCAGGCAAACTGGGCCGGTGTCACAGTGCAGAAAATAGACGAGCGAACCGTGCAGTTCACTCTCAAACAGCCATACGCACCGTTCATCGACAACCTCACCATGGGTATTCTGCCGGAACACCTATGGGCGAATGTGAGCGATCAAGATTTTCCTTTCAGCACTCTCAACATTAATCCAATCGGTTCAGGACCGTTTACCGTGAGCAGCATCAGCCGCGGTGCTGATGGCGTACCAACGGCATATACACTCAGCGCGTCCAATTACTATGCACTTGGACGGCCATATCTCTCTTCTATCACCTTCTCTTTCTATCCAAGCGAATCCGCGGTCGAAGCGGCGCTGCGCACCGGCGCCATCAATGCTGCCGGAGGGCTTTCTCCTGAAAATCTTTCGAAAATCGGCAATGCGCCCGTGGTATCCGCACCACTCAACCGCATCTACGGAGTATTTTTCAATCAAGCACATGCGCCGGTACTCCAAGACAAAACGGTACGCGAAGCACTTTCTATGGTCATTAACAAAAAAGATTTGATAACACAGGTCTTGAAAGGATATGGAGTGGCGATTAACGGTCCGCTGCCAAGCGATGTAGATACCAGTACCTTCTCCACGACTACCCTTGCCGCCGCTCAGACACTCCTTGCGAAAGACGGATGGCAACCGGGTCCGAACGGCATACTGCAAAAAACCAGCGGTTCTGGAAAACATGCAAAAACACAAACGCTCTCCTTCTCACTGGCAACAGGAGATACGCCTGAATTGCGCGCTGCCGCACAGTATTTGAGCAGTACCTGGAGTACGCTAGGTGCCCAGGTGTCAGTACAAGTGTTCAATCAGGGAGACCTTGCTCAAAACGTGATTCGACCGCGTGCATATGATGCGCTGCTTTTTGGAGAAATCATCGGACGCGAACCGGATCTCTACGCCTATTGGAGTTCGACGGAACGCAATGATCCCGGACTCAACATAGCCATGTATGCAAATCCGACTGCGGATAAGATTCTTACGCAATTGCGACAGACCAGTGATCTGCAAATACAACTGCAACTGGAGCAGCAGCTACAAACACAATTGCAGAACGATATCCCCGCCCTATTTCTCTATACGCCCGATTTCGTGTATAGTGTACCCAACGACGTGCAAGGGCTACAACTTGGCAGCATTGAAATGCCGAGTGATCGATTCCTCAGCGTAGCAGGATGGTATCGCCTGACCGATCACGTGTGGCCCATTTTTGCACCACATGCAAACAAACAGTACTAATCGCTAATACATACTAATTTTTCAGTTTTTATGGATCAGAAAAAACCAGCTTCCGGACCGCGCCGCCGTTTTGGCGGACATACCCGACCGTATCATGGCAAACAGCGACCGGGAGAAAAACCATTTCGAGCAAAACGTTCCCCATTGCGCCGACACGGACCAAAACCGCATCAGCCGCATCCGCCTCGAGAACTCAATGAACGCCCGGCAGAAGCAAATGGTAACGGAGAAGAAAAACCGATTCCGCCGATTGAACCGGGTATAGTCCGCATCATTCCTCTTGGTGGCGTTGAAGAGATTGGCAGAAACATGACTGCCGTCGAATTCGGCAATGACATTGTGATTATCGATTGCGGTTTTCAGTTCCAAGATGATTCAACGCCCGGCATTGATTACATTCTCCCCAACACCAAATATCTTGAAGACCGTAAAGAAAAAATTCGTGCGGTCTGTATCACCCACGGTCACCTCGACCATATCGGCGGCATTCCTTACGTCATTGACCGTATCGGATACCCGCCTATCTACACCCGTCGGCTCACCGCGGTGATGATTCGCAAACGACAGGACGAATTTCCACACCTGAAGCAACTAACCATCCATGAAGTAGAGAAAGAGGAGACGGTACGCGCCGGAGACTTGCGTGTAAGCTTCTTTTCCGTAACACACACGATTCCTGACTCTATGGGCATAGTCATCGAAACACCCTACGGATTAGTGGTATTCACCGGAGACCTCAAACTTGATCATGTTAATGGTATTCCTACTGAAAAAGAAGAGAAAGAATTTGGCTATTTCAAAGATAAAAAAGTGCTTTTTCTGGGTGCTGATTCAACGAACGTTGAAAAACCTGGTTTTTCTCTTCCAGAGCGGCTCGTCGAAAAAAATATGGACGAGATCATCGCCTCCGCAACCGGCAGACTTATCATCGGCACATTCTCTTCACAGCTCGAGCGCATCATGAAAATTATTGAGAGCTGCGAACGCCACGGAAAAAAGATTCTCGTGGAAGGACGGAGCATGAAAATAAACATCGAGATCGTTAAACAGCTCGGCATGCTCAAGGTCAATGAAAAAACGTTCATCTCTCCGGAACAGCTCGACTCTCTTCCCGATCGACAGATTGTGATCCTGGCAACCGGCGCACAGGGAGACGAATTCGCTGCTCTTATGCGCATTGCCGTCAAAACGCATAAATACATCAAGATTCATAAGAATGACACTGTGGTACTCTCCTCTTCCATTGTGCCTGGGAACGAACGCGCAGTGCAGAAACTCAAAGACAATCTGAGTCGCCAAGGAGCGCGTATCATTCACCGCGACACCATGGATGTACACTCCTCGGGCCATGCCAACCGGGATGAGACGTTCTGGATACACCAAAAGATTAATCCGCGGTTCTTCATGCCTATGCACGGATATCACTACATGCTGCGGGTGCATGCCGATATCGCTAAAGCGTGCGGCCGCGCAGAAGATGAAATTATCGTTCCAGACAACGGAGCAATCATCGAAATCACTGATGAAGGAACAAAAATAAGCCGGCGTGGTGAACGCGCTCCTTCTGGATTGCGTTTGGTGGATGGATTCTCGATTGGAGATATTCAGGAAGCAGTAATTCGCGACCGAACCGTACTCGCCCAAGAAGGCATGTTCGTCATTATTGCTACCGTAAATCCGCAGACAGGACGACTGCGCAAGAGTCCCGATATTATTTCCCGAGGTTTTATCTATCTCAGAGAATCACAAGAGCTACTCCAGCAGACACGCATCATCATCAAGAAAACCATTGAAGATACCACCAAGGGCATGCGACCGGTAAATTTTGATTATGTGAAAAACAATGTAACCGACGCAGTGGCACGTTTTCTATTCGAAAAGACCAACAAGCGTCCGATTGTCATTCCTGTCATTCTTGGTCTCTAAATTGACAAGCAGGGCTTATCCGTTATTATCTCTTGCACTGCCATGGGATTTTGGTCGATGAGACCATCACCTGGTAGAAAGCAAGCAGCTGGAGGTGTTCCTCTTCGGATTCGGTTTCATACCGGACGGCCACAAAAAGGTTCCGGGAAATCTTTTCTGGAGAACACCTCCAGCTCATGCAAAAGCCACCCCTCGGGTGGCTTTTTTCTTTTTCAGTAAAGCAATTTAGTATCCTTATCCCAGAATACCCAAATGAGTCGTACCGCCATGCACCAGATATATACCGATAATGAGAAAGATAATCACATACAAATATGAAAGCTGTGCGATACGCCACATATGCACCGCTCTCGACAGTGCTTGGGGAGCAAATAACAACACGAGTCCTTTAATGAGTGCGAGCCATCCTATAACAGTGACGACCAAGGCCAAATGTCCAGCGTTCCAATAATTGTGAGAGAGCACCATCAGTAATCCCAAGAGCAGAGCGGTTAATCCCCCAACAAGCGTAAAGGATCGGCTCTTATACACTTCTTGAACCGCGCCGATAAACATATCCTTACGGAACAAAAGCACCAACGCCACAGCAATGAAATAGTATCCGATAACTTGAGCAAGAAAATATGTTAATGCCATATACAAAGATTAATCAATAATCACCCCTTTTATGATACACCTGCAAATTGCTATTCCTTCATCAGGAAAACATTGACATAAAATATAATTTATGCTAGATTATTTTTGGATCGTTACTTTGGAATCTACCTAAGGAGAAATGGGAACTCATGAAATTCGGTGGGAGCACGGTGAGATTGCCTGATTCTAGAGCTGCTAAGCAAGTTCTAGGAGAAGAAGATTTTGCCAACATCGAACTGACATACAACCGTGTTGGAATGCTCGATAAACTACTCAAGCACTGGTCTGTAGATCCTGAACATGAAGAGGGTTACCCGCAAACGTTCGCAATCCGCGTATTGCTCGTTGAGATCCCTTGCAGGATTATCCCCGATAAAGCAGCTGGGCCGCTTGAGTTTGATGTACGTCTGACTGTCAGTTCCGCTTTACCTGGTGCAGGATGCTTCCTAGCCGAACTCCAATTTATTCCTCGCATCGGCAGGGTAAAAAACGTTGAGCTATTGGAACCACCAGCACACCTTACCCTTGAACACTTCGCAGTAACGGATGAATGCGCCTTTATTAAGGTGACAAGCGAGGAAAAAAGAGAATTGCGGGTACAAATCTGTTTTAATCCTCCTGATCCCAAGAGCGAACACTGTCCTTTTCTGCACAAATGCTTTATAGAAACATAAATGTACCGCCTCGACTGCTCGAGGCGGTTTTCTTTTGTATAGTAGGGTTATGCTGATCGGAGTTGATTTTGATGATGTGCTTATGGATTTTGTAACCGCATTTTGCCTGTATCACAATGCGACCTACGGAAGCACTCTCTCAAAACAGGATTTTTTCACTATGACCATGGAGGAGGTATGCGGCTGCAGCCGTGAAGAAATACTGGAGCGTGTCGATGCGTTCTATTACTCCCCTGAACACATGCGTGCCGCTCCCCTTTCCGGGGCGCAAATGGGAGTTGCGCAGCTTAAAAAAGACCATGAGCTGCATATCATTACAGCACGTTCAGAACATATGCGAGAGCGTACTGAACAATGGCTAACAGAACACTTTCCGCATACCTTTACTTCAATTCATTTTACCAACCACCATTCACCACATCCTGTTTCAAAGCGTTCTAAGGCAGAGATATGCAACATGCTCGGTATCAATCTCTTTATAGATGATTCATTAAATCATACTCGTCTTATCGCTGAGCGTGGTATTCCTGTATTACTCTTTAATGCTCCATGGAATCAAACGCTCATTAGTAACAAACATATAACACGAGTACGCGCATGGGATGAAGTAGTTACTGCTATTCAAAAACAGATAACAAATACAACAAAGACCTCTTGAAACACCTATTTTGGTAGATTGTTTCAAGAGGTCTGGTACTGAAAAAGATTACTTGCATTCGACAAGTGCTATTGCCCATCCTGCACTGGTGCGTGTACGAACAAGGTATCCGTTCGGAGTACGATCGTATACCTGATAACCAGCACGAAGCGCCTCAACAAGATTTTTAAACACCATTAATCCTGCCATGGACCTTTTCCTTTCTAGAGGTTCACTCTAGCTTCATTATCCAACTTACCTAGAGTTTTGTCCAGGATTAAGCACTCACCACTAAAAATCGCCTCCCTCTGCTTTCCACCATTCCTTCTCTCTGCAATGCTACAAGCTGCGCTTGCACTTCTGATGTAGTGCGCATGAGTATTTTCGCGAGCGAGGGTGTAGTCGCCGGAGCACGCAATAATTCGCGCAGGATAGCTCCGCGCAGTTCTCGGCCTGATCCTTTAAAAGCAGATTGTTTTTTGTAATGAGCGCTTTTGTGGTTGATGCGTACACCGTTTCCTTTCAGATACACGCCGTAATCCATAAGCGCGCCGTACCATGCCCGTGGAGCATACCCTTTTTCTAGCGCAATCTGAAGCGCCTTTTCAATACGAGGCAACAACATAGTGTCAGAAATATTCATGGCACGTGGAAAACAAAAATGCGTGAATACCGTACGGATATTCGTTTCAATGCATACTTCCGGCCGATTAAACGCAAAAATGGCAATCGCTCGAGCAGTATACGGTCCAATTCCTGGAAGGGTTTCAATTGTTTCCGGATCGTTTGGAATTGTTCCGTTATATGCTTTTACTACGAGTTTGGCAGTCTGGTGCAAAAATTTTGCCCGTCGATTGTACCCAAGGCCCTGCCACATGCCCAACACCTCAGCAAGCGATGCGGATGCAAGCGTACGCACCGTCGGGAAACGCTTGAGAAACTGTCGATACTTTTCCTCCACACGGGACACTTGGGTTTGCTGCAGCATGAACTCAGATACCAGAATCCGATATGGATCGTGCGTACGACGCCAAAGAAGGTGCGAACGTCCTTCTTTGATGTAGTAGTTCCATACCGTATCAACGAGACGTTCGAGCGACATAGTGTCATCGTACCCTAATACAAAACACTCCTCCAGGAATTCCTGGAGGAGTGTTTTGCTGTGATCCAAAGCCTTATGCCTTTGGACGTGCTTCAGAGACCGTGAGCGTGCGACCGCCGAACTCCTTGCCATTCCACATGGAAATAGCATTCTGAGCTCCGGCTGCATCTGCCATCTCAACGAAGCCGAAACCTCGTGAGCGACCGGTCTCGCGATCAGTCACAATGGATGCCGACGCGACTTCACCCGCCTGAGCGAATGCATCACGAAGCTCATCCCCCGTGGTGCGGTACGGAAGACCACCCACGAACAACTTTTGTGCCATAAATGCGAGAAAACAAACTGGTATCTCGTTAGAGTAAGGCGACCCTCCCAAGCCTTACACAGGCACACTGGAGAACTTACCCGAACGTTCTGATGGTATCATCCAAGCGGAATTATGCAACTTACGAACGAACCAGGGATGCGTATACCACAAGCCGTTCGTTGAACGAGTGCGCACTGTTAAGCCACTGTCCGTCACAGGTAATAAGTATGAGCTGCGAAGGACCAGAGTTAGAAAAGATGGTTTGAAGCGGTGCGTTGGTCTCACTATAGTCTTCTACACGGGTAACGGCATAGGTAAGCGTATGACCAGTGCTATCAGAGACCTGTATCGTATCTCCCGCTTTGAGATCGGCGAGATGTTCAAATACCCCGGCGGTGGTAAGCGCGTTATTTACATGGCCATCAATAATTGCATTACCCGGATCGCCCGGCTTGGGACCGAGCAGGTACCAGGCAACATCACCGAACGTATGCGGCGTACCCAGATTCCCTTTTGCATTAGTACCCACCTGTTCCACGTTTGCATGTACGCCGATTGCCGGAATGACAAGTGTAGCCGGAACAATGGGAGTAGTGGTACCGGTGAGCGGTGTGATAACAGGAGCAGCCGGCACTGCAGCAACAGGAGCAAACGCAAGAAAGAGTGCATCAGATCCAAGTGCTGCACGGGCAAAGAGCGAAACGGCACTTGCCGCTCCGGTCAAAATAACCAGCGTACCGACAGTGATGCACAGAAGACGGAAATACTCTGCAAATGCATCTCTAGAAAATGCGCTAGCGGGTGACAATGCGGAATGCTTTTCTGACATACGGGTAGAAGAAGATGCCGCCGCCGATGAGCACGACCGCACCGAATGCAATGCCGGCGCTCGTCAGTGGAGTAAATCCCGTATTCGGAAGGCCTGGAATGTAATTGGTGGTAATAAGCGGAGTAAACCCAGGCATGCCTGGATAGACGATCGGGCCATTGCTCGGTGCAGTTACATTGACGGTGCAGGTCGCAGTCTGCGAACCGCTCGTTACGGTAACAGTTTGCACGCCTGCATTTTGCAAGGTGGTGTTAAGGATGGAACCAACACCTAAATAAGTATTGTTTGCGGTAGTCCAGTTGTATGTTGCTGTGCCTCCTTGCGCGGTAAAGGTTGCCGTTTGTCCTGCGGGAACACTTTGATATGCCGGTGCGCAGGAAAGCACCGAAGGAGTGTACGGATACGGATATGGCTGGGGCGGATAGAAACCAGGAGTGCTGCTCATAGTGATAACGCAAGTTGCCTGCTGACCGCCATAGAGGGTTCCGGTGCAACCTTGCGAATATGAAGGGGTATAACCGAGCGTTTGTGGAACACTCACGGTATAGGCGCTTCCTCCAGAGAGCGAGACAGTAGTACCGCTTTGAGAGCCTGGGAATGACGCCGGAGAAGGATTCTGTCCGGTGATCTGCACAGTGAAGTTTCCAGGAGCGGCAGTAGGAGTGCCGTACTGGTTAAGCACTTGTACGTACACAAAAAGCGTACCGGTACCACAGGCGCCGAACGTGCAGGTTTGTGCTGAAACCAAGGCTGGCATAGTAAGAAGCGCTACGCCGCCCAGAAGCGCTCCGAGAGCGCGAAGAAATGTTGCTGTCATAGGTAAAATATCCTTGTAATATGCTAATAAATAGAGGAGGAAGGCCCAAATCTAGGACGTACCATACCACAGTATGAAGAAAATTCAAGATATTTTACAACTCTTAGAGACCGCTTATTCCCACCCCTTGTGACTGGAAAAAAGCCGGTAAGAATAGTGGCAACAGAACCAGGGGGATCACGATAACCGCGACGGTTATGATGAGCGTCCACAGGAAATATTTCCGCATTTTTTCGGAAGATGCATACACTGCACCGATTTCCCCTTCCAGATCAGCGAGCTTCTTTTCTATACGATCAAGCTGTTCTTGCATGCCAGATTACTGCTGTGCTGTTGTTGAAGATGCACTCGCAGAGGTGTGCACACTCGCAAGGAACTTGAGTATACCGGCGATATCTTGCCGACCCGCAACTAAATCAGTGCGTGCCGTCTTGAGATCTGCGCGAGCTTCTTGCAGCGCAGTGGTGTTTTGCGCGAGTATTGTTTTGTTTCCGTTATCCGGCGCCAATGGCGCAATGGTGTTGATCGCCGCTTGCGCTTGGTTTTGTGCATCTACGATTTTTGCACCTAGATCGGTAAGAAGCGATGTCGGTGCGGAAATATCTGCACCACCCTGACTTGCTGTCTGCAGACGTGCCTGCAGCTTATTACCAATTCCCTGCATCATGGCAGTGATAGTCGCGATGCGATCCGCTTCTGCGGAAATCCTTCCTTGTGGAAGGACCAGCATATAAATTCGATACGATTGCACGATGGATTGCACATCCGCCTTTAGGGTGGCTACATCGGTATCAGCGGCAATTTTTGATTGCAATGTCGTGAGCAGTTGCACTTGGTTCTGAACATTGCCTTCAAGTGCCTGCCTGAGCGTGTCGCTGACCCGCGTCATGCTTTGAATTCTGCTCGACAGACTGTTGAGCGCCGTGATTCGTCGGGTAATTTCCTGGTTTGCCCGTGCTTGCGCCCGTGCAATCTGGGCACTGGTATGGGTTGATACGGTTGAAGGGGTGGTTTGCGCAAATGCAAAACTGGGAAGCAATCCTGAAAGCAGAAGCAGTGCAGTAATGAATGGTAGCTGTTTCATATGTATATCAGATTACGAATTAATATGATTGTTGAATCGACTGATCATTGAAGGCTTGATCTACAGATGCGGAATCACTGGTAAGTCCTTGCATCTGTGCATCAAGCGCTGCAGTATCCTGCTGCAGTGCCGCGTTCGAGGTATCTTGTGAATTGGTAGGCAGGCCAGTAGTGTTCTGCGGCTGCGTAGAAGTTGCCTGCTGCGGAGCAGTGTTAGTGGAAAGCGTTTGCTGCGAAGGTCGAGGAAATAAGTTTGAGAATATACCTGTATGCCACGCAACTACACCGGCTGCAATAAGGACGACGAGAGCAATAAACCATTTCGTTCCTGCTGACATAGAAAAAATAAACTAATGAATAATCAATGAGAAGTGATTCCAGTATACTATATTCGCTTACGGCCAGGTAACTTCCCCGTTTCCCGTGATAGGTATAGAAGGTCCTGGGAATTCGGGTATTCGATGGATGAACACGTCATACACCGCCTTATCCGCTGCAGGAATTTCCCGCAGCGCATTGATGAACCCTCCGCCAGGGACCACCAGTCCATAGGAGGCAATGCCGAATGAACGAGCGAGAAAGAGAGCTCGCGGAAGATGGAAGCTTTGCGACACAATGATGAGGGATGTCACGCCGAACACATGCTGCGCCCGGTACATACTGCTGTAAGTATCAAATCCTGCATGGTCAAGAAAAATATCTTCCGGTGCGACGCCTTGTGCCAATAGATAGCGTCGCACCGGGGATACTTCGTTATACGACACGGTCGCATTGTCTCCGCTTACCAGAATCTTGGATACGATATGAGACTTGTAGAGCGCGATTGCTCCATCCGCTCGCGCCATAAGAATGGGTGACAAGAATTTGTTATCTGCAACTGATGCGCCCAACACGAGTGCTGCTTGCGCATGCGGCAGCGCGGCAGCAGAAAAATATATGTACGGATTCATAGCAGCGCGTAGCACGAGCGGAATAGCACTTGAAATCGCGGCAAATATGCCCGTCAGGAGCATTGCTCCTATCGCAATGCGTTTACACCACACCCATATATTCATACTGTCAGTATACCTATTTGTTCAAGCAGTGCGTCTCGCTTTCGCACGTTCCAATTCGGTCAAATGCTGCTTGCGCAAGCGTACGCTGAGAGGAGTAATTTCTAGATATTCGTCTTCATTCATAATTTCAAGTCCTCTTTCGATCGTAAGCTGATACGGGGGCGTCAGTACGATTGCCTCGTCCGAGCCGGATGCGCGCATATTGGTGAGTTGCTTCCCTTTTGTCGGATTCACCGCCATTTCTTCGCCCTTGGAAGTATTGCCGATAACCATCCCTTCATATACTTCCGTACCTGGACCGATATAGAGCACGCCACGGGATTGCAGATTCCATAGGGCATACCCGAGCGCTTTTCCAGTCACCATGGAAGCCATGGATCCAACTGTCCGACGTGACAATTCTCCGGCATACGGGCGAAATCCCACAAACCGCGAAGAGAAGATGCCTTCGCCCTTGGTATCAAGTACGAATTGTGAGCGGTATCCAAGCAATCCTCTCGTTGGTCCTTCAAATATGAGACGCACGGAAGTATTGTGTGTTTGCACCGCGCTCAGTAGACATTTGCGTGCACCGAGCCGTTCTATGACTGCTCCCTGGTATTCTGTAGGAATATCAATGATGACCTCTTCAAACGGTTCTTGTTTCACGCCATCCACCTCATGGAAAATAACTTGCGGCTGGGATACCTGCAGTTCATATCCTTCACGTCGCATATTTTCGAGAAGAACGGCGATATGTAACTCTCCCCGTCCAGAGACGGTGCACGCATCATCTCCAAACAAGACTTTGAGTCCGACATTTACTTCCAACTCCCGTTCAAGACGCTCTTTAATCTGACGAGAAGTAACAAATTTTCCTTCTCGGCCTGCAAAGGGGGAATTATTCACCAAAAAGCGCAAGGTGATGGTCGGCTCATCAATGGAAATGGTGGGAAGTGGATCGACATCCGGTCCATCCGTAATAGTGTCGCCAATAAAAATATCAGGAAGTCCCGCAACTAGTGCAATATCCCCTGGTTCTACTATAGAAGCTTCTACTCGGTTAAGACCAAGAAAGGTAAACAGTTTAGTAATTTTTCCCGTATGTACGGTTCCATCAGTTTTTTTCACATATACCGTACTACCAGGCGTGAGCGTACCCGCGTAGACGCGCACCACCGCAAGGCGTCCTAAAAAATTGTCATACCCCAGATTAAAAGGCTGCGCGCGTAGTGCTGTTCCGGACGCTGATGCTGCCGGTACATATTCCAAGATTGCCTCCAACAGCGGCGTAAGATCGTGCGATTCGTCCGTGAGTGCGCGTTTGGCGATACCCTCTCTGCCAATGGCGTACACGACGGGGAAATTTGCCTGTGCATCATTTGCCCCTAATTCCAAAAATAATTCCAGTACTGCCTCCTCGCACGCCGCAGGATCGGCAGCCGGTTTGTCTATTTTATTGATGACTACAATAGGTTTGAGTCCGAGCTCTAGCGACTTTTTAAGCACGAATCGAGTCTGCGGCATGGGACCTTCCTGCGCATCCACCACCAACAGCACTGAATCAATAGAGCGGAGCACTCGCTCCACTTCCGATCCGAAATCGGCATGGCCGGGCGTATCAACAATGTTGATCTTTGTTCCTTTATATATGACGGCTGCATTTTTTGCGTATATAGTAATACCGCGCTCTCTCTCCAAGTCATTGGAATCCATGGATACCCCCTCCCCTGCTGCGCCTGTTTGGCGCAGGAGAGCATCAGTAAGCGTCGTCTTACCGTGGTCCACGTGTGCGATGATGGCAATGTTGCGAATATCCATACAAAAAAGAAAATGCACGCGGTCGTGCTATTAGGTAGCCTAACGCATTTCTGTACGGGTATCAAACGAAAGACACGTTGAGTTCGTACAGTACCGCATACCTGTTTTTGTGGGACCATCAGAAAATAGGTGACCTATATGCGAACCACAGCTGGTACAGATAATCTCAGTACGATGCATACCATATGAAGAATCGTCTCGTGCCTTCACCGCACCAGGAAGGGCCTGATCGAAACTTGGCCATCCAGTTCCAGAATCAAACTTTGCGTCCGAAGAAAAGAGTGCTGCATTACAAGCAGCACAATGATATGTTCCTGTACGTTCCTCATGTAAAAGCGCTCCTGAAAATGGAGGTTCAGTTCCCTTTTCACGCAGTATATGATATTGCTCTGGTGTTAATTCTCTACGCCAGTTCTCCTCAGTGTGTTGGTGATCAGGTTGCATGGGTATAGTATACATAACTATGAATCCTACTCGTAGAAGTATAGGGCGTGTACTCATTGGAGCATTTGTAGTACTTACTGGAGCAGTTCTCATACATATAACCAGTGCATTTGATCAAATGGTTGATTTACAGCTCTATGCAATTAGAACTGCTGGAGGAGTGTTTCTATTCTCAATAATTACCCTGTTTGGAAGTATATTCATCGTACCCGGTCTTGCGGCATTAATTGCACTTCTATTGTTAGTTTTCAAAAAACGAGATTTGCTCATTAGTTTTATTGTTACACTCGGCGGTGCGGGACTCAGTGATTATCTTCTGAAACTACTGATTGCTCGACCGCGGCCACTGCCGCCATTACCTGTATCTATAGATACATCATTCTCTTATCCAAGCGGTCATGCAACCGCAAGTATGGCGTTGTACGGCTACCTTGTTTTTCTCGCATGGGTATTATTACCTCATAGATGGCAAAAGATACTCGCCACCATCATCGGTACGTGTATCATTTTACTTATTGGTTTCAGTAGACTCTACCTAGGGATGCATTTCCCTACTGATATTGCAGGAGGATATCTACTCAGTGGTATATGGTTATGTATCGGTACTGCTCTATATATAAATACCCGGCCCATAGAGAGCCGGGTATGAGGTTTATTTTTTCAGAAGTTACGCGACGAGAGCAGAATCCGAAGCTTTGAACGTTTGTTCGGAAGTCACTTCGTTAAGAAGGTTCGTACCGTCTTTTGCGAATGTGACGATAAATAAACGAATAGGAACCTGAACTCCTGCTTTACGAAGCGTTGCTTCCGCCTGTTTGAGCTCTTCGGCCAAAAACTCGTTACACGCTTCGAGCGTTTTTTCCTCCTGCGGAAAACCTGCAAGGCGGTAGCCTCCACAGCCGCCTTGATCCTCCTCACCAATACCGTGGACTGTTAAAATGACTTCTTCCACCCCCAAGGATAGTCCTGCCTTGATGTGCTTGAGCACATACTGCTTTTCATCAGCATCGGTGAGACTTGCAAGACAACCAGCACCGCCCGCAAGTCGGATTTCATACGGCGCATCATCATGAAGCACACCTGCATCAGAAAGCGCTCGCAGTTTACGGTTACTATGCCTCCTGTCCATACAAGAGAATACTAATTGTGCATGAATTCCCGACATATACACCTCATTACGTTGCAGTCACCAATGACTACAAATGATGAGCATACTATAACCTCCCAGCTTGTCAAAATTGTTTATGAACAAAAACATCCTGCGGAGAGCAGGATGTTTTTATAGCGCCTATATAGGATGTGGTTAGTGGATCGTGACATCCCGGAAGATCGATGCAGTGATAGTTGAGCTGCTCATCGGTCCCCATACACGAACGGTATCGCCGTTTTGCACTTTGCTGAAATCAAGAGTAAGCCAATTTCCTTGCACTACTTTCGCATCTGCAGTAAGAGATACTCCATAAGCAGTGCCATTTTCGGTAGTAAGCGTAAACGATTCACCAGAAAGATTGCTTACGGTTCCTTGATAGGTACGAGGAGCAGACTGACGTTCCTGTTTAATTGCTTGAATATTCTGTTGACGTTCTTGTTGAATTACCCCTCGTTGTGTCCAATCACGCACGAGCGTAGCATTCACTGTCCAGTTGCTATTCTGATCAATAGTTCCTTGCACTCCTACAAAATCACCTTGTTTAAATCCGGAAAGACCTCCAACGGCTGCAGGTAATACCTGTGCAGATGTAGGTACGTTTATCGTCCATACTCCGCCCCATGCATTCACCGTTATACTCGTTGCAGATACTGAAGCAACGGTGCCGCGCAATAATACATGTCCTTGTGATCCTATATCAAGAACCATAGGTTCATTTGACGATTGTACTGCAACTGAATTGTCGCTAGTTGTAGTAGAAACGGTCTGTGCGAACGCAACTCCCGCTGCTGCAAGAAGTCCTAACGTACCTAATGCTACTGCAATGTTTTTAACCATAGATAAATACATTACTTTTAATACAGGCGAAATCTCACCTTCTTCATGAAGACGTGGGGGGTACTCCCTTCTTACCGCACTCAGTATCCGCCGTAGTATGAATACCTGTAGTTATAGTAGGTATTCGGATAACACAGGTTGTTCCAGTAGTAATATCCGTTTGGACAGTACCCGTAGGAATACGTTGGATAGTAATACGGGTATTGGTAGCCGTAATCGTACCAGTATGAGTAGTTGTAGGGGTACGAATAAGAGTAATTGTATGGATACGTATACGGGTAGCAGCCGTAATAATAGTTAGACATCATTGGATAATTACAAGGATAGTGCGGCCAGTATGATCCTCCATACGATCCATAGGTATAGGGTGTTGCAGCAAATACACTTGCCGGTACCAGCATACTTATACAAAGTAAGAGAAAGAGTGAAAAAAGATATATAGTCTGTTTCATACGCGTATCGTGGGCATGTGTTACTGCTCCAGATCCTTTTTCTTTTCTTGAAATTCCGCTTTATCAATTTCCCCTTTTGCGTATCGTTCCTTGAGGATATCAAGCGGCATTTTGGTGTCCGTGTACCAGACTCTGCCATGACGAAGTGCTCGTATTGCCCATATAATAAGTGCAATAATGAGTACCCACCATAGAAGATTGAGAAGAAACGAGAGGATACCAAAGCCGTACCCGTTCCCGTAGTAATACATCATGCTCATTTATTACATAAGCTTATAATCCGACTGTGCTACATGATTGTCAGTTCGTCTTTCCTTGGGTAAGGGTTTTATTCCTTTATTTCTCACTATCCCCTCAAGCCGATGCGCTTTATTCTGCACGCGTTCCTGTTCAGAATGCTTGCGGTGTGGAATAGAGGTTGGTTTTTTACTCATATTCGTACCTAGTTATGTATGCTTTTGTTATTTCGACCTTTGTTCCCTTGGTGTTCTTCCCTTTTACAATTGACATCGAATTCTTGCGCATTCGGGAAAACGAAAACCAGGAAGAGTCTTCCGGCAATTAATCCACATCATTCAAATGAATTCCATTCAATGAGCGATATAATTGCTGTTTTATTACGCTGCGAATGACACCTGTGAATACCCTTGCCGAGAACAAGGGTATTCAACTCAGGCGCTACACATGTCTCACTGATGACTCTGTGGTAGAAGAAGCCGATAGCGCGGTCGCTCCCCAGAATCCTATAATTGCAATGACCAAACCAATTACTCCCAGCGTCCATCCAAGAGCCGCACCGGTAAGTCCAAGGAACGCCACTGCGATAAGTACGATCCCTAGGAGTGCATTTACCCAATTTTGCCACATAGTAGTTAATTAAGATTATTTTTTCTAATGAATGAGAAAAATATTATGCGTCTCGGCGCACAAATGTGTTCTCTAAATTCGACTATTTTAATCATCTCGCAACCATACGAAAATTCTTATGAAAACAAATTAAAATTTCAATGAACAAGAAAAAATAAAGCACTACCTAGTATTTTTACTATTGTATGACAACAAAAGTATTGTTATTTATTGTTTCTGACTCAACACCACAGTCCTTTAAAAAAGATGCTATTAGATAAGATTCTGCTTTAAAAATACGAGAGTTTTCTGCCATGCATCAGCGGCGGCCGATGCGTTGTACATACGTACATTCGTATCATTGAAAAACGCATGCCCCGCCCCGGGATATACTATTGCTTCGAATGTCTTGTGGTGTAGCAACATTTGTTCCTTGAGCTCAGGTAGCGTTTGTATAAGGTGTGTATCTTGATCTCCATAAAAAGAGAGGATCGGACCTTGTATGTGCGGAATCTCATCAGTGCTTGGCGGTTGCCCATAGAATGGCACCGCTGCATGGACACGTGCATCTTGCGCAGCAATGTGAAATGCATAGGTTCCACCAAAACAGAATCCAACGGCCGCCACAGATGACACGTGAGCGTCTGTGTATAGATACTCGATACATGCCTTAAGCGCGGTGATGGCGGTATGTGCATATGCTGGTTGCTGTATTGGCTGCATTGCTTCACGCAGTTTTGGCTGCACAGTATCCCTTTTTTCTGGATCAAACAGATCTCGCTGCAATTCCGGTGTAAGAAAGGTGCGGAGATCAGATGGAAGCAATTCTGGCGCCAGCACCACATATCCTTCTTTCGCGAACCGATCCGCTACTTCTTTAATATGATCATTGAGTCCCCAAATCTCTTCAATAAGGATAATGCCTGGATGCCTTGTTCCGTCATCAGGATACGTGTTATAGACCGGAGTTGTACCTATAGAAAATTCTTTTTGCATCCTCTTAGTATATAGTAGCCGTATTATTGTGGAATGAATACGCTATTGTCCGCATACACTTCCCGTTTCAGGAAATGATGCCTAGTATTGACTGATCACCTCTTTCCAATAGGAACAACACACTTACACCAAAAGCCTCGGTATACCGAGGCTTTTTAAAACAGATGGCGGGAAAAAATACTATTCAATAAATGTGAGAGCTTTACCTCGCTGACCAGCACGTCCGGTGCGACCAATACGATGTACATAGTCGGCATAGCTCGTCGGTAAATCATAATTAATGACGTGACTCACGTTGTCGATGTCGAGCCCACGAGCAGCGACATCAGTAGCAACAAGTACCTGTGCTTTATTTTCCTTGAACTGTGCGAGAGAGCGTTGCCGCTGTGATTGCGATTTATCTCCGTGAATAGAGACTGCTGCAATACCTCGATTAATCAGCGTCTTCGAAAGTTTTTCTACGCCATGTTTCGTGCGGCCGAAAACCAGTACTTTGTTGAATTCGCGCTGGTTCAATAGTCCATGCAGCACATCAAGCTTTACCATACCCGGTGTTATCCTCACTACATCTTGTTCGATATTTTTAGCTGTTTCGCTCGTCTTGACGGTGATCCGTACCGGCTCGCGCAGGAATTGAGAAATGAGCTTCTCTATCTCTGAAGAGAGTGTTGCGGAGAAGAAAAGCGTTTGACGGTCGGAAGGCATCCCTTCCATGACAAATCGCATGTCATGTATGAAGCCCATATCCAGCATCCGATCCGCTTCGTCCAACACAATAGTCGAGTAGTGAGAACGCTCAATATGCTTGCGCTCAATAAGATCCTTCAGCCGACCCGGCGTTCCGATAACGAATTGATTGCGATGTTTGAGCATCCGTATCTGGAAACCAATAGGAGCACCGCCGACACAGACAACGGAGAATATGCGCATGCCTTGCGTGAAAGACTTTAGCTCTTCATCGATCTGGAGCGCCAGTTCGCGTGTGGGTACGATGATAAGCACTTGCTCGTTGGGATAGGTAAGTACTTTGTGTATAAGCGGTATCAGGAACGCGGCTGTTTTGCCAGTGCCCGTGTTTGCAATACCGACGACATCCTTACCTGAAAGCACATGCGGGATGGCACGATCCTGAATAGGGGTAGGAAGTACGTACCCTTTTGCGGTTACCGAGCGCTTAAGCGCATCTTCTATAGCGAAGTCCTGAAAGCGATGTTCCGGAGTGAACTGTTCCACCTCCTGAGTGCTTGCTTTATTGATAAATTTTTCAGGGTGTATGTACTCCCCGCCTCCCTGCTTACGCTTTACCTGGGGTCGATTAGGCGTATGACTAAAACGGCCACGGTTAAAATGCTTTGGTTTGGAAAACTTTTTTTGATACATAGATGTGTACACCGAAGATGATTCCTCGTATAACCGCTAGTCTTTATAGTAAGAAATCGACTAGGTCTCGCGAGTCTTTATGAAGTATTCCTTCGGCACGCCCCTGCAAGAGAGCGCGAAAAACCAATGAGATGTGTTACTTTTTTAGAATAATATTTTTATACAGTTTTGTCAACTATGGCTCCGTGGTGAGAGCTACGGGGTGTGCAAAAAACTTTTACAAAGAAAAACGAACGAGTACTATGGACTTATGAGATTGTTTAAGTTCTTTTCCTTGCTACCTGCATTCTTTTGCATATTTTTCGCCCTACCAAGCATAAGCAGCGCCCACGAGGCATATGTACTGGATCATCAATTTTTTTGGAGCCAATTACACCAACCTGTTTCTTGGGATGCCGTGCATGCGCTCAATAACCCTGCAAACCTGCATCTTACATTGATAATTGTAGGGAGTGTCATAGCATTGCTCATTGTAAACTTCTTCTTCCGCCGCTCTCACATGGGTATTGTGGCGCATGCCTGGTTGGAACGATGGGCTTTCCTGGGGCCTTTATTCATCCGTGCCGCTATCGCTAGTGCTTTTTTTCTTTCTGCGCTGAGCTGGAGCTTTTTGGGACCGGAGTTACCGCTCACACAAATGCCTTTTGCAGTGGTGCTGCGGATACTACTCTTTATCGCAAGCATATGCATTGCACTTGGATTCTTTACGGAAATTGCAGCTGGCATAGCGCTCATTATTTTTTGTATCGGTTACTTCGTATTTGGCGCATACCTTACCACCTATCTCAATTACCTAGGAGAAATTATTGTTCTGACACTCTTTGGCATGCGCCAATGGTCGCTTGACGGGCTTCTATTTGGAGAAAGCAAGCATTTCGCCTCACTAAGACCATATGATTCCACCATCGTGCGCGTATGTTACGGCATCGCACTCATGTTTGCAGCAGTCTCGGTAAAATTTCTGCATCCCGCACTTACCGTGCAAGTAGTGAATCAATGGCACCTGACTCAATTCCACTGGCTCTTCCCGAGCGATCCACTACTGATCACTCTGGGAGCAGGTCTCGCGGAACTGGCAATCGGCCTCTTTATTGTCATCGGATTTGAAATGAGACTGACCGTACTCATTAGCCTCTTTTACATCACTCTTTCTCTCATGTATTTCCATGAACTGGTGTGGCCGCATCTCATGCTCTATGGCATTTCACTTAGTATTCTTGTGCAACCGGAGCGCTTCACGCTTGATGCGCTTTTGTTCAACAGACAGAGAAAAAAGAAACAGATTGCTGTTCCCTTATAGTGTAGGTAAATACGAATAGCGACTATTTCTTCTTACTCGATTTAGAGATTTTTACTGTTTGTGATGCTGGAGTGAGTAGTGAGATAAGACGTTCAAGTTTATCGTTGATACCCTGGAGCTCTGTTTTCAGATCTTGTGACAGGCGATCTTCACGGTGAGCTTGTGGAAATGCAGAACGAGGAGAAAAATCACGACGAGGAAAGCGCTGGGAAGAGTCATCTTTTACAAAGCAGTTGCTGCAAAAAACTGGTTTATTACCGCTTGGACGAAATGGAACTTCGCATGCATTTCCACATTTACTGCAATCCGCCTTGTACATTTGCTTTGGAGCACGATTAAAATCTCTTCCTTTAGTAAAGGGTTTTTTGGTAAAACGGTGTTTATTGTAATCAGGCATATAGTATGTGTGAGGCTAGATTGTCTCACAGATTGACTAAAATAGCGAGCCAGTGACTTTATGATGCAATTCACCTGCAGAGACCTTATTCCAAACTAGTTATGACCTGCTTTGGAGAAGTTATAACTTTGTATAACGGAATCAAAGAAATACTTCAGAGTTTATTTACAAAATAAAGCGCAAAATCTCAGAGTAATCGGTTTGGTATAATAGCTTTTATGAGGAAAATGATTACCGCCACCTTTGTAACTCTAGACGGAGTTATATAAGCTCCAGGCTATAGTCTGATTGAATTGTGAATCTATTACACCGCGCTCTGTATGAAAATATCTTCTGGAACTGTACATAAGCTTCCTGATGATCTGAAGAAAGCACTTGCGACTTCTTCGAAAGCACTTGCGGCATGGGAAGATATTTCACCACTGGCACGGAACGAATGGATCTGCTGGACTATTTCGGTTAAACAGGAAGCAACTCGAAAAGATCACGTGAGAAGAGTGGTCTCAGAACTGATCGACGGCATGCGACGGCCGTGCTGCTGGATGGGGTGTATCCATCGCACTGATAAGAAAATCAGCCGATCTGTGCAGTGGGTGCTCAATAGACGAAAGAAATCAAAACAAAGATAACTATAACATTTGTTCTATATTTTTCTATAAACAATAGTAGTTCTCTGAATAGCGTTTAAGTGTACTTACTCGATTGGACGAGTATGGGTATTTTTCTTTTTATGTTGTTTTAATATAGTACGATAAAACTTTTGTAAACGATCAACCATATAATCACTCTTAAATTGTTCTGCAGTGCGAGATGCTTGAGTAGACATATATAACCTAAGATATTCATTATTTAAAATTTGCCGTATTCTTTGTACTGCCTCACTCTGATTTTTAACAATAAATCCGTTACGTCCATTTTTAATAATTTCTGGTACCACCCCAACAGAATACGTAACGGGAATAAGTCCTTGTGACATACCTTCAATAAGGCTTAGCGAAAATCCTTCATATCGAGAAGGAATAAATAGAACACTACCTGCCATAGGTCGCAAAATATTAGGAATAAGATCTTTTCTGAGATTGGTATATACCGTATGAAGCGGGATAGATGATTTCATCCATTTTTTTAACTGTTTATTCAGTGTCATACATACAGTCACCTTCGGTATCTGTGGAAATTTTTTATATAGATGAATGAGACGATCAAGTCCTTTCAGTTTAAAAGTAAAAACATCTTGTCCAAGGCGACCAAGAAAAACGATTGATGGCTTTGAACATAGAGTTATTGGTGATTGTTTAAACCAGTAATCTTCAATTGCATTATGTATTACCTTTATTTTTTTTCCACTCACTCCAACATCCATAAGTTCTTTTTTAACCTTTTCACTTGTTGCAATAACTGCAGTAGCACGCGCAGCTGCATAGTGTTCTATCTCTGCAATATCCCGTAATGGTCGTCGTGTACGTATGTTAAGCTCACAAATTACCCCACTCTTTCGCATCGCATACCAAATAGATTTAGTATACCTATCTAATTTACTAGCCATAGGGACATATTTTAGAAATCCAGAGGTCGTCGATCCGAAGTGAGTCACAACAAGTATTGAAAGTGCGAGAAACGGCAATGGTGTGTAGGTGGTCCCTTGAATGATCGAGTAACGTTCAACACTTTTCTTGTGTTCAAGAAGACTATAGAAGAAAAGTATGTTCGATAATCCCTTAAGATGAATTGGTGAGTCCATCAATGTAGTATTGGGGTAAAAATTTTTCGTAACAACGCCACGCACCTTAAGCTTTTTTGCTATAAGGTCGTTTATATAATGAGCACCAGTTCCTAGTTTTTTTTCATTATGAATGAATGCAATCTTCATATTTTTGAAATATACATAGTTCTGTCACCAAAGACCTATGTAGCTTTTTGACCTTAACTTCAATAAAGATTATTCTGCTGCCGGGCTTGGACTCGAACCAAGATAAACAGATCCAGAGTCTGTTGTCCTACCATTAGACGACCCGGCAATGAAACTCAGAATATCCGAAAACAGCCTTCAGGACAAATACACTAATGCACCGCTGCAGCGTGTACCGGCGCCTCCCGTTTTGCCATATGCGTATGCCGCTCTACCGCTGCAGCGATAAAAGCGCAGAAGAGCGGGTGCGGCGTGAGGGGTCGGGAAAGAAATTCCGGATGAAACTGCGTACCGACAAAAAATGGGTGTGTATCTTTGGGCAATTCCGCAATTTCCATAAGCACGCCATCCGGGGAGCGACCAGAAAATACCAAGCCCGCTGCTTCCAGCTGTGCAATATATAGAGGATTCACTTCAAAGCGATGGCGATGGCGTTCTGAAATTTCAGAAGCCTGATATGCATCAGACGCAACACTCCCCTTTTTAAGCTTGGCGGGATATGCGCCAAGCCGCATCGTGCCGCCATAGGTGTTTTCGGCCACATGCTTCTTTTGGCTTTCCATGATGGTAATAATCGGATGCGGAGTATCAGGATTAATTTCTGTTGTATGTGCATCAGAAAGACCGAGTATATGACGCGCATATTCAATCACTGCTAATTGCATGCCGTAACAGAGACCGAAGTACGGAATATGATGCGTGCGCACATACTCAATCACCTTAATTTTTCCTTCTACTCCCGTTTCACCGAATCCCCCAGGAATAAGCACGCCGTCGTACTTGTTGAGCTCAGTAAGCGGCACTTTTCCTGATTCAAAATCCTGAGATGCAAGATAGGTCATGCGCAGTTTTCGATGGTGGTGATATGCCGCATGCTTGAGCGCTTCGAGCACCGAGATATAGACATCTGAAAGCACGAATTCTCCTGAGTTGAAATATTTTCCTACCACCGCAATCTCCACGACATCGGGACTATGCGATTGTTTGACGAACGCTTCCCAATCAGCCAAATCACTCTCTCGCTGCGGCAGTCCGAGTACGTCGCATAAAATATTTCCCAAATTATCCCGCTCGTAGTTGATCGGCACATCATAAATGCTTTCTACGTCAGGCGCAGAAATCACCCGTTCAGGAAGAATATTGCAAAATACCGCGATCTTTTCTTTTCGTTTCTGATCAATCGGCATGACCGCGCGTGCAAGAATCACATCCGCCTGCAGTCCCACGCTATTGAGCGACCGGGCCGCATACTGCGTCGGCTTTGTCTTCATTTCGCCAATGTTGTTCGGGATGGGCACATAGGAGACCATGACGACAGCAACATCTCGCGGATACTTCTGTTTGAGCATGCGCGCTGCTTCCAAAAAGATGATGTTCTGATATTCCCCGATCGTCCCTCCTATCTCAATAAGCGTGACATCCGCATCCGCATGCTCCTGTACTGCATGGATGCGGCGGATCACTTCGCGTGGAATATCCGGCACGACTTCGACATTTTTCCCTTTATATTCCAGATTGCGTTCGCGACGGATCACTTCCAGATACACCCGTCCGGTCGTCATGTAGTTAATCTCCGGAAGCGTTACATCGAGAAACCGTTCATAGTTGCCCATATCCTGGTCGGTTTCATATCCATCATTAAGTACAAACACTTCTCCGTGTTCGGTCGGGTTCATGGTGCCCGCATCCACGTTGATATACGGATCTATTTTGATCGCGGTGGTTTTAAACCCTTTCGATTTGAGAATCCGCCCGATTGCCGATACCGCGACTCCTTTTCCAATGCCGGACATGACGCCGCCGACCACAAAAATATATTTTGGTGGCGTGTCTCGTTGTGTGCTGGACATACGATATTAGATCTTAAGATAGCGGCGCACTGCCAAATAGCTGGCCACTGCACCAAGCACCATGCCGGTGCCGATAATACCAATAAAGAAGAAGAGGAAGTTGGAAAGATAGTACGTAAAGATATTCACTCCGCCAAAGAAATTCTGCGTCGCATTGCCGAGCCAGTACGTAAGCGGATAGAAAATGAGGAGCGTAAGTACGCCCGAGATGAGTCCGTAGAGCATACCTTCCACCAAAAACGGTGCACGGATGTAGGCTTGCCCTGCACCTACCAGACGCATGACCGCAATTTCTTCACGAGAAGAGTAAATCGCCAATCGCAGCGTATTGAAACAAATCGCAATACTGGTGAGCGCAAGAATAGTAATGATGACGAATCCAAGCCGCTGCGCCGCATTCGTAATTTCTTGGAGACGCGTGAGCGCCTGCTGATGCGCGGCATCGAAGTAATCGATCTTGTCGATGATAGAAGTCTGTCCCGGTTGTACATTCTGCTGTTGCTGTTGCAGGAACTGTGCTATCGCATTGTATTGAGAAATATCTTTTGCCTTGATGGTAAGCACCGCTCCCAGCGGATTGCCACCGAGCTCATCGAGCGCTTGGAGTGTCAATTGATCATTCTGATGACGCTGCCGGAATTGTGCGAGCTCATCGTCTTGTGATGTGTACTCTACAGAAGCGACTTCAGGAAGCGCTTGGATCGTTGTTTGCAGCTGTGTGATTTGGTCCGTCGGCGTATTAGGAACCAGATAGACACTCATATCAGCCTGATTGCGCAGCTGGGCAAGCGTCGTATTGAGAATGACACCGGTAAATACCGTCATCCCTAATATAAAAAGGGTGATGGTCATGACCAGCACAGAAGCGAACGAAACGAATCCGTTGCGCCAAAAATCAAGAAACCCCGTCCGAAAAATACGTCGTATCGTGACCCACTCCATATTTATAGTATATATCTCCCCTCCCGATCATCGCGAATAATCTTTCCTCGATCCATGGTAATGACCCGCTTTTTAAGCGAATCAATCACTCCTTTATTATGTGTCGTCAGGATGACGGTCGTGCCGAGATCATTGATTTTCTTGAGAATCTGCACAATTTCAAAGGTATTTACCGGATCGAGGTTGCCTGTCGGCTCATCCGCCACCACCACATCAGGCTGATTGACGATCGCCCGAGCAATGGCAAGGCGTTGCTGCTCGCCGCCGGAGAGCTCGTCCGGGAAATTGTTCAATTTGTCCCCCAAATCGACCAATTCAAGCACATGCGGCACGTCAGAGCGGATTTCATCCTCCGGCCGGCCGGCCGCTTCCATCGCAAACGCCACGTTCTCATACGACGTCTTGGTAGGCAGTAGCTTGAAATCTTGAAATACCGTGCCTATTTTGCGACGCAAGGTGTTGATGCGACTCATAGGCACTTCGTGCACATTCACCGATTCAAAAAAGACCGAACCGTTGCTGGGTCGTTCTTCCGCAAGCAGCAATTTGATAAGTGTTGTTTTGCCGGCACCGGAGTGTCCGACAATGGAGACGAATTCGCCCGGTTCAATGGAGAAGCTGATATCATCAAGCGCTACAGAATCATCAGCATATATTTTACTGACACGATCGTAATAGATCACAACCATTCCATGATACCGCCAATCGTCCGAGATGCAAAAATGAATATTTTACGTATGTACTGCAGGTAAAAAGGGTTCCAAATTACCCTCAAGCACGCCTTCCGCATCATGCACCTCTATGTTCGTACGATGATCTTTTACTAATTTATACGGATGCAGCACATAGGAGCGGATCTGATTCCCCCACTCTATCTTTCCCGATGCAACAGAAAGATCGGCGATGGTTTCTTTCCGTTCCACTTCCAACTGTCGCAGTAGTTTTGCTTTGACGATAGCGACTGCTTTTTCTTTGTTCGCATTCTGCGATCGTTCTCCATCAACATGCGCTGAGATACCGGTTGGTATATGCACGACGCGCACTGCAGTCTCTCGTTTGTTGACGTTCTGTCCGCCCGGTCCTCCCGAACGCGCGAAGCTCACCTCAAGATCATTTTCCGGAATCATTACTGAACTGATGTTGGGCAATACCGGCAGCACTTCCACTAATACAAATGATGTCTGTCGTTTCTTTGATGCATTAAACGGAGAGATGCGCACCAGTCGGTGCACACCATATTCTTCCTTGAGTGTTCCATACACCTGCTTGCCTTGCACTTCAAACGAAAGATTACGATACCCACCGTGATCATTCTCATTTGCATGCAAGAGATGGAGCAGCCATCCGCGCTTCTGAATAAATTTGCCGTACATTGAAAACAGCATGCGTGCGAAATCCTCCGCATCATCTCCGCCGGCTCCTGCAACGATTGAAATGACTGCGCCGCCCTGATCATACCCCTCCCCTCCTGCAAGCGAGGCCTTGAGCTCTTGCAGTTCCCGTATCGCGGACTGCGCACGCACTTTATCATTCCAAAAGTCAGGCGCCATCATAGCGGCTTCCAATTCCTGTATACGCTGTTCTTTTTCTTCTGATGCCATAGGTTACGATAAATACTTTTTACCCTTTAGTTTATCGGGTAAATAGCTCTTTGTATCATACTTCTTATATCCTTTGTGATAACCCAGTTCTTTCAGTAGGGCGGTTGGTGCATTGCGAATATTGAGCGGTATGGGAAGCATACCAAACTGCTTCACATCATCGATTGCAGCAAAAATGGCATCGTATGCACGGCGGTCTTTCTTGCATTGCGATAAGTATGCAGTGCCGTGTCCCAGTATAATCGTCGCTTCCGGATAGCCAATTTTTTCCACTGCATCAAAAACAGCGTTGGCAACCACGAGTGCTGTTGGTTGTGCAAGACCAATGTCTTCACTTGCAAAGATGACCATGCGACGCGCGATAAAGAGCGGATCTTCTCCCATTTCAATCATACGCGCAAGATAGTAGAGCGCTGCATCCGGTTGACTCGCGCGCATCGATTTAATGAATGCACTGATCGTGTTGTAATGCTCTTCTCCTTTTTTATCGTATCGCACGTATGGAGATTGCAGCGTTTCCTGGAGCGTATCTACGGTGATCGTGCCATACAGCTTTTTTGTATTTTCCAGCACCGTGATTGCTTGTCGCGCATCTCCTTGCGACATGTGCACCAGCCAGTCGATCGCTTCGCGAGAAAGTTTCCACTTCGTGCGTGCAATGATCGTGCACATCTCCTCATCGCCGAGCGGCTCCAGTGTGAACACGCGACAGCGAGAAAGTAATGCACCAATCACTTCAAATGAAGGATTCTCGGTAGTCGCGCCAATGAGCGTTAGCGCACCGCTCTCAACAAACGGAAGAAGATAATCTTGTTGTGCTTTATTGAAACGATGGATTTCATCGAGAAACAGTACTTTTGGTTTTCCAAGCGGTAGTGTGCCGTGCGCGCCTACAATATTTTTAATGTCTTGTTTTCCTGCATCCACCGCAGAGAGCTCGTACCACTGTGCGTCCAACGCTCGCGCATAGATACGGGCAAGCGTTGTCTTACCACTTCCCGGCGGACCCCATAATATAAAAGAGAACAGATGTTTTTTCTCTATTGCTTCACGCAACGGTTTCCCCTTCCCCATTAGATGGGTTTGGCCTACAAATTCTTCAAGCGTCGTGGGACGCAGCTGTGCAGCAAGCGGCTCCATGGAGCCAGAGGGCGGGATTGAACCGCCGACCTACGCGTTACGAGTGCGTTGCTCTACCAACTGAGCTACTCTGGCATACCGATCATAAATCGGGAGCCGATGGTCGGGATTGAACCGACGACCTACTCCTTACCATGGAGTTGCTCTACCAACTGAGCTACATCGGCGTGTCGTGAACTCCTCTAGAGTACCCAAAAAGTAGCTTTTACTCAATCGGTGCCCTGGACAAGGTATAAAAAGTATTTCTAAGGCATTTGCGCACAGGCAATTTTATAAAAAATCCTATGCGAGTCCCCTCCCACTTCGTATAATGGGTAATACTTCATTAGTAGCAGTTAATATTTATATATGCCTCGATCAAAAGCAGCAGCTCCGCTCACCATTATTAAGCGCAACGGTTCTATTGTTCCGTTTCAAATGAAAAAAATTGCCATCGCTGCAGAAAAAGCGATGCGTGCAGCAGAAGAATTTCGCGCTGGTGCTCCGGAGAAGATTGCAGAGGCCGTGTTCAAAAAAATTGAAGCACAAATTGGAGCTGGAACGCTTGCTCGTCCCACCGTTGAAATGGTGCAGGATATAGTGGAACACGAACTCATGGTCCAAAAGTTCACTTCGGCCGCGAAGGCATATATTTTATATCGCGCTGAGCATGCTGAACTACGCAAAGAACAAGAAGATGTATCACCAGAAATTCAACAGCTCGTTGCAGACAGTAAAAAATATTTTCCTAATCAACTCTCCGAGTATGTCTTTTACAGTTCATATGCTCGCTGGCTTGATGATAAAGGACGACGAGAGACATGGATAGAGACAATTGACCGCTACATTGCGTTCATGAAAGAAAATTTGGGAGCGAAGCTTAAAAAATCTGAATACGAAGAAATTCGCGAGTACATGCTCAACATGAAAGCACTCGGTTCCATGCGATTGCTCTGGAGTGCAGGTGAAGCCGCGCGCAAAACGAATGTGTGCGTATATAACTGTGCATACATCGCACCAACCTGCTGGAAAGATTTTGCAGAAATTATGTATGTGTCGATGTGCGGCACTGGTGTTGGATTCTCTGTTGAACGACAGACTATTGAAAACCTTCCCATGATCAAACGGCAAGGTGGAAAAAAACTCCCTGCGTTTGTAGTGGGAGACAGTAAGGAAGGATGGTGCGATGCATTAGTCCACGGCATGGAAACATGGGCATCAGGAAGCGATGTGGCATTCGATTACAGTCAGGTTCGTCCTCGTGGTGCGCGCCTCATCACCATGGGTGGCCGCGCCTCTGGACCGGACCCGCTGCGTAACCTTCTTGAGTTTACCCGTGAACGCATGCTTGCCCGACAAGGAAGACACCTTACTCCGCTTGATGCTCATGACATTATCTGCAAGATAGGCGATATCGTCGTTGCCGGTGGTGTGCGCCGAAGTGCTCTCATTTCCCTCTCTGATTTGGATGATGTGGAAATGCGAGAAGCGAAGAATGGTCAATTTTGGCTGAACAATCCACAACGCTCCATGGCCAACAATTCCGCGGTATACAACGAGAAACCGCGCATGGAGCAATTTCTCGACGAGTGGTTTAACCTGGCAAAAAGCGGCTCTGGAGAACGGGGAATCTTCAATCGTGGTAGTTTGAAAAAACAGCTTCCTACCCGGCGATGGAAAGTATTTGAGAAAGGCTATTGGACCAGCGGTCTCAATCCATGCGGCGAAATTGTGCTGCAGTCAAAACAATTCTGTAATCTCAGCGAAGTAGTCGCCCGACCTGAAGATACTGAGGAAACTTTAATGGAGAAAGTGCGCATTGCCACCATCCTTGGCACCTATCAAGCATCACTTACTAATTTCCGCTATCTCTCTGCTGATTGGAAAAAGAATTGCGAACAAGAAGCATTGCTTGGCGTATCCATTACCGGTCAATGGGATAACAAGATTGTGCGTGATTCACAAATACTGCGCAAACTGAAAGAAGTGGCTATTGAGACTAATCGCAAGTATGCAAAACGATTCGGCATCAATCCTTCCACCGCTATCACGTGTGTAAAGCCATCAGGAAACGGTTCTCAACTCTTCAACTGTGCGTCCGGTATGCATCCACGACATGCACGCTACTATATCCGCCGCATTCGTATCGAAGGCCACAACCCGCTTTTGAAGATGCTTATGGATGAAGGAGTGCCGTGCGTTCCTGAAGTAGGACAAACGAAAGAGAATGCGACCACGTGGGTGATTGAATTTCCTGTCCAGGCTCCTGCAAAAGCAGTGGTGAAGGATGATATTACTGCAGAGCTGCAGCTGGAGCATTGGAAGACGCTCAAAGAAAATTATACGGAACACAACCCTTCCTGCACGATTTCTGTTGGAGAAGATGAATGGCTCTCCGTCGGCAACTGGGTTTACAAGAATTGGGATATTGTTGGCGGTCTTTCCTTCCTTCCGCGCAGCGAACATGTATACCAACTCGCCCCATATGAAGAAATTACCCAAGATCGATACATGGAACTTGCTGCACACTTCCCCACGCTCGACTTCTCAAAGTTGGTGCTCTATGAAACCAGTGATCGTACTACCGGTTCAAAGGAATATGCATGTGTTGCTGGCAGCTGTGAAATAGATATTCCCGCTCCAATAAGTAAATAATTCTAATAGGAAGGTTTTGTTTCTTCCTCATTAGCCCGCTGCGCAGCGCAGCGGGCTAATGCGTATAAGAGACTCGAGAGACGGTTGAGATACTGATACGTTTCTGCAGAAAGGGTTCGCATAGGCTTTGCGGCAACCACTCGCCGTTCGGCACGCCTAGATACCGTACGTGTATAGTCAAATAAGGTAGAAAGTTCTGTAGTGCCCGCAATGACAAACGCATGAGGATTTTCTATAGCCTCCTCAATAGCCGCTATGGTCGCTTCCAGGGTCTCAACATGCCTTTTAAGAAGGGTTTTCTCTGTCCCCGCAAGTTCAGCCTGCACAATAAATAAATCTTCTTGAACGGAACGGATAATTTCGGCGAAAGAACGGTCAATAGGTGAAGGTATGGTATCTCCCCTAAGAAAACAAAAACCGAGAAGTGCATTCAGTTCATCAACCGTCCCAAGCGCCTCGAATATTGGAGCATCTTTTGAAAACCGTTCAGACGTATCAAACAAACCAGACGTACCTCCATCACCCTTGCGAGTAAACAACATGGGTTAGTAGTGTAGCATATTTCTTTTCACAAAAGAGAAGAGCACCAGTTTCCTGGTGCTCTCGGGTTATTTTGTCTGCCTGCACATTTCCGGATTGGCGATGATGAGAGCGCGGGTTCCTTCCTGGACTATATGTAGGGTGCCGTCCAATAGGATCCGATACTCCACCATCAATGTCGCGTGTGAAGGGCGGATTTTATTTCCTTCCCTGCTTTGATCAATCCGTATCACCATGCGAATGGATGAGTCGACGGGAATGAGTTGATGGAAGACGGATGAACCTCCTTTGTTGAGCACGGCTTTCTCGTAAGCATGTGCTGTATCGAGGAGTTGCTGGTAGAAATCCTTTGCAAGGGTCGGTAGCATGCAGGTAATAAGGTCTCCGTGAGCTACCGGACCAGGAAGACCATTACGGACCGCCGCAACTGCATCTGTATGAATCGCATTGTGATCTCCGGAAAGATCGGCAAATTGACTCACTAACGCAGTGCCTATCAAGAGCGCCGGACCAGCAGGGGTCCAGTCTCCAAGACGCGCGACGAAATCTCGCATGTAGACTTGGAACGATACGGGTTGTTCTACCGCGTTTATCACTGATTACCCCTTTCTGGATCAGCTTAGAAACAAAAAAACGACAGTACGCCGCTCTGAGCATCTACCACCAGAAATACTATAAATTTCCAATATGTCAATTATCTCCCTGTGTACTTCATTCATTACTCTCCCTTCTTCCTTCTCCACAAACTTAAAAAATCTGCTTGTTTCTCCATCGAATGTTTCTTCCTGATATAGGAAAGCAAGATCATTTTCATCAAAGATACGAAAAAAATCATCCAAGGAGATTTCTTCCAATTCTTTGTCTTCTTCTCCAAAATCAAGGCGCAAGAGCCCACTGCTTCCATCCCAGGTAGAACGGATGACTGCAGGCCTTCCTTGCCACTTTTCCACCCACTTGCGTATTACATTATAATCTGTGGTTCGTTTGCTTTTTATATTATCCTCCGCCATACGCTGATAATGTATGTATTGGTTTTAAATTCCCATGAAGATGGGACCTTCACAAAGTAGCTCCTATACATATACTGGAAGAGCTTATGCATACCGCACGGTCGAATGTCATCATGTATGCCGCCGGTCTTGGCGGCATCATAGTGGGAGGATTGCTCGTTTTTTTCTTATATCCACAAGTATCCATTTCACATACGAAAAGACATTTCTTGAGCCAGGATGCTCATCCGTTCAGTACTTCTACCGTACCTGTTTCCTATGCTCAAAGAGATGCACAGACGCCCATTCTGGTGTACCACATCGTCCGGCCCGCATACCCATCCGATACCAGAGAGATACGGCAATTTGCCGTAACACCGGAGCTGTTTGATCAACAAATGGCCTATTTGCAAAACAACGGGTACCATGTGATGTCATTCGCTGCTCTGGAGGCATATTTTGCTGGAGGCCCCGCATTACCCCCTCACGCGGTAATCATCACGTTTGATGATGCATGGAAAGACCAGTATATATATGCCTTTCCTATTCTTGAAAAATACCATTACACCGCCACCTTCTTTATTCCCACAAATTTCCCTGATCATCCCGGCTTTATATCCTGGAATCAGTTACGAACCATGTCCCAAGCAGGAATGTCCATTGAGAGCCATTCTGAATCGCATCCGTACCTTTCGCTCATTACAAGCACTTCCACGCTATGGAATGAAATTGACGGATCAAAACTTATCCTTCAGAAAGAACTGGGAATTACTCCCACCGAATTCGCATATCCTTTTGGAGAATTTGATCCCCAGATTATTGCCCTGGTACAGCAAGCAGGATATAAATTGGCGCGCGGTGATTACTTGAGTACGCATAATTCAGCAGCACAACGATATGCCTTGGGAGTAGTAAACGCCCCTACCACTATGACAGCGTTTGAAACGTTATTTCCGGTTCAGTAATACTCTCTACAAACGTGATATTGCGCAGCGGACGGGACTTGAACCCGCAACCTCCCGCGTGACAGGCGGGTGCTCTAACCAGTTGAGCTACCACTGCAATACTTTAGTACGATACTGGAAATAGACTTTTTTTTCAAACAGAAAACGAGGTGTCGGGGGGCGGAATTGAACCGCCGACCTTGGGTTTATGAGTCCCATGCTCTAACCAACTGAGCTACCCCGACGTTACTTACCCTAACACGCCGTACTGAGGGATTCAATTTTCCGTTCCTTTTGCATCTGCACGCGCGCACAGCGTTATATACACGTATGCCGAAGAAAGCATGGTAACGGGAATGGTAACGAGCAACCCCACAAAAAATACTATAAGTCCGAGTATATTGAGAAGGATCAGCACTATGAAAAAGAGCAGAAGTTGCCATCGGGCACCTTGTGTAATCTCCATACTGCGTCGCAGGATAGCAATGACAGAATGGAGACCATCAATAGCGGCAAACTTCACCATAGAATAGATAACCAAGAGGTAGAGTCCTACAATACATGCTACTCCTACCCCAATACCGATGAGTATTTTTCCGGAGAGCGTGAGTCCAAAGCTATAGTACGCAAGCGCCGCCAATGCTCCAGGAATACCGATGCCGCACAATACGATAATTGCCACCAGCAAAGACGCAATCAGATACCGCCAGAGAAGCGCCCATGGCGGAATAACCATGCCGAACGTGGCCGGTTCATGTTTCGCCAAGCGCAATACGATAATAGTGGTACCAACGCTCACCAGTATCTCAAGAATCAAGAGCAAAACACTGGCAATACCTCGCGAAACTGATACCAACGGATGCGCGCTCACAATGCCGTGTGCAACAGAGAGAACGGCAATGAGAATCACCAAACCAAACACCAATGCGCTATGCAAGCGTGTCTGCTCCCATCCAAATCGAAGGGCCGTTCCTATGGAAAATGGAGATTTCATATGCTCCAGTATAGCAAGATAACACGTGTTGCGGGGGCAGGACTTGCACCTGCGACCTCCAGGTTATGAGCCTGGCGAGCTACTACTGCTCCACCCCGCTAAAGCGTTAGCCTATCACACTGCCCCGAATTCTTCAAACACGCGCCGATATAAATCGATCGTCGCATCGACATCGCGTTCAGTAAGTGGAAAACCTTCACCTAGATGCGCGATGGTATTGCGCATTTTGTGTGCTTCCCACGCTAAATCGACTGTGGCGAATTGCAATGGATTGATTTGCTTTAACTGATCACCAATTGTTTCCCCGGTATATCCGTGCGCGTCCAGAACCTCGGAAAGCATCGCGTCAGCATCAAGAATGGCACGGCGCCAATCTCCCTCTTGTGAAGAATGTGCGAGCGTGAAAATAGTATCCCACCTACTGTTGATACCTCTATGCGTTTCCTGCGCACGCTGCTGTTCCAATACCTGTGCTCGATGTGCAAACCCCGCTTCCTCTACTTGTACGATACGAATACGCAAATAGATAGCAGCAATAAAAAGCAAAATCCCGACAACCCAGCCAACAATAGTGAGATCACTCCCCGCAACGACCAGCGTGTGTGGAATGCCGGATACATTGATCTGTATTCCAGACAGGAGTTCGTAGAGTCGAACTAAAATGTACTCAAGATCGAGGTAATGCACCGTGTACATACTTCTGTATTGTACCTTGAAACAATTTACTGTATGCGTATACGCTCCACTTCTTTACCAATTGAAAACAATAGAGGTTCTCCTCCGTGCACGGCCGTAAACTGTATGCCGACCGGCAGCGAGGATCCGTCTCGAGCAACTGAACCCATTGGTACGGAAAGCGCTGGATTTCCTGTAAGATTTGCCGTAACGGTAAAGATATCGGCGAGATACATGGCGATAGGATCTGACTTCTCCCCTATCTTAAACGCCGGAGAAGGAACGGTCGGCGTGGCAATCACATCCACATGAGCAAGCGTTTTTGCTAATTCGCTAGAGATCATATCCCGGACATGTATGGCCTTACGATAATATGCATCGTAATAACCGGCCGAAAGCACATAGGTGCCCAGCATGATACGCCGGCGAACTTCCGGGCCAAACCCTTCTGCGCGCGTACGTGCATAATCAGCAAAAAGAGAATCTCCTTGTAAGGAAAGGCCGTACCGTACTCCATCGAACCGAGCAAGATTCGCAGATACTTCTGCAGGCATGAGAATGTAATACACCGCAAGTGCCAGTCCGGCAGAGGGCAGTTCAATATCGACAACAGTGTATCCTTGTTCTGTAAGCTCTTGGAGTGTGTGTTCAAAAGATGCAAGCACATCCGCGTCAATACCCTCCCGAAGCAGGTGTCGGGGCACCCCGATAGTTTTCCGGATAGGAGGTTCTGGATAGCGAGCAAGATCTGCTGAGGTGCTGTCGAGCGGATCGATTCCTGCTAGAGCTGTGAAAAGTATTTCAGTATCTCCTACCGTTTTGGTAAACGTACCGATCTGATCAAGCGATGAGCCCATTGCCATGAGGCCATGGCGTGATAGCGCTCCATAGGTTGGCTTTAATCCAACGATGCCACAAAAACTTGCCGGTTCACGAACCGATCCTCCGGTATCACTACCCAACGCCCCAAGCGCCATATCTGCCGCTACAGCAACGGCGGAGCCGCCGGATGAACCGCCTGCCACGCGAGAGAGATCATGAGGGTTTTTGGTGGCTCCATAGGCGGAATTTTCAGTAGAACTTCCCATGGCGAATTCATCCATGTTCGTACGTCCCATCAATACAGCACCAGCCGCTTTGAGTTTTGCGATTACCGTCGCATCATAGCTGGCCACATACGGTTCCAATATTTTTGATGCAGAAGAAGCATGTTTACCCTCTATTAAAATATTGTCTTTAATGGCAAGCGGAATTCCTAGGAGCGGATGCGATACACCGCGGGCACGTTGTTCATCAGCATGCCGGGCCTGGATATCTATATCTGAAAATACTTCAAGAAATGCGTTTAGTGTTTCATTCTCCTTGGTGATACGGGCTGCACAGGCAGCAACAAGCGCGGCGGAAGAGAGGGATCCGTTTTCAAGTTCCTGTGCTGCTTGCGCAATAGAGAGTGTTGCTGGATCGTTACTCATGTTTGGGAATGATTCTGCGAACAACCGCATACCGATCTTTGTGTTGCGGGAATGCTTCTATGAGTGCGTCTTGCTTTTCTGCAAGCGGATGCGAAGGAGTATACGGCACATCGTCACGCATCACATTGTGCAATAGTGCTGCTGTCTGCGTACTGTCGGTTGGCACAGTGTTTACTTGCCCGACATAGTCGAGAATATTGGATATGTCCTCCTGAAGGCGTTCTATTTCCGCATCAGAAAGTGCGAGCCGTGCCAGATCTGCCAGAGCCCGCACATCCTCTTTCGATATCATAGAGGTATAGTACACGAAAATACGGCACTACAGAATATTACGCATGCTCTCGCAAAAGCTGTATAAGTGCATCTTCGGATAGAACAGTGATGCCACGCTCCTGTGCCGCTGCTAATTTTGATCCGGGTGATTCTCCCGCAACAACCGCATAGGTATGGCCCGATACCGACTCAGAGACCGTAGCACCGCGAACACGCAAGGATTGTTTTGCTTCTTCTCGCGACATAGTGTGCAACGTTCCGGTGATAACAAAGGTTTTCCCCGTAAAAAATCCGCTATGCGTTTGGGGCATTTTTTCAGGCACGATCGTAAGCGCTTTTTCCAGTCGCTTAAGCAATGCCTGGTTACCGGTATCAGCAAACCATGAAGCAACGCTTTTTGCGAGTACTGGTCCAATCCCTTGAATAGCGTTGATCTCCTCTTCAGATGCATGCATAAGCGACTGCAATGTCTTGAATCGCTGAGCGAGCAACAATGCTGTTTCTTGACCGATATGTGGAATAGAAAGGCCGGCAAGTAATCGAGAAAGTGATACCTGAGCAGCAGCCTTCTGAATCGCCTCATGCAGTTTTTGCGCCGATAGTTCTGCAAATCCTTCAAGCGAAAGCAAATCCCCTTCCGTAAGGGTAAAAAAATCATCAAAATGCTGGACCAAACCTTTCTCCAATAGCGCATCTACGGTCGCAGGACCCATTCCTTCAATATTGAGCGCTTGTTTCCCTATAAAATGCTGGAACGTTCTGCGTTGCTGTGCAAATGAATGTTTTGCTACACATCGCCATGCGGCCGTCCCCGGCACACGCTCTATGCTTCCATCGCCGCCACATTCAGGCACTTTCTTCGGCCATCGGTACGGTTTTTCTTTTCCAGTTCGCAGTTCTGGAAGAACACGCACGATATCCGGTATCACATCTCCTGCTTTCTGGAGAATGACCGTATCTCCGATGCGCACATCAAGCCGACAAATTTCATCTTCGTTATGGAGCGTTGCACGAGACACTACGCTTCCTGCTACCGATACTGGTTTGAGGTGTGCTACCGGTGTAAGCACACCGGTACGTCCGATCTGCAATACGATGTCTTCTACCACAGTCGTGACTTGCTCTGCAGGAAACTTAAATGCAATGGCAAATCGAGGAGCTTTTCCGGTATACCCTAACCGTTCCTGCAATGCCCGTTCATTCACCTTTATGACGATGCCGTCTATCCAGTATCCCTGACTTTTACTTTTTTCCTTCCAGTGTCTCCAGTACTCCATGATTTCCTCTACCGAATGCACCACTTTGAAATGCGCATTTACCTTGAATCCAAGCTCCTGCAGATAGCGGAGTTCTTGATCTTGTGTGAGCGGAAGAGATTCAGACGTTTGTGCCACGTCATATATAAAGGTGTCCAATTTTCGGCTTGCCGCTATTGCAGGATCAAGCTGGCGTACTGATCCTGCCGCTGCATTGCGCGGATTTGCAAATACTGGTTCTTGCTGTTTTTTTCGCTGCGCATTTACCGCCGCCAATGTCTTTTCACTCATCCATACTTCCCCTTCCACCACTATATCGACGGGCCGGGTAAGCGAGAGTGGTACAGATTCTATAGTCCGTACATTGTGCGTAACATCTTCCCCGACAATGCCGTCTCCACGCGTAGCGGCAGTTTGCAGCATACCGCCCTGATACGTGAATACGATTTTTAATCCGTCGATTTTCAATTCGCAGGTGTAGGTAACGGGTTCGTTTCGCTGCAGGAACCGGCGTATACGTGCATCGAACTCACGGATCTCTTCTTCCGTAAACGCATCGTTAAACGACCATTGCGGCACGGCGTGGCGTACTTTTTTAAATTGTGCGAGCGGCTTGCCAGCCACCCGCTGTGTCGGAGAATCTGGACTAATGAGCGCCGGATATGCTTGCTCCAATTCCGCAAGCTCATGCATGAGAGAATCACGAGCAGCTTCCGGGATTTCTTCCCGATCGTAGACGTGGTAGGCGATGCGATATTTATTTATTGCCTCTTTAAGCTTACTGTAACGGTCACGTACCTCCCGGGGAATAGGCATGCGTTCAGTATACCCTTTTACTATTGAAGATTAATACGTCACTTGCAGTTGCCGTTCTAGCTGATTTGGATCATTTGGGTTGCAGGTGTTGTGACCGTAGGCGTTAATAGCAGTAGCAGAAGGGTTGCCGGATTTTGCCACAGTCACCAATACACATGGACTTGATTGGTATTTCCCCAATGATATCTCGAAGGTAGTGGTTGCTGCGGAACCGTTCGAAACAATAGACCATGGGACACTGAGTGGTGCACTTCCTGCGACAATATCCTGTCCATTGCAGAGTGCTTGTCCTGATTTCGCGATTTCTGTATCAGTACTGGAAGTGGCGAACGCGCTTCCGGTAGTATTCGTAGAAGTACTGACTTTTGTATCCCAATACAATGCACATTCCGTGCCGCTGTCTGCTGCATAAATCGCCTCCTGCGATTGCGTCTCTATCACAGAAAGTGCGAGTTCGCGCACGGTAATATCATAAATAGCAACACCGACCGCAAGCGCAAGCGCCGCAACCAGTGATGCAAAAAATATGGTAAAGCCGCGTGTATACGTATGCATGTTTATTGCCAGTTAAGCATATCTTCTTCTATCTGGACGGTATGAGAAAGTCCACCTTCATCTTTCCAGGTCACCACTACGGTAACGAAGCCTTCATCGCTAGTGGGTATTGTAGAGACTGGAGATACGATCGAAACAGTTCTAGTAAACATTGATGGTGAACCAGCACCGTAGGTATAATAGCCTCCATTATCTTTTGCATCGTAATTGAGTGGTGGGCAAACACCGCTACACGCCGCTACACTATTATTGAAAGAATCAACAGTGCAAGTAGTGTTTCCATTGGCACTTGTACATGCTCCCAATCCGGTCAACCACGGATTTCCTCCCAAAGTATTACTATCTCGGACAAACCGGATGTACTCCATGGCATCTTGTGCTAAGTAATATGCAGTTATTTCGTCCTTAGCAATTAATGCGGCATGTAAGCTCTTCCCTGCCACATATATAGGTGCAGCAACAGCCATGGTCAAAATGAGTATTGCCACCAATGTTTCAAGGAGTGTAAACCCTTTTAGAGAAATACGTTGCTTTTTACTGATCATAAAGGCGTTGTGTTACCGATGTTTGCAGATTGAATGTTGAAGAGAGATAGGTGCTTCCCGTCACACTACCATGAAGCAACATGGTGACTTTAGGCTGAATGGTATCCCCTTGCGATTTAGGAAGAGCGCCCACTACATAGAAAATAGGGTTAGTGTCATTGATAATAACTTGAGGAGCGGTCAGTGGTTGAAAACCACTCGGTTGCCCATTAGGCGGAGTAATCTGCTGGTCGACGGCACATGCCTGTGTTGAACACGAAGTGTCCAATTGATACTCCACCAATGCTCCGTCGCTGTTGATGAATGCGAAGTAATTTGCACCAGTCGTACAATTTTGCGGTTCTGATTTTATACTATTGAGTGTCACTGCGGGAGCGCCGCAGTGATAGTTCGTTCCAGTGCGGATAGCGCGCGACATGCTATCAAGCGCAAAATTCAGATTATCAACAGAGGTTTTGAGATCCTCTGCGCGGCGGTCTGCTCCTGACAACACGAGCAGTGCACCAAGCGCAATAACCATGATGACTGTGAACAGACCAACTGCCACCAGCATTTCAATAAGAGTGAATCCTTTGCTATACATATACTTCTTCATGATCCGGCGCTGTTTGAAACAGATATTTCTCCGGTAGAAGAAACAGTAATACCTCGCGTACTTCCTCCTTGAGAACTGAGCTGCACGTACGCGGAAGCATATGCTGGTGTTCCGCCAGAAATAGCACAGGCGGTTGGATGAATACTAGTTGCAATGCATGCTTCTGGATTAGGGCGTCGAAACATGATGGTCATCCATGTGATACTTCCCGAACCAGAGCAATCAGTAGATCCTCCGCAAATATTTTTAACCGTATACCCTTGATTGAGGGTAAACACTTGTACGTTTTCAGATGAACCGGTATATTGTCCCGTTCCGCCAACATCTGCAAACAAGATGTATTGAGATGGATTGTTTGCATTGAAATAGATACCGTATGCAGGAGCAAACTGACCAGAGGTATCCTGTTTAATGGAAATACCGTATACCTGCGCTTGATGAATGGAAAGCGCAACACTATATCCCAATGAACGCAATACAGTTGAACTGTTGAACTGTTGTTGGCGAAACAACAATACCGTACTGATGATCATCATGATGGAAATAACTACAAGCAGTTCGATCAGCGTAAATCCGCGTTTAGAGGATGCTCGGTATTGATGAGAAAATATTGACATGGAAAAAGTACACTATTGCTACCCCAAGAATCAGAAACGGTGCGAAGGGAATCTCACTTTTCATTGTAAAACGAGAATGCATTCGATTCCATCGATGTGATGCGAATAACAGTATCACGCCGACACCAGCTCCGATCCAGAATCCAAATAAAAGCGCCGTAAGCCCGGGCCATATTCCCAACAACCACCCAAGAGATAATTCTAATGCGCTATCTCCCCATCCCATCCACGTACCTTTTGAAATCAAAGATAGTAAAAATAACGGTAATGCTAACAGCGGTCCAGCAAGGATGGCTGTAAGAGAGACACTGAAAAATGCAGCGTGGCTCAATGCTAACACTGCCAATATGACAGAACATACAGAAGGGATAATGGCATGCCTCATATCATAGATGCTGATGAACAACAGAATCATCCATACAACAAACCAGTACGCAAATAAAAGTGGTTCAGTATAGGTAATGGTATATATGCCAACAGCAAGAAATGTTGCGATACCTTCAACTAATGGATATTGAAGTGATATATGTGCTCTGCAATAGCGACATCTTCCTCGCAAGATAAGATAAGAAATAATTGGTATAAGATCGTACGCAGCCAGAATATGACCGCAACGCATACATTTAGAACGACCGAGAATGATTGAATTCCCCGTATGGAATCGAAATGAGAGTGCATTGATAAAACTTCCTACAATAGCTCCCAGAAGAGCGACCAGGATGAGTGATGCACTGTTCATTTCATTTAGTTAGTATTGGTCACGTCGTAGCACAGATCGGTACTACTATTTGTTCCGTTACACGTTTGACTAGAACCATAAAAATCGCTTCCACTACATGCTGCCAACGTGGCAGATGTTCCATACGTGCAGGAGCTGCCTTTGGGACAGGTATTGGTATCTTGTTGTGCTGCTGTATTTTGCTGTTCAAGTACAGCACCAAGATGATATGCAGCAACCGGATTAGCGCTTGTTGCATTACAACCAGAAGCACCAAGCGGCACATACAGATAGGATGAACCAGTAGTGGGGTCTACGGGAAGCGGATTAATGTAGGTCGGTACCAGCGTACTCAACTGCATAGGAAATGTGCCGTTGTCGTTGTAATACTCTTCAAGCGAAAGCTGTATGGAACGAATATCAGCTATACGTTTTGCATCACGACCCTTAGCACGTGCAGTACTCAAAGAAACAGTAATGATAGAGGCAAGAATACCTATAATAGAGATAACGACCAATAGTTCAATAAGGGTAAAACCTCTTTTCTTCATATATTCTATTGTACCTTAATACACACTAACCATAATGACTTTGTTCTAACTAAGAAAAACTTCCCGTGTGATGGGAAGTTTTTCTATTAATTTATATTAAAGACATCCAGCTTCCACAGCTCCTCCGGTATCGCTTCCTACATGCACCAATCCTGCGGCAAGCGGTCCTGAACCGACTTCAAGATAGCTACAAATTTCATAATTTTCCGTTGTTGCCCCTCCTGTTCCTATAGCACCCTGTACTCCTATTGAATACTGGCACGCAGCGGCACTCGTATGCGTACAAGCTGCTCCGGCAGAACCAACGAGCGGATCCGCATAGCTCGCAAAATTCACAGGAGAAGGACCAGTACAAGTGTTTGCTTTTGCTCCAGCTACAGTACATCCTACAAGTGCTATTGGTTCGCCAGTGTCAGCTAATTCAATTGCTTTGGACATTTCCTGAAGTGACGCAACACGGTTTGCATCGCGACCTTTACTGCGTGCTGAATTGAGAGAAACGAGCACAATAGAAGCAAGAATGCCGATGATAGCGATAACGACCAGAAGTTCGATGAGGGTGAAGCCGCGTTTTAGTGATGTATACATGGATAAAGCCAGATTTGTAAGATATTTTAAGTATACCGTTAGTACATCCTTTTTAAAGGATCGCTGTGGATAAAAGCCACTTTAGAGCTGGCTGGCAGTATTGTAAATCGGCACCAGCACGGAAGCCAGTAAGAATGCGACTCCAACTCCCAAAATAACGATCATTACCGGTTCAATCATAGAAACAAGCGTATCAACTGCCGCAGTTACTTCCCGATCATAAAAATGACCTAACCGATCCAATACATTGGCAGTTTCTCCAGTTTCATTACCGATTTGCAACATTTGAACCATAATGGAAGGGATTTCTTTTGGATAACGGGAGAATATTTCATGCATTGGCTGTCCCGCCTTTACTCCTTCCACCGCCTCATGGATGATATTTTCATACACTCCGTTTTGTACTACTTGGCCAGTGATTTCCAGTGCGCGCACGGTGGAAATGCCGCTTACCAACATGACATGCATATTGTCGGCAATGCGCGAGAGATACAATTTTTGATACAAGTTTCCTACGTACGGAACAGTGATTTGCAGTTTTGATACATTCATCCTTCCCGCTGGTGTACGTGCATATCGCACAAGAAAATAACCGCCAATAATACAGATGATGAGGAGAAATACTCCATAATTCACGAAGAAGCCGCTCATGCCAAGAATAAATTGGGTATATATAGGAAGCGTCCCTCCGGAGCTCGTGAGCACGTCTCCAATTTTCGGAATGATGTAGGTAATCATGAGGATCATCACCGAAACGAATGTCACAATCACGAAGGCAGGATAAATGAGTGCATTGCGCACTTTACTGGTCACTTCATATGACTTATCGATATGATCTGCGAGAAAGAGGAATGTTTGATTGAGTTTTCCTGTTTCTTCTCCGGCGCGCACCATATTGACGTAAAAATCAGAAAATACCTTAGGATATTTGCTGAGTGCCTGGGAAATACTTTTACCTGCCTGCAGTTCATCACTGATATCAGTAAGCACCTGGCGCAGATACGGCGTTTCCGCTTGTTCCCCAAGCAATTGGAAGATGCGCAATGGAGATACGCCCGCTTCAAAAAGCGTGGCGAGCTGACGAGAAAGCACAACGATACTGCGGCTACTTACCGTATTGAAAAAAGAAAGGGTTTTTAAAGAGCCGAGTATGCCCTGCTGTTCTTTCGGTCCAAATGCGGTAAGCGTAAGACCACGACGTTGGAGCAGCGCAATTGCCGCTTCCTCATTCGCGGCATTTTCAGTACCGCTTTGCGCTCTTCCCTCCTGATCTAATCCTTCCCATCGATATTCCATATATGTTTACAGCAATCGCTCAAGATTCTTTGGATTCCAGGATTGCGCATAGGCATTTTCTGCAGTAATTTCTCCCGCTCGAACCAAATCGGCGAGCGATCGATTGATATCAACCATTCCTTCTTGCGAAGACGTTTCGATAATCGCATCGATTTCAGGAGTCCGTTTTTCACGAATCAAATTTGCCACTGCTTTTGTATTGATAAGCAATTCATATGCCACAATAAGTCCTCCTGAAATACGAGGGATCAGGCGCTGCGAAAAGATTCCCGCGAGCGATCCAGCAAGCTGGATGCGAATCTGATCCTGTTGCGTAGCAGGAAATGAATCGATGATGCGATCAATGGTTTGCGATGCATTGTTAGTATGAAGCGTAGAAAGCACCAGATGTCCGGTTTCTGCAGCAGTGACCGCAGTAGCAATAGTTTCCGGCGTACGCATTTCCCCAATCATGAGTACGTCTACATCCTGACGAAACATGGATTCCAGTGCACTTTCAAAAGAAGGAGTGTCGAGATGCACTTCACGCTGATCAATGATTGATTTTTTATTTTCAAACAGATATTCAATCGGATCTTCAATGGTAATGATATGTTCTGTGCGTTCAGTATTGATCTTTTCGATAAGTGAAGCTAGCGTTGTCGATTTCCCTTGTCCTACTGGTCCAACTACCAGAAAGAAACCATGCTGAAGCGCTGCAAACTGCTCAAGTGATTGTGGTAAATTAAGTTCTCCAATTGTTTTGATTACCTTCGGGATGAAGCGAAGTGCTACACCGATAGTCCCTCGTTCGAAGAAAGCATTTCCTCGAAAACGGGCTTGGTTCCCATACGAGAATGAGAAATCCATTTCCTGCGTTTCAAGAAATTTTTGCATGCGATCAGGAGGCACCATGCGCTCCAGTAATCCTTTTACATCTTCATTGGTAAGTTTCGTTTCAGAGAAAAATGGAATAAGCACACCAGATACACGAATAATCGGGCGACTTCCCACTGTTAAATGCAAGTCAGACGCTCCTTGCGCAATAACCTGATTGATGAGCGAAGCGAGTAGTTGTTCGTAATTCATAGCTGTACCTCGTCTGTAAGATCTTCGGAAGCAATATCTTCCCCAAGCACGGTGGGTGTAGGAGCCGGCATGTGATCAGCATCTGTATCGGAAAAATCAAAACCACCTCCTAAGGTATTTATCTCTTCAAGAGGAATTATTCCTCGAGCAGCCTTAATGATAGCATCCTCTTTCATGGTGAGCATACCGTATTTACGCACAATGGCTGATAAATCTTGTTCAGGTTTGTTTGCAACGATGGCTCGTTCGAGTTCCGGTGTCATTTCATAGAGCTCTGATACTGCAACACGTCCTTTGGTACCAGTGGGAAATTCTGGAGTTGGATGCAAACGATAGATTTCTTTCATAGGGGGTATCTCATCTTTGAATTGTGCCGGCAGGTCAGAAAACTCTTTTTCAATCATCGTTTGTATACTTCCTTCAACCGGCACCTTTTTTCCGCCATTTGGAGGAAGTGTCCGTACCAGACGCTGTGCCATACCAAGAATAAGTACTGGCGGAATAAGGTACGGTTCTATTTTCATATCAAGTAGTCGAGGGACAATACCTATAGCATTATTAGTGTGAATGGTAGAGAGCACCAGGTGTCCGGTAAGTGCCGCTTGCACGGCCAAATCTGCCGTTTCTGCATCTCGGATCTCACCCACCATGATAACGTTTGGATCTTGTCGAAGCGTAGTGCGTAGTCCGGTAGCGAAGGTATATCCTATTTCTGGACGTACTTGCGATTGTGAGACGCCTGGAATGGTATATTCGACCGGATCTTCCAAAGACAATACATTTTGTTTGTCTCGGTCAATTTCATTCAGAATAGCATACAGAGTGGTTGATTTTCCTGAACCGGTAGGTCCGGAAATGAGGATCATGCCGTAGGGTTTTTTAATAGCCGCACGAATCATTTCCCGATTGTGGTCTGAAAAACCAAGATCCTCCAGTTTGATTGCCATTGCAGATGTTCCCAAAATACGCATTTCAACCTTTTCGCCGTAATAAGTCGGAAACGTGGAGACACGGAAATCTACTTTTTCTCCAGAAATACGCGCTGAAAAACGACCGTCTTGTGGACGCCGTTTTTCATCAAGACGCATATTTGAAAGCACTTTAATACGTGCGGCAACCGCAGGGTGTATTTTTGCAGGAAGCGTGATGCTCGTGATTAAAACACCGTCAATACGAAATCGAATACGACTTTCGTCCGGGAACGGTTCTATGTGAATGTCGGATGCTCGCTGTTCGGATGCGTGGCGCAAAATGGTTGCTACAATTTTTGTAATAGGCGCATCTTCGGTAACTGCTTCACTCGAAGTGTCGGTTATCGTTTCCTCTTCTATGGAAGTGAATCGCTTCCCTTGCTGTCCCTTCTTTTCTTCCGCAGCATCTGTTTCCAATTCGGTGAGTGCGGTTCCCACCTCTCCCGAGAGACCTTTATATTGCTGAAGAACTTTTTCAAAATCAGATTCCGTAATAAGAAATACCTTATACGGCATGCCCAATTTCCCGGATATAAATGAGAGAGCATCACGCGCTGCCAAATTGTCTGGATCAGTAACACCTACTTCAAGCGCACTATCAACAATGCCGAGCGGTACGAATCCATAATGACGTGCGGATTCCTCCGGTATTAACCGAAGTGTTTGGAATGAAAGCGTCTTACTACCTAAAATGCGGGTGGGAATGTTGTAGTACTCCCCTTTTGCTTTCAGAATATCTTCTAGAGCGATGCCAGCATTTGCAAGAAGTGCTTCCTGTGAAGCACCGGAACTTTTTATAGCTTGCTCAAGCCCAGAAAGCTGTTCTTGTTGGAGTATGCCTTTTTGAAGAAGTATATGTATAAGATCCATAACACATACTATGAATGCCCCTGTTTTGCCGGAACTGCAGTACCAAACGGTGCGAATGGATTTCCTCGGCCAACATTTTCAGGAGCAATTTGTACTCCGAAATCCGTCAAAGAGACGAATACTGGATCAGAAAAGATTGCATTATCAAGCGTGATCGTATGTAGACTGGAAAGAGAGACGAGTAGTTGCTGTGTAACTGGAGAGTTACTTGAAGCGCTCGATGTGAGAAGTGGCGTTGGCGCACCGCTGTTAGACATATAATAAAACAATCCTCCCAATACAATCACTGCTCCGAGAATAAATAGCAAATTTTTTTTAATAAAATTCATAGTATTAATGAAGCCAATAGGTGCGGAAGGTAATGTTATACGTAGTAAGACTACTGGTATCTGTGACAAATGAAATATCCGTAATATCGATCAATCGCTCGCTGTGTTCAAGATCCTGAAGAAATGCAATGAATGTGTTGTAGTCAGTGGTAACGGAAAACCCTATTTGCAATGAACCTATGGGACCGGTGGAACCAACAACGGTATTATTCCCTTGCGAATCAGAACTGGTATTTAACTTCAGGTTACTCAAGGTCAACCCATGCCGATAGGCAACATTATTGATATCGAGAATAAGCCGTATGTTATCGACATTATCTGGAAGAATGTTTTGCAGTTTCGTGAGATCGCTTGCAGCAAAGGCATTGCGCTTTGCCATGAGCTGATCGCGCAAACTTTGCAGCTGCTGCGCTTTGAGGAGCGCATCATTTAACTGCGAAGCTTGGGCACTTTGCGCTTGTACCTGCTGGTAGGTTGGGTTGGTATATACCACAAATAACCCGATGGCGGCTGCGAGAAGAAGGAGTGGCATAATAATACGCATCATAGTTATGGGTGTGAAGATGTGGCGGTGGATGTTCCGCTTGTAGTTGCAGGTGTAGTTGTTGCTGAAACTGTAGGAGTTGTTGATACCGGGGTTCCCAGTGTTGAGCTATACAGGAATAGAGCAGGAACTACCGTTGCTTGTACCGTAAACGTAACTTGCCCATTGGGATTCGTATTGAGATTGGTGAACAGAATATCCTTGAGCAAGGTACTGTTGCTTAACTGATCGCTCTGCAAGGCAACGGTAGAGAATGAATCAGCAACTCCATCAAGTTTTATAGTTGCTGATCCGTCCGGCTGGATATCGTACTTAAACGTGGTGAATTGTACATTCTGCAGCGTTTCTTGAGAGAGAAATGCAAAAATAGAGGACGGGGCAACATGCCGTGCGAGGAGGGTTTTTGCTTGTGTTATGCGAGAATCAAGGCGTACCAAATCCTCAATTGCTGGAAAATCAAGAGCTGTTTGATCTTTTGTTAAAATAGCGCCGTTATCCGCAATCGTTTGTGTCAAATAGGCTTGGTAGGCGAATACTCCTCCTGCGGCCAAAAGCGAAACAACAAACAAAAAGAGGCATACGGCATATATAATGCCATTTCCTCCGACCGAAGGAGTAGGTAGTGGAGTGGGAGTAAAGGCCTTTTTAGGTATGAACGAAGAAGGAACAGGAGAGTCCATATATATAGTATAGCGTTAAAAATTTCTTCAAGGGTATTTCTATCAACAGAATTACCCCTGTTCTTGGAGGCGACGCAGTGCCAATCCTACCGCTACAGAAAATTCCGGTCCTGCCTCTTTGAGTATTCCTTCCAAAAACGCCGGTGCTTGGGTTTTTCCAAACGGATCTGCGAGGCGTATTTCATTCTGCAGTCTCGTCTGTGCGAATTCTTTAAATCCTTTTATCGTCGCTGCGCCTCCGGTAATCACCATTGCTTCAAGCGACTCGTTCATACGCTGTTCGTATGCAGCAACGGTACGCGTAAGCTCTGAAAGGAGGGGTTCCAAGGAAAGGCTGAGCGCCTGGTTGAGTTCTTGCCCTGCCTCTGGAAGAAGCCCGAATTTGCGTTTTCGTTCCTCTGCCTGTGCCACGCTGATATTAAGCGCGCGGGAGGCAGCGAGCGTAAGATCTTGTCCACCATGATTGATGATGTGGCTTTCTCGAATTAAGCCGCGCTCTACCACATAAAATTTGGTGGTAGCCGCTCCCATATCAACCACTGCAAGCGGCGCGATACCTCGATCAAGTCCTGAACGAACCGTACTAAACACTTCAATTTCAAAAAATGCGGGGGTGAGCGCAGCGCCACTGATAATATTTTTGAAATTAGTGAGCGTATCGTTATGTATCGCCACCATCAGCACTTCCAGTTTTCCTCCTGGCGTTGCCTCCTTCCCTCCTCCCGAAAGCACGAACCAATCCAATTGCACTTCGTTGATGGGAACGGGAATATATTTGCGGGCTTCAAGCGGCACGACTTGTGCCAGCTTTTTTTCGACTGATGTCGGCAGTTTAATGATGGAAATAAGGCTCAAGGCATAGGGAATAGAAACTGCCGCATCAGTAGTAGTGACTCGTGCTTCCCGAATAACATCCTTGAGCGCCTCGGTAATTTTTTCAACAGGAAGTGAGGTGGCCCGTCCGACTTCCAATCCTGCATAAGGACCCAAGGCAATAGCACCGTACGTTTCCAAAATGACCTTGCCGTGATCGCGCCGTAGCTGCACCACTTTTATGGCCGAAGTGCCGATATCAATACCCACTACGCTTTTTTGCTCTTTTGAGAAAAATGATCCAATAGAAAACGCCATCGAGGTTAGTATACCATTACCTTCTAAAAAGATTTTTGTGTGTTACTGCAAAAAAGTGAAACTATGCACCATATTTTCGAGTATGGTCTGCACTTTTTGCTTATCGAACGGCAGGATACCCTGGTCGGGTGAATAATTGCCTATGTTAGTTGAATGAATAGTGTATTCAATCGCGTAGCACTGGTTGTTACGAACTACTCGATAACTGGTCGTGTCGTAAAAATTCCCCGCTCCTGCATCGCCATAGGTAATTTTTGTATAGGTAATACCGTTGATCGTTATCTGCGATGAAGTAACCATACTACCCCCCGGCGCAGTAAGACAGGTTTTCACTGCATCAGGATCAGCACTGGTACCAACGGTGAAAAGCGCTTCGGCAAAATTTGTTTTCGGTTCGAATGATCGAGGGATATGCAGCTGTGCGAGTATAAGTCCTGAGGTTGTTGCGTTCTGCATCCAACTTTGGGTATACCCTACTCCGCCTCCTGACACCGTAAATATAGTCGGATACGCAAAGCTAAACGTCTTCCCTTGATCAGTAAATGTAGCAGTTCCTCCTTGTGTCGTGGTAGTCCCTGCCACGCAGTTATCGTACGTAGTGACATTGTTTTCAGTAAGAAACGCATTATCTCCTTTGCTCCAGAACACAACGTCCTGATTGGTTCCCGCACCTTGTTCATATCGAATACCTGATCCAGAAACGGTTTGTGGAAGAGTAAGAGATCTGCCGTCGGAAAGCGCGATAGCAACACTGCTGCTGGCATAGGTTGCCGCTATCGTTTTACCTCCATCACACGCATAAGAGACGATATTTGCCGAAGGGGCTGCGGTATTTGGTGTCAGATGGTTGGCAACCACTAGATACACTCCAGCACCGATTAAGAGAAGTCCAATAATGAGCAAAATAGGCTTTTTCATACGTATAGTGTACCAAATCAGTGGTATACTTTCTATAAAAATAACAGTTATATGAAACCCGATACGCTATATACGTTGACCGAATCCCACTTAATCCTCGATAACGCAGAGCGGCGATACATCTTAAAAGTACGCGACCTTCCAGCGGAAGAAAAACCTCGCGAGAAGATGCTATTGCATGGACCTGGCGTACTTTCTACAAAAGAACTTTTGGCTGCTATTTTAAATACCGGCTCAAAAAAAGAAGAGGTATTAGCAATGTCGACTCGAATCATAAACGAGTACAGCGAGCAGAGTATCATGCACGCAAAGGATCCAAAAAAATTATCTGAGGATCTTACTATCCCTATTGGAAAGGCTATTCAAATCGTGGCGGTTGGAGAACTCGGACGACGATTTTTTGAAAAGAATAGCGCCGCGACTCCAGTTATACGTACTGCACGGGAAGTATTTGAGTATGTACAAGATATGCGCGATCTACCAAAAGAACATTTGCGCGGACTGTACCTCAATACGCACTATAAAGTGATTCACGCAGAAACAATTTCAATTGGCACGGTAGATGCAAACATCGTACACCCACGAGAAGTATTTAAACCAGCACTTGAATACTCTGCAGCTGCAGTCATTCTGGTACATAATCATCCATCAGGATCTACGGAGCCAAGTGGTAATGATTATGAAATTACCAAACAACTCATTAATGCAGGTGCCATTCTAGGTATCGATCTTATTGATCATGTAATTGTGACAAAGGAAGGATTCACCAGTATTCCGGTACGCTATCAAGGATAGATTCATGCGACTAAAGGTTGATATTCATTTCAATATTGCAGATTTGAAAGTAAATCGTGTAATCCGATACTTTGTACTTTCTGATCTTCTCTTTTTTGGTGGATGGGGTCTTATTAACCCTATTTTTGCGCTCTTTGTCATTGGTCATATTGCTGGTGCAACGGTACTTACCGTTGGTATTGCATCTGCGTTTTATTGGATTACTAAAGCCCTTTTTCAAATCCCCGTAGCACTCTATCTAGATAAGAAAGACAAAGACCATTTAGATCTGCATGCACTTATCACCGGTCTTATGCTTGCTGGATTTGCCGCTATGGCATTTCCGCTTGCGCCGAATATCGGCATATTATATCTCCTGATGATTGTGCAAGGTATCGCGTATGGATTATATACTCCATCATGGTCTGCAGTTTTTTCTCGTCATTTAGATAAAAATCATTATGCATTTGATTGGTCTCTTGATAGCACCACTATAGGTATTTTCTCTGGTATTGCAGCACTGGTGGGTGGTACGATTGCTCGATTTTTTGGATTTGAGATGGTGTTCGTGCTTACCGGCTTCTTATCATTCGCAAGCGGACTATTGCTATTGTCAGTACCTGATTTAGTGCTTCCAAAAACAACTACACCAGCAGCTCCTATACTTCCAGAACATACGCCTGGTATCTCAAAAGAGTAATAGAAGGTGTAAATAAGTGGACTACACAATCCTTATGTATTGTGGTATGTTTTCCTGCATACGGTTAGACTTCCCCGTTTTAAAAGAAGTTAGCACATATACTGCAGGTGGAGGTTTCGGTCTATGAGTTTTGCAATGGATAGCCAAGGAACGGTATATCCCATCAGCACAAACGAACCGTTCAAATCTCTTCGGGCCGCGGCTCAACAGAGCCAAAGCAAGTAACACCACCTTCGTAAAAGAGATCTTGCTGCGGCAAGGTCTTTTTTTGGAACAAAAATTTAGTGTGTATCTTTTACTGCTGTGTGTTTTTTTATTCTTGAAGAGAACAATGTCGAGAAGGTAAGCTTGGCGAAAGCAAACAGGTAAATAATATCCAGAATACCGGCAGTATTTACAACCAATAAAATAACAAACCACCAGGGTTCATCGCGTTGTGCCGCATGCCATAGTGCAAGACCTTTCCAAAAAATACTCCATACTGCTAATACTGCGAACAATGGACCGATAAAAGGAACTGCCATCCAGTCCCACATGCCAAATCCATAGTGCATTGGTGTATACATACACGAATCGTACCACTGTTGCCTGCTATGGCAAGATTTGAAGCTATATAAAAAGGCGCACTATGCAGTGCGCCGGAAAGTGGCGGACGAGGTTCATACAATTACTCTTTGGTCCAGAACAGACAGAGCATCTGTAGGGACAGTAACAGTCTTACCTCGCCCAATTACATCATACGTGTACATTGTATAATTTCAAGATTTTTATTTTGAAAAAGTGTATTGCCAATACAATTACTGGTCGTTATCATGCAGAAGGACGCTTCCTAACAGGAGGATTACGTGAATACCACTGAGAACGCTGCAGACTTGCACGTTTACTGGCTCCAGAAAAATCCCCAAGAAATCATACAGAGTGCCTGTAAGATATTTGGGAATCTACTCGTCATGAGTACAAGTTTTGGCACCAATTCGGCGATACTGCTGCATATGGTGCTGCAAAGCAAACACCCTATTCCTATCATTCATCTTGAGTCTGCTGATGTAACACCAGAAAATAGGCAGTACAAGGAAACGCTGTCTAACTGGTTTGGTATTACTATACCCAGTTATAAAGCAGAGGATAAACCGGGTGAGATGCAGCGCATACTCGATACATACAATGCACGAGCAGTGCTGTATGGAGTTCGTGGAGACCAGAGCAGCTTCCGATCAACAATTCAACACGCAGAAGCGGAAAATGGTCGTATATGCATCTACCCCCTTCTGCGTATGACCCAAACAGAAGCAGCTCTGTACCTTATTCAACATGCCCTACCGATACACCCTTCCGGATTCCCCGGCAAAAAAACCACAGTAGAGTGCGGGTTACATGTTCGAAAGTGCCGATGATTCATCGGCACTTTTCATACCAATACGTTCTATGAGGAATACAAGATTGTATTTTTATTACTAGCAGACACTTTCTTGCAGTGCTTGATCAATAGAAGGAGTTAAAAATTCAAAATGATGAGCAACTAATATTTCTGGTACTACTTTCTGACTCATAGTTATGACGCTCCCTAGCTCACCCATAACAAGTTTTAGTAAAAAATTAGGAATTAAAAAAAATGCTGGTCGATGAAGAACCCTTCCTAACGCTTTTGTTAGTTCCTTATTTCTCACTGGATGGGGCGATACTGCATTTACCGGACCAGAAAAACTAGGATCGAGGGTCACCGTCTTATACACTCGCAAGAGATCATCCATAAAAATCCAAGAAAACCACTGCTTACCATTTCCTATAGATCCACCTAATCCCCATCTGAATATGGGTAATAATTTTGCTAACATGCCACCTCCTGGACCAAGTACAATGCCCGTACGAATAGAGACCCATCGCATACCAGCATTCTGTGATGCTGCTGCTACTTGCTCCCATTCCTTACACACTTGTGCTAAAAAATCACGACCATTTGGAGAGCCTTCCAGTAAGACTTCTTCTCCCCCATCACCGTAATAACCAACAGCCGAAGCACTTACAAATACGCCAGGCCCCTTACCAGCATTTTTAACAGCTTGTATTAATGCTTTTGCGGTTTCGACTCGACTACTCACTATGAGTTTTTTATATGCTGGGGTCCACCGACCAAAAATGTTTACTCCCGCTAAATGTATAACAGCATCACATGATAGATACTCCTCAATCGGCAGATCATGTATAAGATCTGTTTTTATGTAGTGAACCTGTTCTATCTGCTTCTTAGGAGCAGCGTGATCCAATGAGAGAATCTGGTGTCCATCTCGCACTAGAAGCTTTGCTAATTTAGATCCAACAAAACCAGATCCCCCTGTAATTGCTATTTTCATTATTGTTATCTGTTTTAAATTATATCGATAAGTAACTGAATCTAGTATAGCTTCCCGTTAGCGGATATATATTTTAGTAAGATTCAATAAAGATATTGTCGAGCGAATTTATAAGCTATTTTTGAAATATACAGGGTAGCTTTGACATAAAAAATATATCATGGCATATTTCTTTACAGATACCTTACGTTCGTAAGAATGTCAGCAGAAAAGATCTGAAAGGTGGAATGGGCATGGAGACAGCAACCGAGAAAACTCAACCAAACGCTGAAGGACAGAAATCCTTCTTCGCAGGTGACAATGCTGGTGTCGTTCATACTGGCACATCACAAATGGAGGCAAACCTCAAAGCACAAGCTGCAAACAGAGAGATGGGCAGATAAAACTGCACACCTTCAACATTCAAAAAGACCCCGCCCATAATGGCGAGGTCTTTTTATGATTACAATCCTCTTAATATCAAATAGATTTAAAAAGTCTATTATTTAAACTTAATACACCCAGGGAATAAGGCGCTTGGTTCTCGCTTTGTAAGTCGGATATGTATCGGGGAATTCCTGACACATGAGCGCTTCTTCGCCGTGTGTAGCGAAGGCGATGAAGTATATGAATGACCAGATAAAGATGACAGCCCACCACCAAATGACGAGGCTTGAGCCCAAGAGCGCGAGCAGAATGCCCGAGTAGATCGGGTGGCGGATGTGAGCGTACGGGCCGCTCGTCACGAGCTCGGCATTTTCTTTGACCGTAAGCGGCATGCCCCAGTTGGATCCGAGATAGAAACGCGCCCATATCGCGAGAGCGACGCCGAGTGCAGCAAGCATAAGTCCGATACTATTGAGTGCGGGCGAGTGCACGGCGCCGGAGAGATAGGATGAGCCGTGTAAGAAATGAACGAGCGCGATGACGCTCATGATGATAGCGAGTCGCCACCAAATCCCCATCCAGGAGCGCCGTGCCGTGCGCTTGGCAAAGAACATACCGATCACCCATACAAGAATGAATATGACCCAGATGATGCCGAGAATGCTGCTGTAGATGGTCATAGAGAGATTGTAGCAAGTCCAAAGGAAACGGTCGCGAAACACGGTCTCACGTTCCTGCGGAGGCAAAAGAATACGAAAACTCTCTCGTCGTACCGTCGGCGGGATTATTTTATATTTCATTTAAGAGTTTATATTCAATCAACGCTGAAGCTTCTCTGAGAGAATCCCTATTGAAAGGATTATTTTTATCTTGAGCCCAACAGGTGCTTTCCACATCTGGAGACAAGGAATAGTCATAGTGTAATTTTGAGGCCACAAGTGCGGCTCTCGCATTATGGTAGGGATCGGTAACGATGATGACAGAATGTAAATTAGCTGAATTAAGTATTGTTTGAGAAAATAGAAAGTTTTCGTATGTTGAGGTTGATTTTGTTTCCATCAAAATATCCGCTTCGGGAACACCGGCATCAATCGCAATTTTCTTCATGGTCTCGGCCTCATTCACATTGGTATTCGCGTCGGTTCCGCCGGACATAAGAATTTTTGGAGCATAACCACCTTTGTAGAGAGAAACTGCATGATCTACTCGTGCGACCAGGCACGGGTTCAGTTGAGGATGCGGGACAAAGCCGTGTTGGCATATAGGACCATAGCAGGAAATACCACTTATGGCTTCTCCACCCAGAACTAAGATGACCTCAGATTTTACTTTCGTATCCTGTTCTGCCTTGTTGGTAATATAGGCGAGTAGTGCTGTATAGAGAATCAGAACAAATACAGCAACTCCAACAATTGTCAAAAGAATGATGAAGAGGAATTTCTTCATAACATTATTATAAATTGTTTTAGTGCTCTGACTGAGTTCCTTGGCCCGACAAGCCAATGGAAAAAGGTCTTAAAACACGGGCTCACTAGTCAGCGGAGGCGGAAGGATTCGAACCTTCGGAGAGGTTTCCCCCTCAACAACTTAGCAGGTTGCTGCTTTCGACCGCTCAGCCACGCCTCCGTGTCCTATACCCTACACCAAAAGTGCGTGGCCGCCAAAAATTTATTGATTTCCTTTGAGATACGCGAGCATAGTATCTGCATCAGATACCTCAAACGGATCTTGCGGATAGTTATCCGCCATACCCGGCTCAATAAAGATCTTTTTGATTATGCCGTCCTCCACTAGCATGCTGTAACGCCATGATCGATACCCAAAACCAAGATTTTCTTTTTGGACAAGAAGACCCATTTTTTGTGCAAATTCTGCATTCCCATCAGGAAGCATTTTTACTTTCTCTATTCGAAGACTATTTCCCCACTGTTCCATGACAAAAGCATCATTCACAGAAGTACAGTAAATTTCATCGATACCAAGTTCTTTAAATGTGTCGTACTTTGCTTCATATCCGGGCAAGTGCGTACTAGAACAAGTTGGAGTAAATGCGCCAGGTAGTCCAAAAATAATGATTTTCTTTCCACTGGCAATGTCTGCAGTAGCAAGATCCTTCCACTGTCCGCTATGATCTCCGCATACTGCTTTATCCCCTTCCCGGGTCTTAAATACTACTTCTGGAATATGGTCTGATTCGCCGAGCGGCGTCTTATGTTCTGGTGTCATAGGAAAAATATACCACGCGCGCCTGTGATAAAACAATGAAATATAATTGAGAGATGCAACTCAGTGATCCGCTTTCCGATCATTTCCGCCTGACTGCGCTCCAGAAAGAAGCGCTTCACACGCTTGGTATCGAGACGATAGAAGATCTACTGTTTCATTTTCCTTCCCGGTACGAGGAGAGCGGATCGGCAACACAAATAGACAGTCTTACTCCTGGCGCATCCGTATCCCTTGTAGGTACGCTTGAAAAGCTTGAGACCAAAAAATCATGGAAGCACAAGATTCCAATTTCACAAGGATATCTTCGTGACGCAACCGGGCGCATTGCGCTCATGTGGTTCCATCAACCCTACATTGCAAAAATGTACGTTGATGGCATGCATGTGCGCGTAACAGGAAAAGTAACCGGCTCTGCAAATAAGTTATATGTGGCAAACCCCAATCTTGAACGCATCTCACCTGCCGACACAGGCATGTTTTCGTCACAGGAGGGAGAAGCACAAGAGCTCTTTGCTATTTATCCAGAAAGCCGCGGCATCACCTCCTTATGGTTTCGTCATGCATTTGAACGAATCACGCACAGCGGAGTGATTGAAACAATAGAAGATCCTATACCTGAGGATATCGTAAGTCGCTATCACCTGCCGACACTGAAAACAGCGTTGCTATGGATTCATATGCCAAAAGAGTTAAAAAATGCCGAAGCTGCCCGAAAACGGTTTGCATTTCAAGAGGTATTCCTTATCCAATTACATCTTGGACAGGAACGCCGGAAACAATCCCATCAGCAAAGTTTTCGCATACAACCCAGTAAAGAAATGGTGGATTCATTTATGAACGATTTTCCTTTTTCTGCCACCCGCGCACAAAAACATGCCATTGCTGCCATCCTCAAAGATATGGCACAAGGACATCCTATGTCCCGATTACTTGAAGGAGATGTGGGAAGCGGAAAAACTGCAGTAGCAGCAACCATTTCCTATGCCGCGGTCACTACTCGTCCGCAAGGACAGACATTCGGCACGCTGCAGGTGGCGTACATGGCTCCTACCGAAATTCTTGCAAAGCAGCATTTTGAATCATTTATTTCCTACTTTCGATCGTTTCCCATCAATATCGGCCTTATTACCGGAAGCGGATGTTATAAATTCCCGTCAAAGATTTCAAAAAACAAGGCGACCACGATTTCTCGTGCCCAACTACTGAAATGGGTGGCAAACGGGGAAATACCGATCCTTATCGGCACCCATGCGCTCATTCAAAAAAGTGTGCAGTGGAAACATTTGGCACTCGTGATTATTGATGAACAGCATCGATTCGGCACCAATCAACGACGTGCACTCGCGCGCAAGGAAACACGCATACCTCACTTGCTTTCCATGACTGCCACACCAATTCCGCGCACGCTCGCTCTTACTATTTACGGAGACCTTGATCTGACATTGCTTGATGAAATGCCGCCAGGACGCAAGCCGGTGATTACAGACATTATCAAGCCCGAGCAACGAAAAAAGATGTACGAGACTATCCGTACGGAACTCCAAGCAGGGCGCCAAGCATACGTCATTTGTCCGCGCATTGATGAGCCGGACCCAGAAAAAGCATTCGCATTGCTTACTAAGTCAGTAAAAGAAGAAGCAAAACGATTACAAAAGGAAGTGTTTCCCGAATATCGCATTGCGATACTCCACTCAAAAATGAAGCCGGCAGAAAAAGATGCGGTGATGCAGGCATTTGCTAATCACGATAGCGACATACTCGTAGCTACGTCAGTAGTGGAAGTAGGCGTAAATGTACCGAATGCAACGATTATCCTTATCGAAGGAGCAGAACGGTTCGGTCTTGCACAACTGCATCAGTTGCGTGGCAGAGTGATCCGGAGTACCCATCAAGCGTATTGTTTTATCTGTCCGCAGACAAAAAGTGCCTTACCATTAGCACGCCTGAAACATCTCGTGACAGCAAAAAATGGGTTTGCCCTTGCTGAGCAAGATCTGCTACAGAGAGGTCCGGGAGAACTTTCCGGCAGGAAGCAGTGGGGTATTTCAGATATCGGTATGGAAGCATTAAAAAATCTTAAACTGGTAGAAGCGGCTCGTACAGAAGCATTCACACTAGTTGAGCAAGATGAAACACTGCAAAAACATCCGCTTCTCGCACGAGCACTACTCCATCGTGCGCAGACGATGCATTTGGAGTAGGAATACGATATAGTCCTTCTAGTTCTGCGCGAGTAGCTCAACGGTAGAGCGTCCGTCTTATACACGGATGGTTCCTGGTTCGAATCCAGGCTCGCGCACAAAAAAAGAGGTGTCACTTTCTTTTTGTAGTGACACCTCGAAACCCGCAATCGGGACAAGTAAGAATACCGTGTATCTTTTTTGCGTTTGGATGTGGCACACAAAGTGCCTGAAGCCTTTTTATCCTTTGTTTGAGACTTTTGATATTGTTCCGAGCCTTGCGCATACCTTCTCGACATTCGCGCAACTCATACCGAAAGGTCGAACGATCCATAACATACTCTCCTTCTATAAAAGAGTATCCTGTATGAAGGATTGCCTGTAAAGGTGGTTTTTTTACGAGAAACCAAGTAGTCTTGGTATAGGAAAGGAGGTCCATTTGGATACCAAAGATATCGGGAGCAAGGTACTTGGCATGCTCTTTATTGTCATAGTCATTGTACTAGCCCCACTGCCCACAACGCTGTACTTGTTCTTTGTAGAACTATTCAATCTCCTGTACCCAAAGCACAAATCGCAAACGTGTCTTGGGTGGAATCTTGGTATAACCATTGTGGTATTAGCATTGATAGAACTTAGTGAAATAGTTCTACTGTGTCTACGCCAGCCATGGTACGTAACAGGAGTGTTCCTGCCGATTCTCTTTTTGATCATTATCGGCGCCTACATCGGTATCGATGAGCTGTTAGACAGAAGACATGCACAGGATATAAACACCATGCATTTTTCTGAACTCATAGCCTACATAAAAGAGAAGACGCAACACAGGGATAAACCAAAAACCGCACAAGAATGACATTCAAACTTGTGCGGTTTCGTTATATAGCCAGTGGTATACTTTTTACATATGGGAACTCTATTCCAAGGTTTTAAGCAATTCATTTTGCGGGGCAATGTGGTTGATCTAGCGGTCGGTGTCATGATTGGCGCTTCATTCAACGCAGTGGTGAACGGGCTGGTAAAAGATATTTTTACCCCGCTCATTGCAGCGATAATAGGACAACCAGACTTTTCTAAACTCGCCATCAGCGTCCACGGAAGTAGTATCCTCTACGGCGATTTCCTGAATGCGCTTATTTCCTTTCTAATAACTGCTTTTGCTATCTATTTCTTCGTCGTATTGCCCATCAATACCCTCATTTCAACCATGCGTCTCCAGAAACCGGCAGACCCTACTACGAAAAAATGCTCGTATTGCCTGAGCGAAATTCCTATTGCTGCTACCAAGTGTGCATACTGCACTGCAGATCTTTAAGCGAGTGGCTGGTGCTCAATATCTTCCTGCTTTTTCTTGGGGGTAATCCCGTGAAGCGTGAGCAGCTGTTCGAATTCTTCTCGTTCTATTGTTTCTACCTCCATAAGGCGCTGGGCGATCGCATCAAGTGCAGGACGCTTTTCCGTAATAATCTTTTCAGCTTTTTTGTACGCCTCGTCGATGATCCGATGCACTTCCGCATCAACCTCGGCAGATACCTTTTCCGAATATTCTTTTCCTTCCGGGCCAGTGCCGAACATAGCGCGTCCACCTTCTCCAGTGAGCGCAATGGTCCCTATAGCGTCACTCATGCCGTAGCGCGTTACCATATCGCGTGCAAGACCGGTCAGTACCTGCAAATCATTTGATGGGCCAGTGGTGATATCGCCAAAGATTGTTTTCTCCGCAACATAACCCCCCAAAGATACTGCAATGTCATCCAAAAATTCCCGCTTGCTCTGCATGCGTTTATCTTCAAACGGAAGTTTGAGTGTATATCCTCCCGTGCGTCCGCGACTGATAATGGAAATTTTATGCACCGGATCAGCATACGGGAGCACGGAAGCAACCAGAGCGTGGCCGGCTTCATGGTATGCGGTAATTTCTTTCTCTTTCTTATTGAGCACATGACTGCGCCGTTCAGGGCCGAGCATCACCTTTTCAATCGAACGGATGAGATCGTATTGAGAAATAGTGCGGCGGTTTTCGCGTGCGGCGAGAATAGCTGCTTCGTTCATAAGAGAGAACAGATCTGCACCAGAGAATCCAGGCGTGCGCTCTGCTATCACCTGCAAGTTCACATCTTCTGCAAACGGCTTTTTGCGCGCATGAATTGTGAGAATATCGAGACGGTCCTGCCGATCCGGTAAATCAATGACGACACGGCGGTCAAATCGTCCAGTGCGCAGAAGTGCAGGATCAAGTACATCAGGACGGTTAGTAGCTGCCATGACAATCACCTTTTCATTCGGTTCAAATCCATCCATTTCCACGAGAATCTGATTGAGTGTTTGCTCTCGTTCATCATTTCCCCCTCCGACGCCAGTACCGCGTACGCGTCCTACCGCATCAATTTCATCGACAAAGATAATGGCCGGCGAGGATTTCTTTGCTGTCAGGAACAAGTCGCGCACGCGGCTGGCTCCCACTCCTACGAACATCTCTACGAACTCAGATCCGGAAATGGAGAAGAACGGCACACCCGCTTCCCCAGCCACCGCACGAGCAAGCAGCGTTTTTCCGGTACCCGGTGCTCCCATGAGGAGAATACCCTTGGGGATCCGCGCGCCAATATCAAGAAACTTTTTTGGATTGCGCAAGAAATCAACTACTTCTATGAGCTCTTGTTTCGCTTCTTTTGCTCCAGCAACATCCTTAAAGGTAATACGCTGTATTTGATCGTTCGGATCAATGACTCGCGGTTTTGACTGGCCGAAGGAGAAGGCTTGCATGCCTGCGCCTCGCATTTGTCGTGAGAGATACCATACAAAAATGACAATGAGCAAGATTGGTGCAAGAAACGGCAATGCGTCGGTAAGCCATACTTGCCATGCACTTTGCTGCTCAATCGTAATCGTTACCTTATCAAGTGCGTCTTTTGTTACCCCGTAGTTGGTGAGCGTTTGAGTCAGCGCGGTCTCTGGTTCTTTCTTAGAAAGTTTTTCCGATTTGTCCGTATAGATAATGTCGAGGGCATCACCATTAACACTGATGGAAGTCACTTTTCCTGCATTGATATCCTGTGCGACTTGCGAGATCGGGATAGTTGGGGGCGGTGTTTTTATATCGCCGGAAAAGTACGCATATGCGCCTGCAAGCACCAAAAGCGCCGAAATACTGGTAAGTAAGTTAAAAAAGAAATTCCCTCCTTGCGGCGCTTGTGGAAGCGGCGCCTTGCGCTGTTTTCGAGAGTTCGCCATCGCAAGCAAATATATCACTTATGCCCAGTGAGTGCTACACTTTTTACATGATACTTATCGAGCATAAAAAGGCTCACCTGAATTTTGCGGTAATTGAAGAATTCGAAGCCGGCATCGAACTGCATGGATTTGAAGTGAAGGCATTGCGGCAAAAAACCGGAAAACTGGAAGGTGCACACGTTATTGTGCGCGGTAAAGAAGCATATCTGGTCGGTATGCATATACCTCCCTACCAACCGAGCAATACACCGAAGGACTATGAACCTGACCGTACACGGAAATTACTGCTCAATAAGAAGGAGCTCATAACATTGACCAATGCAGAAGCGCAAAAAGGCTTGACAATAGTGCCATTTTCGATTTATACTAAAAATCGAAAATTGAAAGTCCGTATTGCAATTGCTCGTGGTAGAAAACAGTACGACAAACGAGAAGTGCTCAAGAAACGAGACGCACAACGGGATATCAATCGTTCATTGAAACAGCAATAGAAAGAGAATAGTGTACCGCGAAGAGAGCAAGTAGCGTCGTGCTTTTTTCGGGGATGCATTGTCTCGACAATAGAAGTTCGTGAATGCAGCGCGAAGTAGAAGTCCGGAACTTCTTTAAACTCCCGGAACCAATAACTGCAAAATCAGTTACTTCGCCGTATTTCTCGGTGAATGATTTCGAGTTCGCCTACGCTAAGGCCTAACTCGACATCTGTCATATCTCGCTCGCGGGTATGAATCCAGATGTTATATAGCGAGTTGCATTGGTAAGTACGCTCTTGCTTACCAATAAAGATCTTATAGAGCTTTGATGTAAGACGGTTTTGTCCATTTTCTACGCATTACATCGAAATATAAATGGACTACACTTTGTAGAAGCGCTTTCACATCTCTGTTGCACGCGGGTTCGCTACCCGCCATCTCCACCCGTAAATTTCGCTTGTTTTTAAATGGTTTTTTGGACCAGATCCTGCATGATTGGAACCGCTTTTGCAGTACTTGACAAAGTATACTAAATATAGTAAAATGGTTTTAGATAAGGGGGTTCTTATGAAATTCAAAGTTCTCGGCCTAATGGTCTACTTCTGGGGTTGTGTAGTCCTTGCACACTGCGTACAGCAACATCTGCAATGGCCGCAACTTTTTCTGCCGATCATATGTTTCGTTTTCGGCATTCTTTCATACGGCATCGGCCATATACTCACCCAGCCCACCACTACTTAGGTGGGCTTTTCTTCTGTTTTCCTAAAAAAGTTCCAGCTTCGCTCACCTCTTCACAAGTAAAATTTTCTTGTTTCTCAGCATACTTCGAACCAGACTATAGAATTTTATCTTTGAGTATAGAGTAATTTTACTTAAGGACATCCAGGTTCTACTGCACCGCTTGTATCACTTCCCACATGCACTAATCCAGCAGGGAGCGGACCAGAACCGACTTCAAGGAAAGCACAAATTTCATAATTTTCAGTAGTTGCACCCCCCACGCCAGTAGAAGCAGCGTCTTGCGTCCAAATGGTGTACTGGCAAGGTTTCGTACTGTTATACAAACAATTTGGTCCGGCACCTCCAACCAATGGATCGCCGTAGTTCGTGCTATTAAAATTGATGGGAGAAGGGCCCGTACAGGTATTCACGTTTGCTGTTGGTCCACTAACGCACCCGACAAGCGGAACTGGTATACCAGTATCTGCAAGACTGATTGCTTTCGCCATTTCTTGTAGCGAAGCGACTCGATTTGCATCTCGTGCTTTAGTACGAGCTGAATTGAGAGATACGAGTACAATTGAAGCGAGAATACCAATGATGGCGATGACGACAAGAAGTTCAATGAGCGTAAAGCCTCGATTTCGCATTGGTTTATATTGTTTAGTATAAACCAGAAATAGCATAAACAAGGAGTAATTATTTTTCCCTGTTAAATATCCCCTTTCTCTAGAAAAAACAGAATTTGATTGTTTTCAAGGAGATTCTGGATAATTTAAGCTGTGCATTTGAGTAACTTGATGCAGTTCTCTCTGGCAGGATACGTGACTAGGTACTCTTTTGAGGTAAAAATCATACTTTTACCCTGTATCATATGAGTATGATAAAAATCTATCTTATACTTATTTAGTATGAAAGACAGAGGATTCACCCTTATTGAATTACTTGTCGTCATCGCCATCATTGGCATTTTGGCATCCATAATTCTTGTTTCGTTAAATAGTGCTCGCGCTAAAGCGCGAGACGCTCGTCGTGAATCCGATCTACATACTATTCAATTGGCGTTAGAAGAATACGCGAACGATCATGGGACATACCCTCAAGGCACTTGTGCATACACCAGCGGGTGGTGTGTAAGTAATAATGCCACTCAATGGGGCGCACTGCAGACTATGCTTGCTCCGTACCTGGCTCAGCTCCCTACCGACCCGCTCAACACCTCTGGAAATCCTTGGTCAAACGGGAGTTACTCATACGCGTATGCGGCAAATTCGGATGGCTCAAACTATGACCTCATAGCACAACTTGAAGATCCCAATAGTCCAAATAGATGTGCAGTAAAACAATGGAAATCATATGTGTACAACTGTTCTAGTTGGTGTAACGGATCGTGCCCTTTCACTAATAATCAAATTTACGAAGATCACTAACCCCATCATCATCATGCATATCGAATGGAATAAAGTGACATGGTACTCAAAATTGCTCGCTGCAATTCTATTTATAGGAGTGTTATATGTCGGGTTCGTACTTGGTATGCAGTATCAAAGCGTGCTTGATACTGCTTCCACTCCCATCTTACAAGGCATTACAGGATCGCAATCCATCTCAAGTACTACTTCTCTTCTTTCTACTACCTCACAAAATATAGTCATTACTCCACAACCATCACACTCCACTGTCGCAACCTCTAGCGGATACATCCATTGCGGCGGATTTATACAAAATGCACCTACCTGTCCAGAAGGATCTCACTGTCAGCTCAACTCGCACATACCAGATACAGGCGGTATTTGTGTACCTAATTAAGGGAGTTTATTTCTTCAAACGAAGCGCGAAATGGAAGCTGGTATATGCCAGATATGCCGTGACGGCTACAGCAAACCAAGAAAGCCATAACGGCACACTCCATCCCAGAAGTACTAGCGGAGCGGTAGAAAACACGCGCCAGAGGTGCGCAGCACCTACAACGGTGAAAATAACGCCTGCGATAAGGAGATAGGTCCTTTCTCGTGGTGTACGTAAAGTACCTATATGCCATCCGTAATGAATAAGAATAAGGAATAAGCATATATCAAATACCAGACCAGGAAATACCATGCCTGGAGTAATAGTGGCACCCATAAATTGCATAGGAAGTAATCCTTGTTGTGAAAACCACAGCAATGAGAAAAAATCTGCTACTACCAAACCGCTCGCGAACTTTGCAATCTCTTGTAATGGATGCTGTTTCATAAATAAAAAAGTGAATAGATAATATACTTTCAGTCTACTTGATTTTACGGAAACAATATAAGTCTATACACAGTGAGTTCTGTATATATCTTGGTTGGATAATACACAAACATAAGACCATAATAGGATTAATGCCTTCTCATCTTACGAGTACTGCCGCCAATGAATATCTGAAAGCACACGGATACAATGAAATTACTCAAAAAACAGAGTCATTGTTACAAAAAGCAATACATCAGATTATCTCCCCTATTAGTATTATGCTCTTGGCAGCATCAATACTTTCTTTTTTTAGTAATAAAATTTTTGATGCTGGCTTTATTGTATTCCTCCTGGTACTCAATATTATTATTATGCTCTGGCAAGAGCATAAAGCAGATACTGCCATTGAAAAACTTAACGAGCATTTAGCTATTACGGTAAAAGTATTACGCGACAATGCATGGCATATGCTTAATGCTCGTTTATTGGTACCGCACGATATCGTAGAACTGAAAGCAGGTGATGTGATACCAGCCGATGCAAAAGTCATACAAGCAAATAATGTAAGCGTAAACGAAGCTGCAATTACCGGAGAATCCTTACCACAAGACCGAAAAGAAAATGAGACACTGTATTCTGGTTCCTTTTTAGCATCAGGATTAGCAACGATAGAAATTACTGCGACAGGTAATCATACCTATTTTGGTAAAACACTCAGCAAAGTAGAAGCAACTAATAAGAAAAGTGCTCTTGAAAAAGAAATCTTACGTATTTCACGTTCACTTTCAATACTGAGTATAGGCGCTATGTTGTTTCTCACTATCGTGCTGTGGCTCCATAACACCGCATTTACCGAAATCCTTCGATTGGACCTGAGTTTGTTGATTGCCGGCATACCAATCAGTCTTCCTACTGTAATGACACTTATCATTGCATTTGGCGTTGTTGCGCTTGCCAAAAAAAATGTGGTCGTTCGTCGTCTTGCTTCTTTGGAAGAACTTGCAAATACCGATCTGCTTCTTACTGATAAAACAGGCACCTTAACGAAAAATAAGATCACGGTAGATACCGTACATACCTACAACGAAACATCAGTAGAAGAAGTGCGGAGAATTGCTCAGTTGGTTGCATTACAAGAACCGGATATTACTATCAATCAAGCAATATTGCGTGATGTTACTCCAACACCAAGTACCACTATCTCCTATGTTCCCGCAGATTCTATCCGCAAAAGAAGTACGCTTACTTTTTTGGATACTAATGTTCACAAAACCGCCGCGCTCGGCGCGCCACAAATAATCGCAACACTTTGTCACCTATCTCCTTCCCTGCAACAACAATTTACACAAGATATCGAAACATTTGCCAAACGCGGATATCGAACCTTAGCACTCGCAGTAGCCCAGGGAGATCAGGAAACGAATATGCAACTAGTCGGAGTACTATCTCTTTCCGATGAGCTGAGAGAGGATGCGAAAACAGCTATAGCATTTTTGAAAGAAAATGGCGTTGAAGTCGCTATGGTCACGGGAGATAACAAAGCAATTGCAAAAGAAATTGCCGGAAAACTCTCCATGCCAGGAGAAGTTGTGACAACACGCACAGAACTATTGGCACAAGGATGGGATACGCTTACTGCAGATACGTTTCATAGAACACAAGCATTTGCCGAGATTTTACCGGAAGATAAATACGCATTGGTACAAAAAGCAAAACAGTTCTATACCGTCGCAGCAAATGGAGACGGGGTGAATGATTTACCCGCAGTAAAAGAAGCAAATGTAGGATTCGCAGTAAAAAACGCTGTTGATGCGCTTAAGGGTACTGCAGACATTGTGCTGCTCTCTAGTGGTATTTCGGTTATGCGTGATGCATTTATAGAAGGGAGAAAAATCTTTATCCGTCTAAATTCATATGCGTTATACCGAATCTCAGAAAGCCTTCGCCTCATTATCACGATTGCCATACTTGGATTTCTGACTGGCACCTACCCGCTCTCCCCGTTACAACTTATTCTTATTGCCTTATTGAATGACATTCCCATTGTTTCTTTGGCATTTGATCGCGTTCGTGTCGTACATAAACCATCAAAAATAAATACACGCGCTCAGTTTATAAAAGGAAGTTTGTTTGGAGTGGTAGGTATTATAGAAAGTGTATTGTTATTTTTCTTTGCCCTTGAATATCTCCATCTGCCATGGCCAGCCATACAAACATTGTTTTTCCTCAAACTCACCGTATCAGGACATATGCTCATTTATGTGACGCATACTGATTCCCCCTGGTATCGATACCTTCCAAGCGCACAAGTTATCTACGCGACACTTATTACACAAGGTATTGCGACACTATTAGCAATAACTGGTTTTCTTATGTCTGGAAGTATTTCTTGGCAAATAGCACTTCTGGTATGGATATGGACATTTTGCTTTATGCAAATTGCTGAAGTAGTTAAACAAATGTGGCAGCATACACACTACGAATCACCAGTAACAAAGGTATCTTCTGCGCAATAGTGAAATATGTTTAATGGTGCGTATCGCATTCGCATCATGCGTATTTTATGCATACAATATATACATTACCGCCTTGCACGGTGATCTCATTCTCCATAAGGAGAAGAGGTTGTTCTTTGAAGGGTGCTTGGTATGTGTTTTGAAGCCGACGTGTTATTTGGCGTATTGCAAGAATCCAAAGGAGCCAGAGAAATACTGGAAAATCCTGAAAAACGCAGAGCTATAGCTCATACCCTAGGCATGACCCTCCAGACATTCGATAAAAAACTGGACGCGTTGTGTCAGGAAAAAAAGAAGGAGTGCGTTCATCAACACACTATTCCAGTTTCTGGATAATCAAAGGCCCTCGGGTTCGTATGAACACGGGGGCCTCAAACTATGAGTGAAACTTTGCTACACTAGCAACATATGGACGGCATACATCATTTACTTGAAAGAAAACGAACTTCTGAAGGATTGGAACCGTACCCACATCCACACCGATTTATACGGTTATTCGATTCTCTCATGTATGGTGTCTCGCTTATCGCACCACTAGCCTTACTTCCACAGGTATTTTCTTTATTTACTTCTCATAATGCGCAAGGCCTATCTCTCATTACCTGGCTTCTGCTTGGAACTATCAACTTTTTTTGGAGTTTCTATGGCCTGCTCCATAAAGAAGGGCAGATTCTAATCTCAAACCTGTTCCTGGGTATCCTCTCCTATGTAGTAGTGGTGGGTATTCTCCTGTACTCGTAGTTCATTATTTTTTCACTGATTTCCTGTATTTTTGCTAAGTACTAAAGGTTCTTTATTTACAACATATATCTCACTTCATTAATCGTTCATGTTTTTCATGGTACGGTCTTCGGTAGGCGAATATTAGCCACCTGCAACGTGTACCATTCAACCATATATGCATCTACTTATTGTTGAAGACGAGGAGAAACTGGCAAAAGCCCTAAAACGCGGCCTGGAAAGTCGCGGTTACGCGGTAGACTGGCTTGCGGATCCGGAAAAAGCCCGTAATCGTATTCTGCTCTACCGAAATGAATACGATCTTATTCTGCTGGATCTCATGCTTCCAGGTATGGACGGTGCAGCGATTACAGAGAATGTTCGAAAGGAAGGAGTAAGTACTCCTATTATTATCCTTACCGCACGCGGAGAAACAGAACATAAAGTAGAACTGTTAAACAAAGGCGCAGATGACTATCTCGTTAAACCATTCTCCTTTGAGGAATTGATAGCGCGTATCACCTCAGTGTTGCGCCGTCCAAAAGTAGCGCAACCGGTCATATTGAAAGTAGGGACATTGGAAATGGATCTATCTACGCGTACGGTTCGACGCGATGGAACAGAAATTCCCCTGACTCTCAAAGAATTCGCATTGCTAGAATGCTTTATGCGAGAGCCTCAGACGGTGCTTTCTCGAGAAAAACTGTTCGACCATGTGTGGGATTTCAATTCCCTCTCCTGGAGCAACGTGCTTGATGTGCATATGAAAAACTTGCGAAAAAAATTAGCTCATGACTCTGAACCCGTATTTGAAACAGTGCGTGGAGTGGGGTATCGCTTGGCAGAAACGGTATAGGCACGAGGCTGTCTTGCGAATCACTACTTCTATACTTCTGCTTTTGAGCGCAGAAACGGCAATGGGTATGGTGAGTGTACTGGCCTTGTCTCGCAACCTATACACGCTAAGCATCGCAGGCGTAGTATCCATGATTGCTATCACCACAGTGCTCCTGCGAGTATGCCTTGAACCTTTTTACAGGATACTAGAACAACAAAAACGATTTGTCGGAAATCTATCACACGAAATTCGTACGCCACTTTCCACCATTATGCTCGGTACAGAAGTAGCGCTTCTTGCTCCAGATCTTACGCTCGCATCCCGTAAACAGTTCAAATCTATAGAAATAGAAGCCGAACGTATTTCTGAAATCATCAATAATCGATTAACACTGAGCGCACTTTCACAACCGGCAACTATTTCATTTGAAATGATTGCACTCTCTCCTCTCGTTAAAAAAGTCACCAGATATTACCGACGCCTGGCGCAGGAACGTGCTGTGCGTATACGGGTCTGCATCGATACTAGTTGCACTATGCGAGGAAACACTGCGGCAATTGAACAAATGCTTATGAACCTGTTGAAGAATGCGCTTATTTATACACCGAAGCATCACCGCGGCATTGTCACACTTCGTGTACACCCTGTTGAAGATGGGCAAGTACGATTTTCCATCACCGATACGGGAATTGGCATAGCAAAAGAAGAATTACCGCACATACTAGAACCGTATTATCGATCTGATGTATCCCGGACGCGCAGTATGCAGCACAAAAGTGGATTAGGACTTACCATTGTGCGTGAAATTGTGCGAGTGCATCAGGGAAAAATCCATATTCAAAGCAGCCTTGGTAAGGGAACCGTCGTAAATGTGTATCTCCCTTCTGCACATACCAAACCAGCTGCCTCTTATTCTATTCTTCCTGCACGAGAGCTGTTGCAAAAAATGATTCCTTTTCGGGTATTGCAAAGAAGATAATGACTTCGCCTTGCGCTCAACCGCTGCAAGATACGCTGTCCTTTCACGGCCTATTCATGAACCTCTGTATGAACAGTATAAAAATACACGTACTCACCTGCATTTTGTGCAAATACCATGAGATAACAATGGCGGGGAACAGGCACCTTGCCCATTGCCATATGTGGCACCATAGACAGACGGAACACCCACGACTACACTGGGAGACAACAGAAGCACTAGAACGCCAACTGACCATTTGAGCGGCGCATCCTCTAAGCAGACCATGTCACAACAGCGATACATAAAAGCAGACACCGAATTGCAAAAAGCTGCGCAAACTTTCTCTCATGATGCCCGCAATGCACTCGCAATCATGAAAAATACGATTGAACTATTGAAACTTGAAGGGTTTACCGGAACTAATGAGCAAGAACTGCATATTCTAGAAGAACAGGTGGACCGCACGATTGTGTTGTTACAGGAATTCGATCATATTCGATTGCACACTCCTTCTTGAAGAACACTATGCGGAAAGAGAAACATGTATCCGCTGCACAAACAAAGCTATTTGCCGGTGATACTCATCGTCCAGCAATAACGATACCTTTTCTAGAACCAGTACGGCACTTTTTTCCGGAATTCTCCTTCCTCACTTCTCATTTATATATTGTACGAGCGGTATTATTGTTTACTGTGTACATTGTCACTGCTCGTATCGGGCTTGCCTTGTTTCCTGTACACACCTTCGCAACTTTCCTCTGGATGCCAACCGGTATCGGACTCGCTGCGCTGTTTCTGTGGGGTATGGAACTATGGCCGGCAATTGCCCTAGGAGCATTGGTTGTTGCCCTTTCTCTTGGTGCTCCTTTTCTGATCGCTTTTGGCATGACAGTCGGCAATACCTTGGAAGCGCTAGTAGGTGTTGATTTTTTGCGGCGCTACACGCCGATCGATCCGAGTTTTGGACGCCTGCGAGATGCGCTTTATTTTTTTGTAGTCGCACTGTTCGTGACCACGATCAGCGCAAGCATAGGAACCGGCAGCCTTTTGTTTGGGGGCCTCATCACGCATGCCGTTTTTTCCAAAACCTGGATTACGTGGTGGATAGGGGATCTGCTTGGTGTCTTTCTTATCACACCGCTCATCTTAGTGTGGTGCTCGCCTGCCTATGTAAAACCTTCTTGGAGAAAAGCAATAGAAAGCATAGTGCTGTTTGCAACGTTGGTCGGATTTTCCTTTCTCATTTTTTGGACCAATTTACAAGAAATAGAGCTGTTTCCCATTATCTACTTCATCTTCATTCCGCTTATGTGGGCTGCTTTGCGCAGTAGCCCGCGTGGTATTACTGCCGCATTGACCCTCCTCTCAGGTATTACTTTAACCGCTGCATTCTTGCATAAGGGCGCCTTTGTCACCGTATCAACCTATGAAGGGCTTCTTTCGCTGGAACTGTTTCTAGGATTTCTTATCATTATCTTTATCTCATTTACTTCCATTGCCGAAGAACAGAAAACGCTTTCCCGTACGCTAGCGCATACTGTGGAACAACTTGATGACGCAGTACAGCGATTAAATGCGGAAGATAAGTTAAAGAACGAATTTATCGCCACGCTTGCCCATGAAGTGCGTAATCCATTGGCACCTATCCTAAGCTCATTGGAGATAGCGAAACTGCGTGCGGTTGATTTACAACAGCAAACTATTCTTGAACCACTCGATACTATAGGATCACATCTGCGCACCATTGTGAAATTACTGGAAGACTTGCTCGATATCTCCCGCATTAGTGAAAAAAAATTAAAATTAAATATTGAAAGTGCCCAGATACAAGACTTGATCGAACATAGTGTAGAGACCGTGCAAGATTTTTACACATCGCGCCGCCATACGCTCATCATATCCATGCCTGAAAAACCTATTTGGATGCGGGTAGACCCGATCCGATTTGAACAGATTATCAATAACTTGCTGTACAATGCTGCAAAGTACACGAATCCAGGGGGACGTATTGAACTGAGTGCCCAAGAGAGTAACAAAGAACTTCGTATCGCTCTGCGGGACAACGGGCTGGGTATTGAACCACAGCTCCTTAAAAAAATATTCGAACCGTTTCGACAGGGCACTATTGCCACACCGATCGGAACGGGGCTCGGCATCGGCTTGTCATTGAGCAAACAGCTCGTTGAAATGCACCATGGAAAAATCTGGGCAGAAAGCAAGGGAGCCGGTCATGGCAGTACCTTTTGGATTGCACTCCCCTTGTCTTCCTCCGTGCAGCTGCCGATGATAACCTCGCGGATATTCCATACACCCCCGGAAACAGAGCGTCGGCGAAAATCACGCGGCAAAAAGTACAGCATCCTCATCGTCGATGACAACACAGCGGCCGCAGTGAGCCTGCAGAAATTATTAGCACATAACGAGCATGCGACCATGGTGGCGCATGATGCTGCGTCTGCGTTACAGACATTGAAAACGTTTCGTGCCGATATTGTCCTACTTGATATTGGACTACCCGACATGGACGGATACCAACTTGCAAAACAAATACAAAAGGACCCGCAATACCATGCACCCACACTGATCGCACTCACTGGATACGGCCAACAGCAAGACAAACTAAAAGCGCGACAGGCTGGATTTTCACACCATCTCACCAAACCTGTAAGCATTACTGAACTCGAGGCAGTATTCAATAAATTAATGGAAGCATAGTTCACCTTGCTTTCAGACGTTCCTCTGCATCATGAATGGTATTATTACCACCCTTTACATGCGTTATGAAAACATCCACGGTTATTTGGATTACCATTAGTATCATCCTCGTACTGTTGGGTATTTACTGGGGACTCCATCAAACGCCACATACCCCCGTCACGTCCGTAGATCAAACTACCAACATAGGAGGAAGAACAGCAGTATTAGCACTTACAACGAGTACAACAACAGGTAACTACCTTACTGCTCCAGAAAATGGCAATACACTCTACGTGTATACGAAGGATAGCAACGGGGTCAGTAACTGTACCGGTACGTGCGCAGTCCTATGGCCCCCGTATACCATCTCTACCTCCTCCTCTCTTATAGCAGTACCTGGTATTACTGGAACTATCAGCACTTATCAAAGAAACGACGGTACGCTCCAACTCACGTACAACGGCATGCCGCTATACTTCTACAGTAAAGATATTGTATCGGGAGATACAAAAGGAGATCGTGTGAATGGCTTCCGGGTAGCAACTCCCTAGTACACAAATCAAGCATAAAAAGTCCCTTCAAAAAACAAGTAGAAGCGGCACTAGGTGACCGCTTCCATGTGTGGTATAGTTTTTTTACTTACTTTGGATACGCGCATTAACCATCACATTCGTTCAAAAACACTTCGCGTCATCGGTCCGCAAGGAGAGAATTTTGGCGTGCTCGAATTGAGCGACGCGCTGCAACGGGCGGAGGATGCCGGTATGGACCTTATCGAAATATCTCCAAATGCCAATCCTCCGGTTGCAAAAATAATGGAATATGGTAAATTCCATTACGAACAGCAGAAAAAGCGCCGTGAGATAAAGGCAAAATCGCACGCCACCGAAACCAAGAATATACAGGTAAAGATAGGTACCGGTGACCACGATTTGACTCTCAAGGCAAAGAAAGCTGCCGAATGGCTCCAGGAAGGACATCGAGTGAAAATTGATCTCTTTTTGTGGGGTAGGTACAAGTACATGGAATTTGAGTTCTTGAAAGGAAGGTTGGAGCGATTTTTAAAACTGATCCCCCACTCCTATAAGCTCGCAGATGCCATTGCGAAGAGCCCGAAAGGACTTTCCGTTGTTATCGAAAAAGACGCAAAAAAATGAAAACGACAAAAGCATTTACCAAGCGCCTCAAACTGACGCGACGCGGGAAAATAGTGGCTCGTAAACCGGGCCAGAACCATTTTAATGCAAAAGAGAACCGCATTTCTCAGCTGAATCGGCGTCGCACGCAAAACGTGTCGTTCTCCAAAAAAGTAACCCAGCGCTACATTAGCATAGTGAAATAAACATATGGCACGAGTAAAAGGAGGAATTACATCACAGAAACGCCGCCGCAACGTACTCAAACAGGTAAAAGGGTATCGGTTTGCACGCAGCAAAAAGGAACGCGCAGCACGGGAAGCTATCGTCCATGCCGGTAAATACGCATTCGCCCACCGACGCGACAAGAAAAATGATTTTCGAAAACTCTGGAATGTCCGTATCAACGGCGCCCTGGATGTAATCGCCTCACCACTCTCCTATAGCAAGCTCATTGGTACACTCAAGAAAAAAGGTGTGCTCGTAAATCGAAAGATGCTCGCACAGCTCGCTGAAGAGCGTCCGGAGAGCTTCTCTCGCCTCATCAAGCAGCTTTCATAGGAGGTTCTGAAATAGGAGCCACCCCTCCTTCGGAGGGGGCTTCTGCCGGTGCCTCAAACCGGAAGGAAGCGCGGTTAATCCGATCCTTCTCCACTAACTCAAGCACGCGCTCTACGAGCGCCTTGGGATCGGTATCAAACACAATATGATCGTTAGGGCGATGGCCATTTGCCAAGATATCCTTAATCACCTCATCGGTTTCCCAGCCGCCTTCATAAATACCAATCGGCTTACGATCTTCAAACGCAATCGTGAACTCATGTATGGTGCCGATTCTCCCACAGCCAAAAAACATGGCATCACACGAACGCGTAAAAATAAGATCGCGCCCCGGGTAGCCAAAGCCGGTATACACAATAAGATCCATGTATTCCACCGGAAGATTGTAAAAATCGATATGCTCTTTTTCAGAGCTCGCAGGAGAAAAACCAATAGTAAACCCTCCTCCCTTCTTTGCTCCCATGGCTGTCCAAAGTGGGAAACCGGTCGTGGCACCATTTACCAGCACGCCACCATGCCGAGCAATTTCTTCCCCCAGGGCAATCCCCTTGTCATATGCATCAATGCCACAATGTCCGGTTTCAGCAGCGCCTGAGATTCCTAATTTTATTTTCAATTGCTCATTCGTCGGTTCCATTTTTGTAGTGTACTACAGTTCTATGGTTACTGTTTCCCCAAGTGACGGAGTAACCGCCGCCATGCCGGCATATTCATGTAAGCGCTGGGCCAAAAATGCGGCAGAAGCGGGTTCTCCCATTACCACAAAGACCTGCTGCAAGGTATCTTTTCCCTGCTGTGCAAATGCAAGCAGCTCATTCCCATCCATGTGCGCTGAATAACCAAAAATGTGCTCTATGTGACAGCGTACCGATACTGGCTGATGTTGTACTGCTACGCGATGCGCACCATCAATGAGTTCCCTTCCCAGCGTTCCAGGAGCTTGGTATCCGACAATAAGCAGAGTTGCGGAAGGATCAGGGAGTACCCACGTCTCATGCAATAGCGCTCTTCCGCCATTGCTCATACCAGATCCAGCAATGATAATCTTAGGGTTTGGTGCATGAGAAAGTGCACGAGAGGCATTCATATCTTGTATCCAGTGTAATTCCGGAAATGAAAAGATAGCTTCTCCATTGCGCATACGAGTAGCGATAGCAGGAGCGAAATAGTCAGGATACCGCATATAGTCAGTGGTGATTTTTTCTGCCAATGGCGAGTCGAGATATACCGGTATAGAAGGAACACGTTTTTCTATCAACAAAGAGCGTATATCAAAGAGCAGATCTTGCGTGCGTTCCATAGAAAACGCTGGGATAAGTAACGTACCGCCTCGTTCAGTAGTATGCTTTAGCACCTGTTCCAGCTCCTTTAGTCTATTATCATCTTCTGGACGAGTACGATCTCCGTACACACTTTCCATAACCAGGTAGTTCGCATGGGGAAGCGGATCAGCAAGAGACAGTAATGGAGAATTGCCGCCGCCGAGATCTCCGGTAAAAACAATGCTGCGTTCTCCTCTTTTGAACTGAGCCATGGAAGAACCGAGAATATGCCCTGAATTGAATAAGGTCAGCGAAATGTTGTCGCTGAGCACGAGTTCCTTATGGTATGATATGCCTTCCCACAAGCGAAATGTGGCGACAATGTCCTCCTTACCATACAGCGCTTCTCTTCCATGGTGTTGCGCTCGATGCTCGATGAGCTCTAGTGCGTCATACAGGAGCGGCTCTGCAAGCGTTTTGGTTGCTTCAGTGGAAATAATACGTCCCCGAAATCCGTCTTTTACGAGTTTTGGAATTTTCCCGACATGATCGAGGTGTGCATGAGTAACGATCAGGAATGGTATAGCTGCCGGGTCGTAAGGAAAGGGGGCCCAATTGCGCAACTCTGCTTCGGGAATGCCTTGCGTGAGGCCGCAATCAACAAGTACATGTGTGGCGTCTGCAGTAAGTAAAAAATTGGAGCCAGTCACTTCATCGGTTCCTCCGCAAAATGTAACGGTTGCTGACATACTAGTATGTATCATAACAAAATATCCCGCTTCATGCGGGACACTTTGTTTGACTGCGCAAGCACGTGTCGGCTTTTATGCCAGGTGGGTATGCTACGTGTATCACCACGGTGATACAGCGACAACGCATTCCCTGATAACACGTACGGACATGTGCCTGAGCAGTCTGCGCCTATTGTAGCACAGCACTACTCGTCGATGCCGAAACGCTTGTAGGAGTGAATAACTGCATTCCCAAACCAGTGCTTGATTTCGTGTTCTGCTTCCTGGGGTGTTTCAGAAGCGTGCAGAATGTTGGCAACCGCGCGTTTTTCGCTATTGGCAATTGCAGGAGAATCAATGGAAAAATCACCTCGAATGGTACCTACTTCTGCGGCATACGGAAGTGTAGGGCCAGCAATTTTGCGTACCACATCAACAGCATGTGCTCCTTCTACCACCATGCGTACCAACGGTGCTGATACCATATAGTCAACAAGCCATTCTCGTACCATGTTCCCAATAGTAAGCGGGTCATCAGTACCAAGCTGTTCTACAGGATTAACATTGTACTTTTCGTACGTGCTTAGGGTTTTTCCTCCCACCCGTTCAATCCATGCAGTATCTTTTGGATAGTGCTCATCAATCATTTGTCGCGTGGGTTGGAACATTTCCAATGCAACAATCTTGAGATCTCGTTGTTCAAAACGACGAATGACTTCACCAATGAGCCCCTTGCGGACTCCGTCTGGTTTAATCAGAACGAATGTTTTTTCTCGTTTCAAGTGCTCCATTCTGGATTAGATCATCTTCACTTCGATGGTCACTCCTGATGGTAAGGAGAGATTGGTAAGCGCTTCAATAACTTTTTGAGAAGGATTGAGAATATCGATGAGGCGTTTATGCACCCGCATCTCGAACTGTTCACGTGCATCTTTATAGATGAACGTAGAACGGTTTACCGTGTATTTTTTGATCTCAGTCGGCAACGGAATAGGTCCGGCAATATCGGCATCATAGCGAAGTGCGGTTTCTACGATTTGGCGTACCGACATATCGAGTACCTTGTGTTCGTAGGCACGTACTTTGATGCGCAGTTTCTGTGGTGCTGCAACCGCTGCCTTTGCGCGCGTGCGGCGAGGTGCCGCTTTCTTTGTTTCTGTGTCTGTGGTGGTTTTTGCGCGCGTCGGCATAGGTACTTTTGTATTAGGCAACTATCTTGGTAACCACACCGGCTCCTACGGTTTTACCTCCTTCACGAACAGCGAAACGCTGCTTCTCTTCAAGAGCAACAGGGGCAGTCAATTTTACCTTGAAGGTAACGGTGTCTCCCGGCATGACCATTTCTGTTCCTGCTGCAAGTGTTACCTCTCCGGTTACGTCCGTCGTACGGATGTAGAACTGTGGTTTGTATCCGCTGAAGAATGGTGTGTGACGGCCTCCTTCATCCTTGTTCAACACGTATACTTCTGCTTCAAACTCAGTGTGTGGGGTTACGGAACCTGTCTTTGCAAGCACCTGACCGCGATGTACGTCTTCTTTCTTCGTACCGCGCAGCAAGATTCCGGCATTGTCTCCGGCCTGTCCTGATTCAAGCTGCTTGTTGAACATTTCGATACCGGTGATAGTCGTTTTGGTAGTTGGCTGGAGACCGACGATTTCCACTTCTTCACCGACTTTTACCTGACCGCGTTCAATTCTTCCGGTAACTACCGTACCGCGACCTTCAATAGAGAAGATGTCTTCGATCGGCATGAGGAACGGCTTATCGAGTTCGCGGGTTGGTTGCGGGATGTATGAGTCAAGCGTTTTGACGAGCTCAAGCACCTTCTGAGACCATTCGTCGTTGATGTCCTTGCTTTCAAGTGCTTTGAGACCGGAACCGCGGATGACCGGAGTATTTGCACCGTCAAATCCTTGCTTGGTAAGGAGATCTCGCACTTCTTCCTCGACAAGATCAACTAGATCCTTGTCGTCTACCATGTCTACCTTGTTGAGAAATACGATGATACGCGGCACACCTACCTGCTTTGCAAGAAGGATGTGTTCACGCGTCTGCGGCATCACACCGTCTGTTGCTGCAACGACGAGAATCGCACCGTCCATTTGTGCGGCACCGGTGATCATGTTCTTGATATAGTCTGCGTGGCCTGGAGCGTCGATGTGCGCGTAATGGCGCTCTGGAGTCCAGTACTCAGAGTGGTGGAGTGCGATGGTAATACCACGTGCCTTTTCTTCAGGAGCGTTATCAATACCCTCTACCCCTTCCACGCGTGCGCCGAATCCTTGATCCTTCGCCATGTCGAGCGTGTGGAGGATGGATGCGGTAAGCGTTGTTTTACCGTGGTCGACGTGACCGATGGTACCAACGTTCACGTGCGGCTTATTTCGTTCAAATGTGTCTGCTGCCATAAATGCTAAGTGAATAAATGATTAATAAGTACGCGCTTTTTAGAGCCAAAAGAAAAACCACGCACGAATGCGTTATAGGCATTGTAACAGACACGCTAGGTGAGTCAATGTAGTAGGCTGATTTCCGGGCATTACTTGACAAAATAGGAAATTATATATATGCTTTCGCCAGATCACTGTTCGTTCTTTGAGAACGACTAGTTACACCCCTCCCTTCCGAAGAAAGGAATAGCAATACCATGCGCAATCTACTGATTGGCACACTGCTGGTTGCAGCGCTTGCCGCGTGTGGTGGTGGTGGCAGCAGTGGAGGCGGAGGCAGCGTTTTGCCGCCACCCCCGAGCACGATGCCCCCTACCGCACCTCCGACCTCTCCGCCGCCGAGCGCGGCCGTTCAGGTAACCTACCCCGGACAAGGTGGTTCGCAAACCGTGACGGTGACGGTGCAAAAAAGCGCCTACGCCGGCATCACCAGCGTGGTGCAATGCGCCTACCGAGGCGGATACATTACGAGTGCGTCTCAGATTCCGCAGGAATCCGATTCGCACTACTGCGATCCCAACCATCCCTACGTCGCCAGTACCGGACAGCGCGCCGGCGTGCAAGGTAACTACTGGACCGCACCGACCAACCTCGTGGACAATGGATCGTCCATTTCCGCGACATTTCAGCTGACCAACGACTACGGCGGTGACGCAGGAATCTGGGCGGTCGTCCAAAACGGTACCGCTTCATTCCTGAATCTCAACAGCGCAAACGTGTCCCTCTCATCGAGCCCCACAGGCACCATTCAGGTGCTCACGAGCTCGAATGAGATTATCGGACCGTCGTGTGCTGCGCCGAACAACTGTCCGACGGTGACAAGTCTTGGACTCACGGTCGGCGGGTGGCAATACATCGGCACCAGTGGAAAAGGGTTCCAACCTGTGACGTTCTACGTCAATGAAGCACCTAGCAACAGCAACGGGTGCTGCAACGGCCATGTGTACCCCTTGGTCCAATCGCCATTTCCGGAATTCGGTACCGGGATGGATCTCACCCAGCAAGGGTTCGGCGCTTTGAACAACAATGTTCGATTCGTACTCTGTACGAATCAACCGCCGGCAACTTCCTGTGGTGGTCTGGATCCGACCAATACGGAAAACACCAATCCCGTGTTCTACATGCCCTTCCAGGAAACAACGTCGAACACGGAGCCAACTGTCTACCCCCCGTACTACCCGGCGGGTAATCTCGAGGGGATTCCAATACCAATGACAATGGCTTGCGGTCAACTCGAGCTCTTTGCGTCATCATCAATCGCGGCAGCTCTGGTTGCACCGCTCGACGTAACGCAAGTCCTGAGCACGACGGATGGCACGACCTGGAGCCTCGTCACGCCGCCGACAGGGTTCGCCCAGCCCGGCATCGTGTGCTATAGCGCTACCAACTAGTCCGTTCATCGCAAAAAATGCCCGGTATCAAGATTGATACCGGGCATTATGCTTTGTATTTAGTTAAGTAAGTGGCCACCGCCCCCTCCTCCGCCACCGCCCCCTCCTCCGCCACCGCCAGTTGGCGCAGAGGCGATTGATATGGTTACTGTGTAGGTTTTGCTAGTTACTCCGTCCGCAGCGGTTACCTTGTAAGAAACAGGGTTAGTGAAGTTCTGTGCTACACCAGATGCAGGGCTTACCGTTGCTCCATTTGAGACAGTTATAGAAGGAGTTAGTGCTGTAACGCTCGTATTGTAGGGCACTGTTGCAGAAATATTTGTTCCTGATATCGCAGCATCAACACCTGCAACACTAAATACGGTTATATCATCAGCAGTAGATGGTTTTGGAGCAAATGCTTCGATAGCACTGCGAAGACCGTTAAAATCTGCTGCTTTTACTGGAGCACCGGGAACAAATTGTGGAAGATTCGACAAAGATGAGCCGTTTGGACAATTGTTATTGATTACTGTAAGAGCTGATACCAGTTCAGCTAGCGGTTGAGCTTTTATTGGAGTTCCATGATTGGCATTGGAAGACCAGAATGGACTATTTACAAAAGATCCAAGCAGAAGTCCCGCGTTATATGCACTATCCCATATGGTCTGCACGCCACCTTCAAGGGTGTTGAAATCGTTCGCAGACACCAGCTGTCTAGCTGCTAGGCGCTGCCCTTTTGTCCAAGGGAGTGATGCAATGGAGCAGACGTTAGCACAAGAGTTAACAGTGTACGAGAGAGAGGTGTTCACCTGCGTCCAATTCACGTTATTAGGAGGAGCTAGGTTAGTGAGATAGAGGGTGATAGGGAGTTGGTATGTACCAGGAGTGGGTGGGGCAGTAAAGGAGTATTGCCAGTTAAGCGGATTTTCGTTTATGGAAAGCACATACCAAGAAGGATTTGCTGTAGCAATATTGGATACATCTGTTTCATTGCAAACAGAGTAACTCGCAGTAGCACCTGAATTACAAACTTTTACGTTTTCAGTAGTGCATTTCGTAGTACAAGTTTGTATATCAGGATACTTCGTTGGCTTGCAGACGTCATAGCACACCTGCTGACTCTGCACCGTGTACGCAGTACAAAAGGTAACGCCGGTATATGGACAGGTTACATTGCTCGTTTGCGGTAATGTGTACCCATTAACGACCATCACCACATCGGCATAGTTACCATTGCCGCAGGTGGCACCAAACGGCCGTATACCAGATACGGTTATCGGTTGTCCAGGACAATAGGCGCTCTGATTTGTATCTGCGGTTAGTGTAGAAGCAACGAAGGTGTGATTGTAGTTGCTTGGGTCATAGAAAATAGGAGTGATAGTGAGCGCCCGAGCTGCGTGTGGAAATGCGGCCGCAACAACAAGGAACATCACAAAACTTGCTAGATATTGAGCGTATCGAGAATAAGATAGGTGCATACTCATTTTTACTACTGTTCTAATCATACTACCGGACTGGTTTTCTTATGCGTATACGCAGTGTGCAACACTCCGTACAGAATCAAAAGGATGATCACTGCCGCTAATACGATTTCAAACATGCGCGGCGATGCAGAAGAAATAGGAGAAGTGACCGTAAACGTTTTTTGATCAAGTACATTTCCATTTGCATCTTTGAGAGTCACCAGTAACGATGGATTTATACATGATGCAGTGAGCGGCATTGCAATTGTGGTAGTAAGCCCTGAAGCAGGCACTTGCACAGTTACTGGAGCGCCGCAGGGCACACTTGAGCTTGCAGCAGATAGTACTGCTTCTATGTTCAACATCTCAGTAGTGCTACTGCCGTAGCGAGAGTTCAGAAATGAATCTGCTGATGGCGTCCAAGTAATGGTCGCGTGTGCTGTATCTCCCATTCCATACTGATTTTTATCCAAAATTGCATTTTGAATCGTACCGGAAGGTCCGGCAACCACATAGTGGAATGATGCCTTGTTAGAGATAGTTGCTCCTGTACCATCGGTCAACCAAGCACTAACCTCATACGCTTGCGGGACCTGTGCATTAGGCAGAACAAATGAAATCGTTTGTGTCTTGTTTGCAGCAAGTGTTGTGGTGGCACCAGGAGATTGGAAGAATGGAAGAACAGAACCATATTGCGAACGATATCGTGTCTCAAAGTGAGGTTGCACTGCTTGGGAAGTACTGAAATGATTCGTAGCCTGACAGGTAGCAATAAGTTTTTCCGTGGGAAGCACATCAACGCCCTGCTGCGATGAATACTGTGCGTGCGTAGGATCCCCCATCACCGAAAGAAGGCAAGTGGGTTGGATAATTTCTATATACCCCTTCACTGAGGGGGTAAAAGTGACTGTACCGGCAGGCACCGCGCTATACGGAAATCCATTCGAGTTCTCTGCGGTAACCCATACCTGATAGGTACCAGAGAAAAAGGCTGGAGCAGTGTAGGTAAGTGTATGACCTACCATTGGCGCTCCTGAGGTAAGTGAGAGTGTGTCATTGGCAATATACTCATCTGCCAATACCTGTGAACCCTTAGGACCTGCTTGGAACAATTGCACACCATATTTCACATCTGATTGAGCGCCTTGCCCATTACCGATATAGAAAAAAACGGTAAATGAGTTGCTGGTTCGATTAACAATCGTAACGTTATGAATGTACACATTTGCAACTGGCAGCTGTTGCGATGTTGTAGCTGTATAGGTCTCCGTTGCGGCATGTACCGTCATGGGAAGCAGCACGCCGTAAAGCATGCTACCACCTATAAACAAAAGAGAGGTGAGAAAAGTTCGTACATTCATAAAATCAAATAAGTATGCGTACTAGTTGTAGGTAGCGACCGGTGTACCGCACGTAAGATTCCCACTTGCATCAGTCATCACGACTTGTGTTCCGCTACAATTGACTGGCCAAGATACATTTCCGCCCGGGAATGCCGCAGTTGGACCGGTCCAATTTGCCGCACGCACTACTGTTGCGACTAAGAGTACTGCTCCTAGTGCGAGGAAAAAGATGATGAACTGTCGAAACGAATCTTTAATAAGGCTATGCATAAATACGTGTTAATTGATTAATAACTATTATTTTTCTATCACCTTCGGCACTGCGGTGATAAGTACCGTCGCGTCGAAATGATATCCAACGCCATCGCTGCAGTGCATGGTGTAGGTGACAGGATTATTGTTTGCAGTAAATAGTGCTGAAGTCGTTACCGACCCATTGGCAGTACTTGGAGACCAGGAATCACCGTTGGTACCTACGAGACTGCACGTGATCTTGTTCTGAAGCGCAGTGTGCCAATACAGAGTTTCAGTGTTACCGGCATCCACTCGAGCATTTGCTGTACATACAGGCCATTGAGTACCAGCGCTCAAACAGCTGTTTTGCAATGGTCCAATTTGCTGAGGGTTGCACTGGCCGGTTTGTGCATTGCAGCCAAGCTGACATCGAGTAATTTGGGATTGGCCACATTGATTGTTCACATAAGCGCTCGTATTCGCATCCAAACAGACGTATCCCGGCGTACAGATACACTGACCGGTTTGCGCGCTGCAGGAACCATTGCCTGGACAGCTGGTGGTTGTTTTTTGACATTGCGCATTGGTATACACACTACTGTTACCACTGCAAGTGTAGTTAGGTGTACAGCTATTACATTGTCCGGTTTGTGCATTGCAGCCACCAGGGCACGAGGTGCTGCTTTGTTGGCACTGGCTATTGGTATACACACTGGTGCTGCTATTGCTACATGTATAGTTTGGTGTGCATGATGCAGTACCACTGAATTGCACCCATCCCACTATGTTTCCTCCCCACGCATTTCCAGAAAGCGTTCCGTTACTAAAAGTAAGTCCATCCCCATGATTAGTGCTCCCCAGATCAATACACCCTCCAGTCGAGAGCACTTGCGCCCAACCACTTACCTGTCCTGAAGCATTTACCTGTCCTTGAGGACCACAGCCATTCGAGTTGAAACTTACCCACCCAATATGGTTGTTCCAACCTGCGCCAGAAATAACACCATTATTTACTGTTACACCAGGATTGTATCCATTACTTCCAATATCGATCCATCCAATAGTGCTACTCCACCCCGTACCGCTAATTCCCGCTTGCTGCGCATGCGCGATGGGATGCAGAAATCCAAAATAGGCTCCAGCTGCTATTACCAACAGAGCAGTAATGCTTGCAGCAAGATTTTTATATCCAAAAAATGTTTTGGTAGAACGAAACACCCCTTTATTATACGGGTGTCAAGAATCTACCAGAGGCAGTTATCAACAAATTACTGGCGCCCCGCAGCAATAGTGGCTGCTACGTTCTGCGGAACGACCTCATAATGATCAAATTCCATGGTGAAATTGGCTCGTCCTTCCGTCATAGAGCGCAAAACGGTGGTATAGCCGAACATTTCTGAAAGCGGTACTTTCGCTTTGATAGCACGGGCGAGCCCTCGCTCCTCAATACCTTCAATCTGTCCGCGCTTGCCGTTGAGACTGCCAGTGATGTCACCCATGAACTTCTCAGGGGTTACTACCTCCACTTTCATTACCGGTTCAAGCAGTACTGGCTTGGCACTTTTTGCGGCATCCTGAAATCCCATGGATGCAGCGATTTTGAACGCAATTTCAGAAGAGTCCACTTCGTGATACGAGCCATCGTAGAGTTCCACGGAAATGTCCACCATCTTATAGCCCGCAACGATACCGCGCTCCATCGCTTCGCGCACGCCTTTTTCAACGGCAGGAATATACTCCTGCGGCACCACACCTCCTTTAATGTTGTTGATGAATTCAAAATGGTCTTCCCGAGTAGTGTTTTTACTGATCTTTTCTCCTTCAGCAAGCGGTTGGAGCGGTTTGATGCGCAATCGCACATGTCCATACTGTCCGCGGCCACCCGTTTGCTTGATGTATTTTCCTTCCGCTTCCGCTTCTTTCTGGATCGTTTCGCGGTACGCTACCTGCGGTTTGCCGACGTTCGCCTCAACGTTGAATTCACGTTTCATGCGGTCCACCAGAATCTCAAGGTGCAACTCACCCATGCCGGCGATAAGGGTTTCGAGCGTCTCTTGGTCGGTCGTTACTTTGAATGTCGGATCTTCATCAGAAAGTTTTTTGAGCGCAATACCCATTTTTTCCTGATCAGCCTTGGTTTTCGGTTCAATGCGCATGGAAATGACCGGTTCAGGGAACTGAATTTGTTCGAGCACAATCGGATGCTGTTCATCGCACAAGGTATGCGAGGTCTTGGTGTTCTTGAGACCCACTGCAGCTGCAATTTCTCCAGCATAGACCGTTTTTACTTCTTCGCGCTGATTTGCCTGCAGTCGCACAATACGTCCTAAACGCTCTTTTTCACCCGTAGTTGAATTGTAGATGTACGAGCCGGCTTCTACCGTACCTGAGTACACGCGGAAGAACGTAAGCTGTCCTACGAATGGATCAGCCTGCAATTTGAACGCCAGTGCGCAAAACGGCTCGGTATCAGAGGCATGACGCTCTTCTTCTTCGCCCGTCTTCGGATTGACGCCTTTGATAGGAGGGAGTTCCAGCGGACTGGGGAGATAGTCCACAACAGCATCGAGTACGAGCTGTACTCCTTTATTCTTGAGCGCAGAGCCGGTGTATACCGGGAAAATCTTGTTCGCAATCACCGCTTTTCGAAGCGTTGCTTTGAGTTCCTCCATGGTCGGTTCCACACCTTCGAGGTACTTGCTCATGAGCGTATCGTCCTGTTCAACGATCTTTTCGATCAATTGGTTGCGATAGAGAACCGCATCTGCCTGCTGTTCAGGTGGAACATCTCCTTCTATCACCTGTTCTCCCATGTTTCCTTCAAAACGGTAGGATTTCATAGTGAGCAGATCAATCACTCCCTCAAAATCACCCTCTGCGCCAATCGGCAGCTGCATGCGCACCGCATGATTGCTGAGCCGGTCAAGGATCGACTGGAATGATTTTTCAAATGATGCCCCCATCCGGTCGAGTTTGTTGATGAAGCAGACGCGCGGTACGTTCGCTTCGTCGGCGTATCGCCAGTTGGTCTCGGATTGCGGTTCTACGCCGGCAACGCCATCAAATACCACGACCGCACCGTCAAGCACGCGCATAGAGCGCTTTACTTCTGCAGTAAAGTCGATGTGGCCCGGAGTGTCGATAATATTGAAACGGAATTTCTTAGAAATATCCTTCTTGTCAGGTTCGTTCGTCTTCGACCAGAAACAGGTGATGGCGGCTGCGGTGATGGTGATACCGCGCTCGCGCTCCTGCTCCATCCAGTCGGTAGTGGTTTCCCCTTCATGCACTTCACCGATCTTGTGCTGAGAGCCGGTGTAGTAGAGCACGCGTTCAGACGTCGTGGTTTTCCCCGCGTCGATGTGGGCGATGATGCCGAAATTTCGTACTTTCTCTAGAGGGTAGTCTCGCATAGAATCAAAAAGAAAAACGCCCGAGGCGTACTGCTCACCATAGCGAAATTCTATAAAAAAAGCAACGTTAGAGTGCCATGATCACCCGTGCTAGCTTTGCTGAATCATGACGAACCAGCGACTGGTTGAGTGCCGGCTCGCTCAGCACGTCAGCAACGACTACCTGTTTAGCTCGCAGGGAGAGCAGTTCGTCCATCGTATGCTCGTACCGCACCGGAAAGGCTTTTTCCGTATCGGCATATACCTTCTGAAGCGCATCGGGAATAGGAGCGCTATTTACGATGATGGCATCGAGCAGGTCACGGCCGATATGGTATCGAAAAAGCGTCTCTACAAAATCAATGACACCGAATCCGTTTGTCTCTGCATACTTAGTCATAATGTTGCAGACATACACAACCCGTGCTCCGGAGAGCCTGATCGACTCCGCTACCCCTTTCACGAGAAAGTTCGGGATGAGCGAGGTGTAGAGATCTCCTGGGCCAAGCACAATCACTTCCGCCTGCTTGATCGCTTCCGCTGCTTCGCGTGCAATGAACGCTTCAGGTTCGAGTGCCACACGCACGATGCCGCGCTTGTCAGAGAGCGGCCGGGTATCGATCGCTGCTTCCCCGCGCACCAATGAACGGTCGGATAGTTCGGCGATTAAATCAGCTGCATCAACGGAAATCGGGAGGATCTGCCCCTTGGTACCCAGTAGCTTGCTGACACGCTGAATCCCTTCAATCGGTCCCCACAACTGCTCTGCTGCAAGCAGGAGCACGTTCCCTACATTATGTTCGGACAACCCTTTTCCGTTGCCGTTAAACCGGTGATTGAAAATGGCGCGCAGCGTATCATATTCGCCGTCGGCCAGTGCGAGCATACAGCGACGAATATCACCTTGCGGGAGCGAACCAAACTCGTCACGCAATTTCCCCGTGCTGCCGCCGTTATCAAATACGGTACAGATGGCGGTCGGGGCAACCGGATATTGCACCAGTCCTCGATTTACCACAAAACCGCCGCTTCCTCCTCCGATCGTAACAATGCGGCGCTGCAGGAGATGTTCAGTCATGGACTTACCTCTAGAATGCGCCAGAAGCGCTCTGGGTTACCACGCAAAGTGTGCGAACGCTTTGTTTGCTTCTGCCATCTTGTGCGTATCTTCGCGCTTCTTTACTGCTGCACCCTCATTGCGGGACGCTGCCAAGAGTTCTTCTGCAAGACGCTTCGACATGGCTATGCCTTTTCGGGACCGTGCGGCCGTCAAAATCCAGCGAAATGCGAGTGCTTGTTTGCGCTCTGGGCGCACTTCGCGCGGCACCTGATAGTTTGCGCCGCCGACGCGGCGTGAGCGAATTTCCATAGCAGGGCTTACGTTTCGGATTGCTGCATCAAACAGTTCGATCGGATTATCAGTACCTGATTGTTCTTTTATCAAAGCAAGAGCATCGTACACCACTTTGCGGGCGGTTGATTTCTTTCCATCCCACATGACGGAGTTAATAAATTTCTCAACGCGAAGCGAATTGTACTTCAAATCCGGCTTCAGTTCGTGTTTTCGTTTTATTGGTCGTCGCATATGCTAAAAAATTATTTTGGTCGCTTTGCACCATAGCGGCTGCGAGATACTCGGCGTTTATCAAGTCCTGCAGCATCCAATCGGCCGCGCACTACCTGATAGCGGACGTTAATATCCTTCACACGGCCGGCCCGCACCATGACCACAGAGTGCTCTTGGAGGTTATGCGTTTCTCCGGGAATGTATGCAGTGATTTCCTGACCGTTAGTGAGGCGCACACGAGCAATTTTTCGAATAGCAGAGTTTGGTTTGCGTGGCGTCTTGGTCGTTACTTTCGTGCACACGCCACGTTTGAAGGGAGAGGGATAGAAGACCGGCTTATTTTTGAGTGCATTAAAGCCGCGCGCCAAGGCTGGTGCTTTGGATTTGGAAAGGAGCGGCTTGCGCCCTTTGCGTACCAATTGTGAGATGCGTGCCATATCTAAGAAAAAAGCCCGCTGTGGGCTCCGATACTGTACTACAGGTGCTTGTTGCTCGCAACTAGTCTGCTATAACGACATCCCGGTAAGCCCTTGAAATATCCAGGAAAGAAAGGGGGTTACGGCTGGGCTGAGCGCATAGAAGAAAAACAGAAGGAGTAGTACGAGCGGGAGCAGTCCTAGCCGTTCGAAATTGCGACGGAACAGATCATAGCTATGGGCAAGGGGGCGAGGCAAAATGCCCGAGAGCACCTTGGAACCATCCAATGGAGGAATCGGGATGAGATTGAAAAACCCGAGCAGCAGATTGAGGTACACGATGACAGCAAATGCTTGCAGGAGGGTCGGCGTCATTGCCGCAGCGCCGAACCGCACGATAAGTCCAAATACCAGTGCAATGGCCAGATTAGTAGCGGGTCCCGCAGCGGCTACAAGTGTTTCGTCATACTTGCCCGGCAGATTATTGGGATTATAGGGTACGGGCTTGGCATACCCGATCAAGATAGGAGAACCGGTTATCTTTAAAAGAAGCGGCAGGATGATAGAACCGACCGGATCGAGATGCGGGAGCGGGTTGAGGGTGAGTCTTCCCATGAGCCGCGCAGTCGGATCTCCCAGGTAATCCGCCATGTACCCATGCGCCACTTCATGCAAAATCGCAGAGAAAATGAGCACAATAAGGCTAAAAATAATGAGATCAGTTTGCATAGTTCAGAAAAGTATGATACCACAGTCACATATTCTGTATGGCAAAAATCTGTCCCGTCACCCAAAAAAGCTCGAAAGTCGCTGGTGGATACAGCAATCGTGTTCGTGCTACCAAATTCAACCCAACCGGCAACGTTCGCAAGCACGCAAATCTCCAAAAAAAGCGAATCTTTATCCCTGAACTCAACCGCACAGTGACCGTCACGCTTTCCACGAAAGGATTCCGCACGCTGGTGAAAAACGGCGCATACAAAACGCTCAAGAAGGCTGGGGTTATATAATCACCCATTTCAATTCACTCCAGACATAGAGACAGGTGCGGTATACTTGAGCACATATAACAACTTAGTAGGTAAGTCTTATTTTATTTAGATATGTACCAAGAGAAAAAATTTTCCCTTCCAGCACTTGAAGGTATTTCAAAAGAACTGGTAGATGCACACCTCGGCCTGTATGGCGGATATGTAAAGAATACCAATGCCCTCAGCACTCTTTTAGAAGACTTGCGGAAAGATACTGCGCAACATACCACCGCTATTGCTGAAGCGGTTCGACGCTTCGCATTTGAATGGGACGGTATGCGCATGCATGAACTCTATTTCGATCAATGGGAACATGGCGCTAAGGAGCTTGCAGACAACGATCCACTGCATAAAGCCCTTACAAAACAGTTTGGCAGTTTTGCAGCGTGGGAGCAGCAATTTCGCTCCGTTGGTATGATGCGCGGCGTAGGATGGGCGGTGCTGTACTACGATCCAGCACAAGAAGCATTCATCAATGTATGGGTGGACGAGCACATGCAAGGACATCTTGTATCGCTTCCGGCAATTTGCGTACTGGATGTGTGGGAACACGCATACCTTGCCCAGTTCGGCACGGGCGGACGCAGTGCCTATATCGATGCATTTTTCAAAAACCTTAACTGGTCGGTGATGTCAGAGCGCTTTGCGGCGCTTTCCTAACGCCGCATCGATCGCCTGATTCACCAGGCGATCTGCGTGCGCATTCTGTGCGCGGCGCACATGTGTAAACGTAATGTGCGAAAAGGAGTCGCGAAGCCCTTGTACTTTTGCAAACTGCTGCTTGAGGGTCGGCTCTTTTACCTTATACATGCCGTTGAGCTGGCGCACTGCCAGTTCACTATCCATGCATACCGCAACATGCGTATGCAGATCGCTGAGTGCGCGTGCTGCGGTAAGTGCATGGATCAATGCTTCATATTCAGCAAAATTGTTCGTTGTTTCTCCCAGGTATTCGGAGATTTCCTTCACCACCTTTCCCTGCTCATCTACCAATACTGCTCCAATACCCGCAGGTCCGGGATTGCCTCTCGCGCCGCCATCGGTATAAATCGTGAGTTGTTTCATCCTGTTATATAACATCAACCACGCGAATTCTTGAAGCACCCTTCCAATCAGTTTCTATGTGCCCTACGATGTCCGCCGTGATTCCCGCCTCCAGAGGTTTCTGAAATGCTTCCGGTGTCATGAAAAATGAAATAGCAGGAATGGCAGTGTCATGCATTGAAAGCTGTAGCGACACATGCTCACCGCCCTTTCCGAACGAGCGCACATTTCCAATAGAGACGCGCGGAAATACAAATAGTGGTTTCGGATTCCCCTGTCCGAACGGCGCTAGCTGGAGCAATACCTTATGCGCATGGAGTACTTCGCTCAGCGGTAACTCCCGTTCCACAATGGCATCTGGAAAAACGCTGGATGCGTCGTGAAGTCGCTGATATGATTCTTGGAGTCGCTTACTTAGTTCGGGTACACGATCATGTGTGAGTGAAAAACCTCCGGAGGCATGGTGGCCGCCAAAATCACTAAATACATCGCCCGCTCCCTGCATGAGCTCCACCACATTGAGTATGCCGTCGGAGCGGCAGGATCCCCGGATCATATCTCCCCCCTCTCTTCCCCAGAGAAATACCGGTTTCTTATGCGTTCCTGCCAATGAGTTGGCGACAAGTCCGAGCACGCCGGGACGCCAGCTCGGATTACCCATCACGATGACTGGCGCATCCTCCTGATCCAGGGGGCGTTTATTTACTTCTTTAGCAATGGTAGCAACAAGTGTTTTCCGCTGCTGATTGAGCTGCTGCAGGGTGCGCGCAAGGGTGCGCGCTTCCGCCGTATCACCCGTTGCTAACAATCGCGCGGCTGTTTCAGGTGCATCCATGCGCGATGCTGCATTGATACGGGGCGCTATCATGAATCCAATATCATCTTCCGTAAGCGTTGAAGGACGGATACGCAGCAAAGAGAGGAGTGCGGCAATCCCCGGTCGACGTGCGCGCCGCATTACCATGAGTCCGTATCGAGCAAGCATACGATTTTCATCGAGCAGCGGCACCATATCAGCAAGCGTCGCAATGCCTACCAAATCGAGCAGCCACTTCTCTTGACCTTCCTTAAGACCATATCGATTACAGCTCAGTATCCCTTGTACAAGTTTCCATGCTACTCCTGCGCCGCACAATCCATCAAACGGATACTGATTGTCAGCTCGTTTGGGGTTGATCACCGCATGCGCATCGGGAACTCTTCCCGATACCAGATGATGATCAGTGATGATGATATCGATGCCAAGCGTTTTGGCGAACTCTACGGCATCCCGTTCACTGATACCGAGATCGACGGTGATAATAAGACGTACGCCTTCTTGGGCCAGCTGCGTTAATCCCGCCTCGTTGAGGCCATATCCTTCTTTGTGCCGGTGCGGAATGTAGTGCCGCACGGGATAGCCGATCAGTCGAAAAAATTCGACGAGCATGACACCGCCCGGTATGCCGTCACAGTCATAATCGCTCCAGACGGCAATCGGTTCCTGGTTCGCTATTCCTCTCTGTATCCGCTCTACGGCTTTTGGGAGATCAGGTAACAGAAACGGATCATGTGAATCGCGTAGAAAATCTGGCGTAAGAAATTTTGTCTGCTCCTCTTTTGTGGTCATTCCTCTCGCGTGCAACAGATCATAGAGTAATTCCTCGTGAAATGGGGTGCGCACGCGATACGTCATGCCGTTTAGTATACTAGGGAATATGGAATGCATCTTCTGCAGTATCGTATCAGGCTCTATTCCCGCATATACGCTCTATGAGGACGCACACACGCTCGCATTTCTCGATATCCATCCCAACAACCCTGGGCATACCTTGGTGATTCCCAAAGCACACGCCGCCAATATTTACGATATTGCTCCATCAGATCTGCATACACTCATGGATACCACGCAAAAAATGGCCAGAGCGGTGAAACAAGCAATGGAAGCTGACGGCATTAACCTCAGTATGAACAATGACCAGGCTGCAGGGCAGATCATTTTTCATGCACACATGCATGTCATTCCGCGATTTCTGCATGATGGCTACAAACACTGGCCGCAACACAGTTATCCGCCTGATGAAGCGGAACGTATTACAGAGAAAATAAAAGCAGCAATTACTTAAACACGCTTGAGTGCTTCGATACCGGCAAGCGTGCCCGTAGTAAGAAATTCCAGGAGTGCTCCACCTCCGGTAGAGAGAAATATTTTTTCTGGATCAAATGCTATTTTTTGCAGTGCGGCTAACGTATCACCTCCTCCCACCACCGCAGGCACATTTGCACGACTTAGCGCTTCTGCCAAAGCATCCGTCCCGTCAACAAATCCATCTTCATAAATTCCCATCGGTCCATTCCACACCACAAATGCCGCTTGCGTAATGCATGATTCCCATAGTCCTGCAGTTTCAGGCCCAATATCAACAATTCGTTCGGCTATGCGTACATCGTTGATACCAGCACAACGATGCCGGTGCAATGCATCATCAACGAGCACGGCGTCCTTGGGCGCTACCAACTGTTCGTTTTCTGCAATAGCAACTGGAATAGGGATGGCGGAGGTGCGGGAACTCCCGATCGGCAGTCCTCGTGTCTTCAGCAAATCATTTGCGAGCGCCCCTCCGAGCAACACTCGTTCATAACGAGTGAGCAGTTGAGCGATAAGCGGTTCTTTGGTTTCAAATTTTGCGCCGCCAATGATCGCAAGCGATTGAGAGGGCGGTGTTACGGCCGGCGTAATGCGTTCTATTTCTTTGAGCATAAGCAAGCCGGCGTAGGAAGGAAGGAGTTTCGGAACGCTCACGATAGATGCATGCCGGCGATGCGCATCCGCAAATGCATCGTCGACATACAGATCGCCGAGTTGTGCGAGCGCATTGGCAAATTGCTGATCATTATCCTCTTCCTCTGGATGTATGCGGATATTTTCGAGCACTACACAGCTCCCCGGAGCAATGGGATGAGCACGTGCTTCAGCAAGTGATCCTCCAAAAAATTGTATAGGTACTGTAGTGAGAGATGCGAGTATCTCTACAACCGGTTTGAGAGATGCGCCATCGCGCCCCAAATGCGCCAGTACGCAGGTGGATGCACCATGCCGGGAGAGCCATTCGATAGTCGGGAGGGCTGCACGCAAACGGAACAGATCTCCTACCGTGCCATCTGCACGTATCGGCACATTGAGCGATGTGCGCAATAGCACGCGCTTTCCTTCTACCTGTGCATCAGCGATCGATGTTATTTTTTGCATGCAGCGAGTATATCGGTGAACGATGCAAGCTCTGCGCTCGCATGTCCTACCAAAAATCCAGAAATGTATCCTCCTTCAAGCAAGGAGCGCGCATTGCTTCCTTCCACCGATCCTCCATAGAGGATGGGAATTTTACGTGCTGCTTCTCGATCAAGGAGCGCGGTGAGTGTTTTGCGAATGAAGATGGTCATCTCTTGAAGATCTCCTGGTTTCATTGCGTCCGCTGCGGTTTTTCCAATTGCCCATACTGGTTCATACGCAATGATGAGCTTCGATACTCCTTGTGACGGAAACGAAGCGAGTGCTGCCGTGAGTTGCTCTACAATTGTTTCAAAATGTTCTCCGCCTTGATCACGTTGTGTCTCTCCAACACACAGCACCCCAGTGAGTCCTGCAACTACCGTGGCGCGCAACGCCGCTGCAATCTGTGTATCGCTTTCTCCTGCCGCACGCCGCTCCGAGTGACCGACAATGGCGAACGATGCACGGATATCCTTAAGCATTAGAGCAGACACTTCTCCCGTATGCGCTCCCTCTGTCGCACTGGAAACGGTTTGCGCTCCCCATTTAATCACCGATTTTTTTCCTTGTGCGAACTGTGGGATGAGCGGGAATGGCGCTGCAATCCATACCGTGGCCGCGCGCAGTAATGCATCTTTGCGGCGCAGTGCGGTGACAAAGTGTTTTGCCTGCGCCCCAGTCGATAGATACATTTTCCAATTCGCAATAACGAGTAGTTTCTTCACATCACTCACTATACAATCGCTACTCTCCTTGTGTCACGCGCACTACCTCTGCAAGAGTCGTGAGTCCGGTTACTGTTTTGTATATGCCATCTTCAGGAATGGTAAGCATACCCTCTTCCCATGCGATACGTTCTATCGTCAGTGCATCTGCATGATTCTCCAACGCACCTTGTAGTGCACGTGAAACGAGAAACACTTCCTGCAGACCGATACGTCCTTTATATCCGGCATCACACTGTGCACAGGAAACCGCGTGCGGAAACAGCAGCTCTTTCCATGAAACGTTTTTTTCCACCATGCCTTCCTTTTTGAGGGCATTGAGGACGCGGACCGGATCAGCAATAGATTCAATTTGTTCCGTTTGTGCGCGTGCAAGACGGTACGTTTCTCGTTTGTCACACAATTTCCGTACCTGAGAAACACCGAGACTGCCGATAAGGATAGGAGCGAGAGGAAGGGTAGGCACGAGCGATTGCAGCAGTGCAGCGCCCTCCCCCGCCGAATACGCTTCTATGCCTGCCAATACAAGCACTCCTCGATTCGCCGCAGCGCAGGCAAGTGTTGCGACTTCTTCATCGGCAATAGCGTCTATCATGAGCACGTCAGGATCATGCCGCAGTGCTGCGCGCAGAGTGTTTGTCAGTGATATGTCCGGCGTGCGTTCCAACTGCACAACTGCTGGAATCATGATACTTCGCTCTTGTTCTACAGTGACAATCTGTTTCTCAGGAGAAATAAGTCCATCCAGCAATGTATACAGAGTAGTGGTTTTTCCTGCACCCGCTGGACCAGAGACTAACAGCAATCCTGAACGGTGCTGCAGTGCGCGATGCACGCGGTCAAGCGATTGCCCATGAAAACCCAATGCTTCGAGTGTGAATCCTCCTCTGGATGCCGTGTGCGGGATGATGTGTACCACGAGCTGTTCTCCTAAAAGAGTGGGGGTGCTGGCAATAGTGAGCCGCGCGTGCACATCGCCTTCCACCTTGCATTGACCGTATTGTGGCAGTTTGGTGTGCACAGAAAGTTTTGCGAGCTGTTTGAGCCGAGCGCTTACATGCATACCTACGTGCAACGGCAGCAAAAACGCATCACATAACACACCATGTATGCGGTAGCGAATCGTGCATTTCTCAGAAGTAAGCTGTATATGCACGTCGCTCGCATGACAGAGGAGCGCATGCTTGAGCACCAGGTCAACTACTTCTGCAACCGCAAGCCGTTCTGCAGCCTGTGCAATGTCCGCAATGGGACCGGAGGGAATATGCTGGACCTGCCGCGCGATATAGTCACCCGTCGTTTCTTTGATATGTTTTTGGTACCGAAGAAGTGCGCGTTTCATACTATCGGCATCAGTGAGCCGAACCAGTACACGCAACTGCGAAGATAAGAATGGCAACGGAGGCAATGATGGTTCGAGTGTTGCAATTTCCACTGTCTGTCCGGAACGAGCAAACGCGATGAGATGATGTGCACGTGCAAACGGCTCTGGAATGGTAGTGAGTACATCAATTGGAATGGCATGCACGTCCAATACAAGGAATGGGATACCAAGAAATGCACCGAGTGCTCGGCGAAATTCATCCTGCGATAACAGGCCGCTTTGCGTTACTGCTTTTTGTAACGATACGCCGGTGGTAGTGCGATGTGTTTCGATATCTTGCAGATCACGCCGCGATAGAAGACCGCTTTCAAGCAGAAAAGCGCCCAGTTGTGCATCATCGACCTGCATAGCTCGTTTTAGTATAGCGTACATTGACAAACAACAATTCATGGACTACGATATTTATATCTGGAAACCGCCCCGAGGGCGGTTGTTTTGTGCCAGAAATACCCATAATTTCAATTTTTACGTATGTTCGATCTGAAAGTTATAAACTCAGTGCTCGGAGAGCTAGAGAGCGAGCGCGGTATACCGCGAGAAAAAGTTATTGAGGCGATTGAAGCTGCATTGGCAACAGCATATAAAAAAGAATATGCCAAGAAAGGACAGATCATTCGGGCACATCTTGATCTTTCTACCGGCACGACTGAATTCTCACAGATAAAAGTGGTGGTAGATGCATCTACGGTGCGCTTTGATGCTGTTGAAGAAACAGGAAAAGCACCGCAGGAACTCACTGATGAAGAACTGCTTCCTCATTTCAATCCCGAACAGCATATCCTGCTTTCCGATGCCAAACTCATAAAGCGCGATGCACAGGTAGGTGATGAATTAGTGTTTCCCTTGGAGACAAAAGGTGATTACGGACGCATCGCAGCACAAACAGCAAAGCAGGTCATCATTCAGAAAATCCGTGAGGCGGAAAAAGTATCTATCATTGCAGAATTTGGCAAACGGCAAGGGGATATTGTAACCGGCACCGTGCAACGAATGGAACGCGGCAATCTCTACGTAGACTTGGGCCGCGCTACCGGCATCCTTCCTTATAATGAACAAATTCCCGGGGAACGCTACCGCCAAGGAGAGCGTATTCGCGCACTGTTGTATGAAGTAGAAGAGAGTGCCCACGGCATGTATTTGCGCCTTTCGCGTGCACAGCCGCAGTTTCTTGCGAAACTCTTTGAAGGAGAAGTGCCTGAAGTTGCGCACGGCACGGTGGTATTCAAATCCATTGCACGAGAAGCAGGGAGCCGTTCCAAAGTAGCCGTATATTCAACTGATCCGCATGTTGACCCCGTCGGTTCACTGGTAGGGCAGCGCGGTGTTCGTGTTTCAACTGTCACTACGGAACTCGGTGGAGAGAAAATCGATATTATCGAATGGTCTGAAGATCCAAAAGTCTTTATCGAAGAAGCACTCTCACCTGCCCGTATTCTTTCTGTCGAAATTAACGAGGAGGAGCATAAGGCAGAAGTAAAAGTATCGGAGGATCAGCAGTCGCTTGCAATCGGACGAGGAGGACAGAACGTACGCCTTGCGGCAAAACTTACCGGTTGGCGTATTGATATCCAATCAATCGGCGGAGAGAAAATTGTCGAAGCAACGGAAAGCGGTCAATTAGCAGAAGATACTGATAGTACCGTATAATCGTTGCATATGAATCTGTGGCATGACATTGCATTGGGAGATGCAGCTCCGCAAGAGATAAATACTATTATTGAGATCCCGCGCGGCTCTTCCAATAAGTATGAGCTCGATAAGAAAACGGGGCTCATTAAGTTGGACCGGGCAAATTATTCTTCAGCTCCCTATCCGTTTGATTACGGATTTGCACCGCAAACACTGTGGGATGACGGAGATCCGCTTGATGTGCTTGTCGTGTCCACCTTCCCTATCTACCCGGGTGTCCTTGTAACGGTGCGGCCGGTGGGTATCCTCAATATGATTGATGGCGAAGACTCGGATGACAAAATCATTGCTGTTCCCGTTGATGACCGACGTTGGGAATATGTCCATGATATTAGTGATCTCAACCAGCACAGTTTGAAAGAGTATCAGCACTTTTTTGAAACCTACAAAATACTCAAAGGGAAGCCTTCACCCGTTTCTGTCCAAGGAATCAAGGGAAAAGCTGATGCAATTGCTGCAATAGAAAAAGCTGTGCACACGTATCGGGAGAAATTTCCGAAAGACTAGCCGTATACTGAGGGCATGGAACCTCCCTCCACCCCTCCACACAAGCACGATTACGTAGCAAGTTTTGGTATTTTTACCATCATTCTGCTCCTTATATTGGGAGGTATTTACGTGGTACTCACTGAACGAGCTCGATTGCACCAATCATCACAAACGCAGCAGGTAAACGTGTAACCTTTTGCGATATAAAAACAATCTTGCAAAGCTACACTAATCTTTCTTGCCCGGTATGCACTTCCCTGTTAGTATCGCGAAATGTCTATGCAAGAAGAAGTAAAAGCGTTTAAAGTAAAACTACTTCCTGAATCTGAAGTAGAACTTTCTGGCGATATTCCATTTGAAAGTCTCGCACCATATCGCAACCAAGCACTTACAGATCTTGCGGCACGTCTCGACATGCCAGGATTCCGTAAGGGTCATGTCCCAACAGACATTGCCGCTAAACAGTTTGGTGAAATTCCTATTCTCGAAGAAGCATGCGAACTCTATTTGAAAGAGTTTTATCCGCTTTTGGTCACGCATCATACTATAGAAGCGGTAGGGCGCCCGGAAATCCGTATCATTAAGCTTGCGCCCGGAAATCCGGTGAGTGTCATCATAAAAACCGCAGTGTATCCGAAGGTAGAACTGCCGAAACAATGGCAAAAACTTGCTGCCGACGTGCCTGTATCAGAATCTGCTCCCGCAACAGAGGAAGAAATAGCTCAAACGCTCAAATCTCTGCAGGAAAGCAGGAAGCAAAAAACACCAGAAGGAACGGAGACACTGCCTGAACTTGATGATGCGTTTGCACAATCACTTGGAGCGTTTACCACACTCGATGCGCTAAAGGCGGAAATTGCACGCGGTATTACGGAAGAAAAGCAGCGTGCCGCTCGAGACAGTCGACGGGGCGCCATTCTCGATCGACTGGTGGAGCAAGCTCATGTAACAGTGCCGCGTATTTTTGTAGAAAGCGAGATAGATAAAATCATGGCACAGATGAATGAGGATCTTGCGCGTATGCAGCTTTCCCTCCCGGTATACCTCACACATGTCAAAAAAACGGAAGCTGAGCTACGAAATGATTTCAAAGCACAAGCAGAGAAACGAGCAAAGGTGCAACTCATTCTCAATGCGATTGCAGAAGCAGAACATATAACCGCCGACCCAGAAGCAGTAGAGCGTGAAGTACAGATCGCCAAAGAGCATTTTCCAAAAGCAAATGAGGAATTGGTGCGTATCCACGTAGAAACTGTTTTGCGTAATGATCGAGTGCTGCAACTTCTTGAATCAGATACTAAAAAAGAGTAGCATGGGCGGCATGCAAAACAACGAAATATACAACCAGCTTGTTCCTATGGTGGTAGAGAAAAGCCCCTACGGAGAACGCGCGTATGATATCTACTCGAGATTGCTGAAGGAACGGATTATCTTTCTAGGTGGTCCAATCGAAGATTACACGGCAAATCTCATCATTGCTCAGTTACTCTTTTTGGAATCTGAAGATCCGAAGAAAGATATTAATATGTACATCAACTCTCCTGGAGGATCAGTTACTGCTGCACTTGCCATGCTCGATACCATGAATCACATTAAACCAAATGTGGTTACGGTGTGTGTCGGTATTGCCGCATCAGGAGCTGCTATCCTTCTTGCCGGTGGTGAGAAAGGAAAACGCTTCGCACTCCCAAACGCTGAAATTATGATCCATCAACCATGGACGCCAGGGATACAAGGCCAAGTAACCGATATTGAAATTACTGCAAAACATCTTGTAGCAAGTCGTGCACGACTCAATAAAATTCTTGCAAAAGCAACCGGAAAACCCCTTACGCAAATTGAGAAAGATGTGGAGCGTGACTATTTCATGGACGCGGAGGAAGCAAAGAAATACGGTATCATAGATAAAATTCTGGCTCAAAAAGGCGAAGAGAAATAAGTCGAAAATATATATACAAAACCCCTTCTAATTGCCCGGGAGGGGTTTTGTTGTTATTGTGAAGCTGTTCGTTTCACTCTGTTTTTCTTACTTAAATACAATGATTTATTCCTATGTCATTAAAAATATTGTTCCTCCTCCTGGCGCTTTCAGCCCTCGGGGGGGCAGTTCTCGGATATCTCTTCCGATGGCTGTTCATACTAGCTCGCAAGAGCTCTATCGAGGTTGAAGTCAAGCAACTGTTGCTTGATGCGCGCGAAGAAGCAAAAAAAATAACCGAACAAGCGGAAGAAGAAGCAAAGAAGCGTTCCACTGAGCTTGATTCAGAATTCAAAGAAAAAGAAGAGAAAATCGCACGATCGGAGGATCGTATTTTCAAACGTGAAGAACTCCTCGATAAAAAACAAGGTGAGTTAGCGGAAGAAGTAGAAGGATTCAAAAAACGTATTGAAGAAGTGAGAGCATTGAAAGAGCGTGCTGAAGCGCTCTTACAGGAGCGTGGTGAAGCGCTTGCTTCTGTGGCACAACTCTCAAAAGAAGAAGCGAAAGAACAACTCTACCAAGAATTACTACAAGAAAGCCAGGCAGATTTGATGGTACGCCTGCAGAAACTGGAGCAGAGCGGCATGGAAAAAATTGAACAGAGGGCCAAGGAAATTCTCACCACTGCCATTCACCGTTTTGGCAATTCCGTTGCGTCCGATACTATGGCCACCGCTATTACCATTCCCAATGATGATCTGAAAGGAAAAATTATTGGAAAAGAAGGAAGAAATATAAAAGCATTTGAACGCGCTGCAGGAGTAGAAGTCATTATTGATGATACCCCTGGTTCCATTCTTATTTCTTCATTTGACCCTATCCGAAGAGCAGTTGCTCGTGTTGCGCTTGAAAATCTCATTATCGATGGGCGCATTCAGCCGGCAAAGATAGAAGAAACAGTTGAAAAGGCCAAAAACGAAGTGCAACGCATCATCAAAGAAAAAGGAGAGCAAGCAGCATTTGAAACGGGGGTGCTTAATCTTGATCCGCGAGTACTCCAGATCCTTGGCCGACTTCATTTCCGTACCAGTTATGGACAAAATGTGCTCCAACATTCAATTGAAATGGCCCACATTGCCGGAATGATAGCTGAAGAAATGGGTGCTAACCCACAAATAGCACGCGCTGGCGCCTTGCTTCATGACATTGGAAAAGCACTGGACCACGATATCCAAGGAACACACGTTGAAATTGGTCGACGCGTATTACAGAAATTTGGCGTCAATGAAGAGGTAATCAAAGCGATGCAGGCGCACCATGAAGAGTATCCGTATGAAAATGTTGAATCTATTATTGTGCAGGTTGCAGATGCTATCTCGGGCGGTCGACCAGGTGCCCGTCGAGATTCTGTTGAAAACTATTTAAAACGCCTTTCTGATATAGAAGAGATTACTAACTCCTTCCCTGGCGTAGAAAAATCATATGCCATCTCCGCTGGTCGTGAAGTACGCGTATTTGTACGCCCCGATGAATTATCCGACCTAGAAGCGCGTCAACTTGCAAGAGATATTGCACTGCGTATTGAAAATGAACTCAAGTATCCAGGAGAAATAAAGGTGGCAGTGTTCAGAGAAACAAGAGCAATAGAATTTGCTCGATAATTCCAAACAAAAATTCCTTTCTCTGTGTTAAAATAAGTCCCGGACCGTTCACACATGCACGCCTAAGGAGCTCATCCGAAGGCGTGCATGTGCTTTATACGAGAATATTTATTTGTATTTGTCAAAAAATCCTTATCCCCGTGGCTCTATTGCAAGGTTTTTTGGAAACAGTATACTTTGGGGCGTAAGGTATAAACCCATTACTGGATTATTTTAGTACTTATGAATAAACAAGATATTGCAGAAAAAGTGCAAAATGTACTTGGTTCTACCAAGGCAGACGCAGAACGAGCAGTAGAGGCAGTTATTGACTCTATAGTAGCCGCTCTTAAGAAAGGAGATGAAGTATCTGTTGCTGGACTTGGTATTTTCAAGACCAAAATGCGAGCATCTCGAACCGCTCGTAACCCTCGCACAGGTGAATCAGTGCATGTTCCTTCAATGCGTGTTCCGAAGTTCCAACCGGCAAAAGCATTGAAAGAAGCAGTAAAATAGACACAAAACCTATGAAAAACCCCGCATCTGCGGGGTTTTTCAATATTGGTGCGAGCGGCGGGAATCGAACCCGCATCTGCTGCTTGGAAGGCAGCCATAATAGCCGCTATACGACGCTCGCGTGGAGAAATCCTACCATATATTGATACTCAATAGCTATATACTATAAGAATCAATGCAAATCATTCAATTCTTCATACAGAAGATTGTGCTTTTTACCATCACACTCATTGTGTGGATGCATATCTTATATACCGGATCTACGGTACAAACAGCACTTTCTCCATCTCCCCTTTCTGTAGCAACTACTACCATTATTACCAATATCGCTACCAGTAGTATTCCTCTTTCCAAAAACCCAATACCTGTACATAAGACAAGTACTGTTACCCGCTCTACAACTATTCCAAGCATTTCTGAAACTCTTTCTCCCCCACCTTCACTCCCTGCACCAGCAACCACAGGACAAAATCTAGCGGTAAATACGGAAACACGTAGTGCATTGGTGAATATTTTATGCACCACCATAGCAGGAGGATACTTACATCCAATTAGTGGTAGTGGAGTACTTATTGATCCACGTGGCGTTATTCTCACAAATGCCCATGTAGGACAGTTTTTTTTATTAAAAAACTATATCGTTCCTAATAATGTAAATTGCACTGTTCGTACTGGCAGTCCCGCACAAGCAACCTATACAGCAACGTTATTGTATCTACCTCCTGCATGGATTAAAGCAAATGCTGCACAAATTGTTTCTTCAGAACCAACTGGAACTGGTGAAAACGACTATGCATTTCTCCTCATTACCGGTACCGTGGATGGGTCTGTACTTCCCAATTCTTTCCCCTATGTTCCTTACACACTTGATGTTCCTATACCCAATACACCAGTACTATTAGCCGGATATCCAGCAGGATTTCTCGAAGCAAGTACCATTGAAGCAAACCTATACGCTGCATCTGCGCTCAGTACCGTGCAAACCCTTTACTCCTTTACCGGAAATACAGTGGACGCAATATCGGTTGGAAGTTCTATCGTGGCACAATCAGGCTCTTCTGGTGGAGCAGTGGTACGTACACAAGATGGTCAATTATTGGGTATTATCGCTACCGAAACAATTGCTAGTACAACTGCAGGACGCGATTTACGCGCCATTACCACAGGACACATAGATCGTAGCCTTACTGCAAGCGGTCTGGGCGGCATAAACACTCTTCTCTCCGAAGACCTTCCTACCCTAGCAGGCACATTCAATGCAGAGGTAGCACCTGTTGAAGAACAGGAGTTGGTGCAGGTATTGCGGCAACATCAATAAAATTAGTCTCGTTTCCACCGCGCAAAAATACCACAAGGCAACATGCGAGCGCTTTCTTCTTGTTGAATAGTAAGATCTCCGTGTTCAAGAATACCCCTTTTAAGAAATGAGAGGTTATATGCGAAAGCAAGAGATGAGTATCCTGCGGCATATCCATTAATCAAGAAAAATAAAGGATCTGGTGAAAGCAGCTGTTTGGATAGTTCGATAAGCGCAATGAAATCCTCTTCTATTTTCCATAACTCATCATCCGGACCGTGTCCGAAAGCTGGAGGATCCATGATAATGGCATCGTAGGTATGCCCTCGTTTCAATTCTCGACGTACAAAAGTCAGAGTATCTTCCACTATCCATCGAATAGGCTTTTCCTGGAGTTCTGATAATACAGCATTCTCTCTTGCCCACTGCACTGCCGTTTTTGAAGCATCAAGATGTACCACTTGAGCACCTGCCTGTGCGGCAGCAAGCGTTGCGGCGCCTGTATAACCAAACAGATTAAGGACAGATACTGGGTTAGATGTCTTTTTAATTACCTCTCGACTCCACTGCCAGTTGGAAAGCTGTTCAGGAAACAGCCCTGTGTGCTTAAAAGATGTCGGTCGAATCAAAAAGCGTAAGGAATCTATAGTGATATTCCACGCAGAAGGAAAATCTGTACTAGTCTGCCATGTCCCCGTATTGCCTGTGCGTACATACCGTCCGTGCGCCTTGTCCCATAGATCCTTTCCGTGTTCTTTCTGCCAAAGCGCTTGCGGATCTGGACGTGCAAGTATCCATGCACCGTAACGTTCCAGCTTTTCCCCTTCCCCACTATCAAGCAAGGCATAGTCTTTTAATGCTGGGGTGGTAAGAGTTATTCGTTCCATGACTGGTCGGGCCGCCGAGAATCGAACTCGGTCTATCTGCTCCCAAAGCAGGTGTACTACCGGTATACTACGGCCCGGTCTTCATACTCTATCACAGGTTTTTTGATTGTTTCCCGTGAAAAGTACTTCAAAATGTTTCATAAGAAACATAATTTCTCAATCTTCAAAGACGTGTCTTTAATACACATGTCCCCAAAGTTATCCACAAGAAACACAAAAACGATGCGATATATGATTTTTTAAAGCTCAGTATCCCTTGTCCTACAGGTGCGGATAGGGAGAATCGAACTCCCACCTCGTCCTTGGCAAGGACGCGTCCTACCACTAAACGATATCCGCGGTTGAGCCACTATAGCATAAAACAAGCGCGCCCGGCAGGACTCGAACCCACAACCCCTTGGTCCGAAGCCAAGTGCTCTATCCATTGAGCTACGGGCGCATATATATTCACATTTTTCTGTTAGAATTGTGCCATGCAATTCCCATTCAGCCAACTTCCGACAGAAATCATAGATACCATACAGACCCTAGAAGAGAAAGGGTTTGAAGCATGGATCGTGGGAGGATGTGTTCGAGATTTGCTTTTAGGAAAAAAACCAAAAGATTGGGATATCACTACCAATGCTATGCCGCAGCAGCTACAGGATCTTTTTCCAAACACGTTCTATACAAATGATTTTGGGACAGTGGGTGTCGTATGGGAAGCTGCTACCGATGAAACAGCAAAAGTTATCGAGATTACCCCATACCGTGTAGAAGGGAAGTATAGCGATGCCAGACGGCCAGATAGCGTTATTTTTAGCCAAAATATAGAGGATGATCTAAAGCGCCGCGATTTTACTATCAACGCGCTGGCATATAGCCCCACCAATGATAAATTAATTGACCTGTATGCTGGCAGAGAAGACTTGGAGCAGGGGATTATTCGTGCTGTAGGAGATCCTCGCGAGCGATTCGGAGAAGATGCATTGCGTATTTTACGCGCGATACGCCTCGTCGCGCAACTTGATTTCAGTATAGAAGAACGGACCAAAGAAGCTATGGCTGAACAGGCAAATCAGTTGGAACGTATTTCAAAAGAACGCATTCGTGACGAATTGATCCGTATTCTCGAATCCGCAAAACCAATGAAAGCGTTACTTTTGGCCCACGGACTGGGCATACTACCCTTTATTATTCCCGAATTAGAAGCGGGGGTAGGGATAGAGCAGAACCAAGCCCATACCTACGACGTATTTGAACACAACCTGCGTTCGCTCCAGCATGCTGCGGACAAAGGATGGCCACTACAAGTACGCTTAGCAGCGCTCTACCATGACATAGGAAAGCCACAAACGCGAAAATGGTCCGATGAAAAAAGAGATTGGACTTTTCATGGACATGATGTAGTAGGGGGAAAAATTACCAAAAAAGCCTTAGAACGGCTGAAATTTTCACGTGAAACAATCCAAACTACTGAAACGCTGGTTCGGTGGCATATGTTTTTTTCTGACCCAGATAAAGTAACTCTTTCTGCTGTGCGGCGGATTATCCGAAATGTAGGCCCAGAACATATTGAAGAACTCATTGAGCTACGCATTTGTGATCGTATTGGTACCGGTCGTCCCAAAGAACAGCCCTTCCGGCTGCGGAAGTACCAATCACTCATTGAACAAGCCTTACAGGATCCTATTTCAGTCAATATGCTCGCTATAGACGGGAAGCGACTTATGGAGGTTACACGTGAAAACCCTGGCCCGCGCCTTGGGTGGATGCTGCACGCACTACTGGAAGAAGTGCTCGACGATGCAAGCCGGAATCGAACAGAATATTTGGAAATGAGGGCTCAACAACTAGCCCAACTCTCAGATCAGGATTTACGAGGATTAGGAGAAGAAGGGAAAGAGCGAAAACAGGAAGCAGAACAGGAAAAAATAAAGGACATACGGAGAAAATACTTTGTTGAATAACTATCCACAGAGTTGTCCTTTACTATGTCTTTTATGAGCAGTATTCTTACTAATGGACTCTAGGGTTAGCAGAAACTGTGCGGGTGTTGCCCTGCATCTGCAAGATCACTGCAAACATAGAAATTGTTCTTTATACGCGTTCAACATACGTCATTTTCTAATCTCAATTTAGTAAGACGAGATACGGACACGCTCACCTTACTTTAAGTACGTGGTATTCCGTTGAGTTTGTAAAAGCGGGATTGGAAGATACTGACGTATCTACAACCCCCGCAATATACTCTCCAAGCGGGGGTTTTGTTATGCAAGTTCGAGGAGCACTGGACAATGATCCGATCCTAGTACCTGCGGCAGTATCTCTATCTTTACTATACGCGGCAGGAGTTTTTTTGATACGAAAAAATAATCGATGCGCCATCCCACATTTCGATCTCGTGCATGCGCCCAATGACTCCACCAAGTGTAATGACCATTCCCTTGAGTAAATGAGCGAAATACATCCACAAATCCTGCTCCTATAATGTGATCAATACCTTGCCGTTCTTCCTGGGTAAACCCATGTTCTCCCTCATTTTGTTTTGGATTGGCAAGGTCTTCTGGCATGTGTGCCACATTGAGATCCCCACAAAATATGACTGGTTTTTCTGCTTCAAGCGCTTTGCAGTAGGCTAAAAATGCCGGATCCCACTGCGCATGCCGAAAGGCAAGCCGACTTAAATCTTCTTTTGCATTCGGTGTGTACACATTCACAAGAAAGAAATCCCGAAATTCAGCTGCAATCACTCTTCCTTCTTTATTTGCTTCACCGTATCGATCTTCATCGATGCGATACTGTTTCGCTATGGCATCGGGTAGATTAAATCGAACACTCAGCGGCGTTTCCTTACTGAAAATAGCGGTGCCGCTATATCCCTTTCTGGTGGTTGCAGAATTCCAGTACTCTTCATACGCAGGTAAGTCAATTTCAGATTGATGCTGCTGAGCCTTGGTTTCTTGTAAACACACTACATCAGGAGCGTACTGCTCTATAAAGGGAATGAAGAGGCCCTTTTTATGAACTGCCCGCAGTCCGTTTACATTCCAGGTAATAAGTTTCATGTGCGTTGTTTTCCGTGAAATGCTTTGTGCACTTCTCGTAAGCGTTTATCGGTTACATGGGTATATATCTGCGTTGTAGCCACATTTGCATGTCCAAGCAATTCTTGCACAGAACGCAAATCTGCCCCGTTCTCCAGTAAATCAGTTGCGAAAGAATGGCGAATCACATGGGGTGTTACTTTTCGGGTAATACCGGCTTTCACCGCGTACTGTTTGATGAGACGCTCCACCGAGCGGGGAGTGAGACGTAATTCTTTCGCTCGAGCACTATTCTTACCCATTTGCACAAATAGCGCTTCTTCCATATCTCCCCGTTTATCAAGATATTTTTTTATCGCATCTTTTGCGCGAGAGGAAAGAAACACTACGCGCACTTTATCTCCCTTCCCGCGCACAGAAAATTCATCGCGCGAAACATCAAGATCCCGATTAAGCGAACACAATTCTGATACCCGCAGTCCTGTGGAAAAAAGGAGTTCTAATATGGCCTTATCCCGCAGCGCTGGAAGTGCTGTGCCGGAAACGCTATTAAGTAATCGGTTCAACTCTTCGGTAGAGATGAGGTCGAGATCTCGAGCACCAGTCTTCGCCAACTCAATGCGCTCTGGATTGAGAGATATAACATCGCGCTTGCGCAAAAATTTGAGGAATGATCGAAGGGCTATGAGATAGTAATTTTGCGTCTTCAGTTTCATGCCCCCCGAAGCTCCTTTTTGGCGATTGAGATGCAATCGGAACTCGCGTACCGATTGTTCAGTAATTTGCTGTGGAGCAGTAATGCCAGTGTGCTGCAAAAAACGAGTGAGGTATCGATCGTAGTTCTCTATGGTCTTCACACTGCGTCCGCGCTCAATTTCCAGATACTCCAGGAACTGATTTTTGAGTTCAGTGAGCACTTGTTTCATACGTCGCACAATTTTACCATGAAGTAGAGATGCCCTTGCAAAAACCGCATGACTGTGCTATACATTGCACATGCTTACCAAGCGAAAAAAGGCCGCAGTTATTAAAGAAACCGCTATTCACGACAGCGATACCGGCTCTGCGGAAGTACAAATTGCAATCCTTACGAAGCGTATTGACGAGTTGGCAAACCATCTCAAGAAGCACGCGAAAGATAAGCACTCTCGCCGTGGACTTCTCCAAATGGTGGCAGACCGCCGTTCACATTTGAAGTATCTCGAGCATAGCGACAAAAAACGCTATAACGCTATCGTTAAGAAGCTGAGTTTGAAGAAGTAAACCTTCTACGGATGGGTCTACATCGTATCTGCACAATGCTGCGGTATACTGCTTGAGTACGCAGGTATTTTTATTTTTATAGTCTGTGTTTGTAATTTTCTATGGCAATCATAAAACATAAGAGTCAGCGAGTCGGTATTTTTATCGATACGCAAAACTTGTACCATAGTGCAAAAAATCTTTATAAAGCAAGGGTAAATTTCGGCCAGGTGGTCAAGGAAGCATTGGCAGGACGCACGCTTATTCGTGCAGTTGCCTATGTTATCCGCACGGAATCTGAGGAAGAAAAAGGGTTTTTTGAAGCACTCAATAAGTTAGGTATTGAAACCAAAGTGAAAGATATTCGGATTTTTGCCGGCGGTGCAAAAAAAGCGGACTGGGATATTGGCATGGCTATCGATGCTATTGCTATGGCTCAAAAACTCGACACCATTATCCTCGCAACGGGGGACGGAGATTTTGTACCCTTAGTGGAGTACCTCAGGTACACGCACGGCTGTCAGGTGGAAGTAATTGCGTTTGGAAAATCATCTTCTACTAGTTTGCGGGAAGCGGCGGACGATTTTATCGATATTTGTGACAATCCGCGCAATTACCTCATTGGCAGACATGGGCACTGGATGCCTGGATTCTCCTCCGGCACAAAAGAAGATACATCTCTTCCTGATGAGTCGGCCGATACGTATGAAGATGGTGAAGATCCAGCTATAAAAATGTCGGGAGAAAATTAAAAACAGCATGCTTTCTGTCTTTCAAGCGCTCATATTGGGGCTCGTGCAAGGCATCAGCGAACTGTTTCCTATATCAAGCCTTGGACACAGCGTTATCATTCCTAGTCTGGTAGGATGGCATCTTGATCAACAAGACCCTGTATTCATCACTTTTATCGTCGTCACTCATATTGCCACCGCGCTTGTGCTCTTTCTCTTTTTCTTTGCTGATTGGAAATTAATTCTGCAAGGATTAGGACGTTCACTTCGCACACGGGAAATACGGCAAGATGACACCTATGCACGTATCGGGTGGTTACTGATCGTCAGTTCTGTACCAGTAGGAATTCTAGGTATTTTGTTTGAAAAACAATTTTCTATGCTTTTTGCAATACCGTTGTACGCTGGATACTTCCTTATCGGAAATGGTATTGTGCTGTACATAGCTGAGTGGTTTATACATCGTAGACCAATCCAAGAGAGTCATAGTTACGAACGAGTAGCTCATCTCTCTTGGATAGAGGCAATCAAAATTGGATTGGTGCAGTGCTTGGCACTTCTGCCTGGATTTTCACGTACAGGCGCCACTCTTGCAGGAAGTCTTATGGTTGGACTCTCACATGAAGATGCAGCTCGTTATGCATTTTTGCTTGCAACACCCATTATCTTCGCTGCTGGCGTATTAAAAATACCGGAACTAGCGCTTTCAGGAGAAGCGGTGAATATGATGATATTTGTGGTCGGTGCCGGGGCTGCCGCACTCGGTGCATATGTTTCCGTGCGATTTTTAACTCGCTACTTTAAAACGCATACGCTCATCCCTTTTGCGTATTACTGTGCAGCGGTCGGTCTTATTACGATTTGCGTATCACTATTGCACTGATTTTTTCGGTGCGCTATTGAACCAGGCAACGATAAAGAGAAAGAGGCCGAGAATAAGTGACGCGAGACCGTGTTTAAAATGCGCGTGCGCAGAACCGGCAAGGTAGCCAGGCAAGTAAGAGGGGAGTAACCCTGCGGGTGTGCGCCAATAATACACAGCAAGCCCGATAAAAAATATACCAAGCACTACAGAACCCCAAGTAAGTACTGTTTTCATATCAGGTAGTATACCGTACTGTTTGCTCCGATGAGAGTGGTTTGCTACAGTTTTATATTATTCGTCGGCCTTCGGATAGGTAGATTTCAAATAGCATTTGAAGTCTAAAATCCGGAGACCTAACATTGAAAATCCATGCACAGTAAAACGTTCTCCACGGAGATTGGCGGTAAAACATTGACCGCAGAATTTACCGATCTCGCAGAGCAAGCAAACGGATCGGTGATTCTGCGATACGGCAACACTGCCGTGCTTGCCACTGCGGTGATGAGCACCAGAGTACGCGATGATATTGATTATTTTCCGCTCACTGTCGATTATGAAGAGCGATTTTATGCTGCAGGAGCCATTTTAGGCTCTCGATTCATGCGCCGTGAAAGTCGTCCTTCTGAAGAAGCGATTCTTTCCGGCAGAGTGGTGGACAGAACCATCCGTCCTTTGTTTCCCCAGTACCTGCGCAATGAGGTCCAGGTAATCATCACCATCCTTGCCCTCGATGAGGATGATCCAGATGCTATCGCGGTGAATGCAGCTTCTCTTGCACTTGCCACTTCCGATATTCCTTGGAATGGACCGGTAGCTGCAGTGCGCATTGGAAAACACCGAGACGGTACGTTTACGGTGAACCCTACCTACGCACAACGAGAGAACCCTGACACGGTACTCGATGTGCTTGCCTGCGGAAAAGATCGAACGATCAACATGATTGAAGTAGCAGCAGCAGAGCTTGATGAAGCTGCAGTTGCAGAAGGATTTGCGCAAGCAATTGTCGAACATGACAAGTTACTTCAGTTTCAACAACACATTGTAGAGGAAATCGGAAAAACGAAGCGAGCAGTAGAAGCGCCTACATTGCCCGCAACCCTTACGCAACAGTTTGCAGATAACTTTGCAGAAAAACTCCGAGATGCGGTGTTTTGCGGCATTCCTGGAAAAGATGCCATTCACACGGTGGAAAAAGAGTGGGTGGCTGTAGCTGCTCAAACAGAACCGGCTCTTGCTTCCTCCGTTGCAAAAACGTTTTTTGAGACACAGGTGGACAACATCATTCACCAGGGTGCCGTTCAGGAAAAAAAACGTGCTGACAATCGAGCATTTGATGAATTGCGCCCGCTTTTTGCAAAAGCCGGCGGCATGTCTCCGGTACTTCATGGATCAGGTATTTTCTATCGAGGCGGCACCCATGTGTTCACCGCCCTTACCTTAGGAGGGCCTGAAGATTCTCAGATTATCGATACGATGGAAGCACACGAAGTAAAGAAGCGGTTCATGCATCACTACAATTTTCCTCCATTTTCTTCGGGAGAAACAGGGCGCATGGGAGGATTGAATCGACGCATGATCGGTCACGGAGCGCTTGCTGAAAAAGCACTATATCCGGTAATTCCTTCAAAAGAGCAGTTTCCTTATACCATACGGTTGGTATCTGAATGCATGGCAAGCAATGGTTCCACTTCTATGGGTTCCGTATGCGCATCCACTCTGGCGCTTATGGATGGCGGTGTACCTATCAGTAGCCCCGTTGCCGGCATTGCTATGGGACTCATGATGCAATCAGAAACGAACTACAAGGTGCTGACAGATATTCAAGGACCAGAGGATGAGTTTGGTGACATGGATTTCAAGGTAGCTGGTACACGCAAAGGGATCACTGCCATTCAGCTTGATATTAAATTGGATGGCGTGCCGCTCTCCATACTTACTGAAGCACTTCATGCTGCACAGAAAGCACGCATGCAGATCCTTGATCGCATTGAACAGGAAATCACGGCACCGCGTGCTCATATTTCTCCTCGTGCCCCTGAAATCGTTACTCTTACCGTTCGTCCGGATCAAATCGGCTTGGTGATTGGCGGCGGAGGCAAGACCATTAACGGCATTAAAGATGCATCCGGCGTAGAAGATATCACCATTGAAGATGACGGTGCAGTGTTCATTACCGGGAAAAACGGCTCTGCACAAAAAGCAAAAACACTCATAGAAGCGCTGGTAAAAGAATACAAGCCGGGAGAAGTGTATGACGGGGAAGTAACCCGTCTCATGGATTTTGGCGCGTTTGTACGTATCGGTCCCGGGAAAGACGGGGAAGGACTTGTCCATGTATCTGAAATCGCACCGTTTCGCGTTACTCGTCCCAGCGATGTGCTTTCGATCGGAGAACAAGTACGCGTTATGATTAAAGAGATAGACGAAAAAGGCCGCGTGAATCTCTCCATTAAAGCGGTAGATCCAGATTTCTTGCGTAAAAAAGGCATTCAACCCACACATGGAACCAAACCAGAACAACCACGAAGAACCGAAGAAGGAAACTAGGCAACCTATAGACCTTGACGCCATCCTGCTTCCAAAGAAGGAGGTGCACACGTCGCAAAGCGCAGATCGTGTTGACGCGGCAGAGGTACTTGCGGACCAACAGACACCATTTCAGGCGACCGCACCAAAACTACCCGATATACCCGAACCAGTTACTCCCGCAGTTGAAGGAGTGAAACCACTCGAAACCTATCAAGGGGATATTCAGGCAGCAGTGGAGCGCAATAATGTTTCTGTGGTAAGCATTGCGGCTGCAGAAGCGAACCGACGCGCGCAGCAGCCGCTTACTGCGGGCACTGCAACCTCGTTTATAAAAACAGCTGCCTTGCTGGTGCTTGGTGTACTTATTTTGAGCGCTGCTGCAGGATTAATTCTCTATGCCATCATGACTGGACGCAGTGTTCCCACACCAACACAACCGTCAACACCTATTATCTCTGTTGATACCACAGAAGCGGTGGTACTTGCTACGTCAACCTCTGCAACGGACGCTCTTGGCACTTTAACTCAGGCAAGTGCACATCTCTCTCTTCCGCTTGGGCTCGTAGAGCGACTGTTGGTAACTACTGATGCTGTAGGACAGCAGGCTATGGATGCACAAACATTTCTCTCCATTATTGCCCCTAATGCACCGCAAACACTCATAGATACCCTGCAACCGTCATTTGTACTCGGCGTATATGCGTATCCAAACAATGAACCATTTTTGATTTTTACTATTGATTCATATACGCAAGCATATGCCGGTATGCTCGCCTGGGAACCGACTATGCAACAGGATCTTTCGCCACTGTTTGGGACGACGACTGCTTCGACACAGCAAAGTACCACGACTGCACAGGCAGTACTACAAAGTCCATTCGTAGACGGCATACTGCAAAACCATGATGTGAGAGAGATTGTAGATAGCGCCGGGAATCCATCACTGTTGTGGACGTTCTTAGACGCGCACACCTTAGTCATTACCACGTCGAATGATACACTGCATCAGATTATTACTCGGCTTACCAAAGCCCCTGTAACCCAGTAGTGTATACTTTCAGCATGGACACATCGCATACAAAAGAACTGCTGCTTGCAGAACTAGCCACGGTAGAAAGAGAATTAGCAGAGCTCGGTATATACGATACTGAAACTGAATCATGGAAAGTACGCCTGCAAAGCATAGATACTAGTGCAACAGAGCCTGACGAACTTGCCGACCGAGTAGAAGAGTATGAGGAGCAACAGGATGAGCTTGATGTACTGCAAGCGCGACGAGAAGATATTGTGCACGCGCTTGCACGCATAGAGGAAGGGACGTATGGAACGTGCGAGATATGCGGTGTCTCTATTGAGGCAGAGCGTTTGGATGTGCAACCTGCAGCGCGTACCTGCGTACTACACGGATAAGCCACTAAACATTATTCAGACTGACCAAGCGCGAGATCTCCAAATGGATTTTGCGCACCGCGCACTTCAAAATGAAGGTGTGTTCCAGTTGCCTCGCCTGTCCTTCCTACTGCAGCAATTTGTTGTCCTTGGGAGACTGTGTCGCCAGCCGAGACAAATACTTTACTTGCATGGGCATACAGCGTTTCAACACCATTCGGGTGCTGAATAACCACATAATTTCCATATCCTCCATTCCATCCGCCATTGTCGCGCGCAATGATGACCGTGCCAGCTGCTGCTGCATAAATAGGAGTTCCTTTTGGTGCTCCGATATCTACTGCATTAAATCCATGTAACCCTTGTGTGAGATGTCCGCCAGCAAGTGGCCAAATAAAATAGTTTGCAAGATCAGGGCCGCCGGTACCATGCACAGGGGCAGTTGTTTCGCCGTTACGCGCTCGCTGTAGCATGACATTCCATTTACCACCGCTCGTTGTTCCAGTAGAACCGCTGGAAAACGCGCTCAGTTCTCCATCAGGAATGATAATAGTATCTCCAGCGGCAAGCGCTTGGCCATCTACAAGATTGTTGTATTGGGCAATATCATGCGCATTCGAACCATATGTTTTTGCTAGAGAAGCTAGCGTGTCTCCTTTTGTAACCGTATGCAGTATTCCGGTGATTGGCAGAATAACCAACGTTTCACCATCATGAATTTGGTTTCCTTTAATATCGTTTGCCCATCGAATCGTGTTTACTGAAACATTGAACAGCTTGGCAATGCTCGAAAGCGTATCCCCAGAATGCACGGTGTATACGCTAATTTGCGAAGAGGTTGGATGCTCTGCAATGTCTGCCTGTGTACCATCAGGACCTGCTTGCGCAAGCAGTGCAGAGCCGTCTGATACTACAATGGAGGTATCAGAGGTTGCGACGGTAGGATCGGTATTAACTGCTGGAACGGGAAGTGGCAAGTCTTGAGAGTTATAACTACCACTGGAAGCATCGGAAAAAGGAACAACATCGGTAGCCGAAAAGATATCTGCTTCTGCCAGAACAGGAATAAGGAACGAGAGGGAAGCTGCTCCGATAAAAAGAGTGTAAAATAATGCTTTTTTTGCCTTTTTCGAGAAAAACGGCTCAACCGTCGGAAAAGGGGGTGTTTTGTGAGATGCTATAAGCGTTTTCTTAACAGGAATTTCATGTTTTCAGAAAAAAATGGCTTAACTAAGCCATATTTATCCTCTATCGTACGGTACTATTCCACTATATCGAAGCACCTAAGGGAGTCAACTTCACCGTTTGACAGCTGTGGATAGCGTTAAGTTGTAGAGTAGGAGGATGGATACGCTTAATGATGCACAAAAAGAAGCAGTGATGACCACGGAAGGTCCGCTATTGGTCCTTGCCGGAGCAGGAGCGGGAAAAACACGCGTCATTGCTCATAGAATTTTGCGAATTGTGCAGCAAGGAATTGATCCTCGAGAGATACTAGCGATTACCTTTACGAATAAGGCGGCGGCAGAAATGCGAGAACGCATCCATGCACTGCTTTTGAAAGAACAGGGTATAGCAGAAACGCCCTTTGTCTCCACGTTTCATTCATTAGGACTACTTATGATCAAAGAGCATGCACGCCTGCTTGGATTTCCTCGCCGGCCGTCGATTTATGACCGAAATGACTCTCTGCGCGCCGTGAAGGAAGCACTTAAAGAAGTTGGAGCGCTGGAAGAAATGGAACCACGTGCAGTGTTAGGACGCATCTCCCGACAGAAAGGGGAGGGAATATCGGTCGAGCAATTTGCTGAGCACACAGAACATAGTTATGACCACACCACAGCGACAGTATGGCGTAGATATGCGGATACCTTGCGAAAAGAGGTAGCGGTCGATTTTGATGATTTGTTGTATTACGCTGTACGATTACTTGAAGAACATCCTTCCGTACGCAGTGCATATCAACATCGTTGGCGTTACATACATGTCGATGAATACCAAGATACAAATAGCGTGCAAGCACGTTTGATGCAGCTACTCGTGGGGAAAGAGCACCATATCTGTGTGGTGGGAGATGTTGATCAAACGATTTACAGCTGGCGTGGCGCACAGATAAAAAATCTCCTGGCATTTGAACAAACATTTCCGCATACAAAAATGGTCATGCTGGAGGAAAACTATAGATCAACACAGACAATTCTTGCCGCGGCAAACGAAGTAATTGCGAAGAATACATTTCGACCAGAAAAAAACCTATATACGCGTAACGGAGTAGGAGAATGTATCACACTGTATCAAGCAGTTACTGAAACAGATGAAGCGCGGTTTGTTGCCGAGACAATTGCAACTCTGATCAAGGAAGGGAAAGCGCCGAATATGTGCGCTGTGCTGTATCGGGCAAATTTTCAATCACGTGCCTTGGAAGAAGCTCTTTTGCAGCGGAGGATCCCTTATCAAGTCCTTGGAACTCGCTTCTTTGAACGCAAAGAGGTGAAGGACGTGCTGTCATATATCCGCGCAAGCCTTGGCGGCACTTCACAAGATTTAATTCGCATTGCGAACACACCAGCACGCGGTATTGGAAAGGTCACCCTCATGAAATTGCTTTCTGGAAAAGAAGATACACTGCCCTTACGCACCAAAACTACTATTGCGCAGCTGCGTACATTGCTTGCGCATATTGGCGATGCGACAAAGACACTTACTCCATCACAGCTCGTTCGCTTCGTCTGCACCCACACCGGACTTGAAATGCTCTATAAAAAAGATCTGATTGAAGGACAGGAGCGCCTGGAGAACATACGTGAACTTGTCTCATTGGCAGCGCGATATGACCACTATCCGCCACAAGAAGGCTTGGAACTGTTTTTGGATGCGGCGGCACTTGCCAGCGATCAGGATGAATTGAAGGAGGAAACAAACGCAGTGCGTCTCATGACCGTACATGCAGCAAAAGGTCTTGAATTTCCGTATGTATTTATCACCGGCCTTGAAGAAGGGTTGTTTCCGTATGAAAAGGAAGGGGAGCGTCCTGACGACAAAGAAGAGGAGCGGAGGTTGATGTACGTAGCTCTCACCAGAGCGCAAAAACAGGTATTCTTGTCCTATGCCGCATACCGTACAGTATTCGGTACCATGCTCGCTACGGAACCATCGCAATTTCTCTCCGACATACCAGAAGCACTCCTGTACTACCAGCAACCGAATAAAAACAATGAGGAGGATATTTATATCGATTAAACTATGTACAAGAAAAAATCGCTCGGACAGCATTTCCTTCATTCGTCACATTACGTACGTGTAATCGCTGACGCAGGTGCGGTAGCCCCTGGAGATACTGTGATTGAAATCGGTCCAGGAGAAGGTGTGTTGACTAAGGAGTTGCTTGCTCGAGGCGCTCATGTCATAGCGATTGAAAAAGATCGGCGATTGATACCTACGCTCACTACTATATTTAGTAAAGAGATACAAAAAAAACAATTTCGTATTATTGAAGCCGATATATTGGAAGTACGGCTTGCAGATCTGAAACTTCCTCAGTCATATAAAGTAATTGCAAATATTCCTTACTATATCTCTGGAGCATTACTGAAACTGTTTCTCACTGCAAAACACCAACCAACACAAATTGTATTTCTATTACAAAAAGAAGTAGCGCGGCGAATTGTTCGAGATACAAAAGAAAGTATTCTGTCCCTTTCTGTAAAAGCATATGGCATTCCGCATATCGTTTCTAGTGTTCCACGCGGAGCATTCACACCGCCACCTAAGGTAGATTCGGCGATACTAAGTATTACTGATATTTCGCGAAAACGATTCAGCAACAGAGCGCATGAGGAACACTTCTTTACACTAGTACATGCAGGATTCGGAAAAAAACGAAAATTATTAAAACGAAATATAGAAATGATATTTGGAGAAAAGGTATCAGAAGCATTACAAGCAGATGGTATTCCACAACAGGCACGTGCAGAAGATATCTCACTGGAGCAGTGGCTTGCGCTTGCACTACAAGACACTGGTTCCAACAATTTGCATAAGAAATCCCGGCAGAGGAATACCAGCCACAACACAGGTAGTAGGAGTAAGTGATGCAGCACCTAGTACTGTTTGCCCTACATGAGTCGGGGGTCCAGCAAGAAAAGTCAGAGTAAGTGGCGGAGGGGCCCAAATAACCGATATAGGTACTGGCACCAAAAGCTCGTTGAGTACCATCATTTGGAATGCACCGGGTATATTAGCGCATGGTAAGGGCGGAGAAGTAATTTTACCCCCAAATGAAAAACCAAATGCAGCAAATGTATAGGTTGGCACCATCAGAACGACTACCAATATGAGGGAGAGAAAAAAATAAGAAGGGAATCGCATACTTTTAATAGTATACTAAAGAAGTGAAGTCATTTCAGCGTTATTTACCCAGTACACAATTTATTTTGATTGTCGGCTCACTCCTTTTGGCTACTGGGTTAGTGTACGCTGCTCAGCGTATTACCGAACCGCAAACAGCAGGAAATATTGGAGTGGCAAATACTCCTACTGATACAAGTTCTTGGCAAGACACACTTGCTACTATACAGGCACAAAATGCTTCTTCTAGCCTTCCACAACCAGTAAGTCAGTCAGATATAAATCAAATTCTTAAAGAAGCGCAGACAGCTAATTTGACGGATACAGTAGGACGAACTCTCCTGATTGAACTTACTAACGCACAATCACAAGGACTTGGTAATGATACTCCTACACAGCAAGCCATTCTTGCTGATGCAACTGCTCAAATCCCTAAAAGTGCTTCAGTAACCTACACACAACAAGATCTCACTATAGTAAGCAGTTCAAATGCAAACTTGCATGCATATGGAAACGAAGTGATGACAATTATGCAGCAATATACAGGCGCAAATTCTTTCGCCGTACTTGAAGCGGTTGGAAATGCAGCAGATAACAATGATCCAAAAGCACTACAAGCGCTTCCTCCACTTGCAAAACAATACAAAACATTAGCACAAGCCTTACTTAAAGTTCCAGTACCACAAACAGTGGTACCGCTTCATTTGATAATCGTGAATGATTTTGAAGGAGCTGCAGAAAATATTGTCGGCATGGAAACCCTACTGAGTGATCCATTACGAGGAATGATATCACTCAATCAATTTAGTTCTCTGATCTCAGAAGAAAATCGAGTGTTCACAAATATTGCTCAACAATTTCAAGGAGACGGTATACTTTTTAAGAGTACTGAGCCAGGAAATGTGTGGAATGTATTCTTGCCTCCTACACCATGAACCCAACCGTTAAACGCATTATTTGGATACTCATTGGAGCGCTACTAATTGCAGCAGTACTGCTTTTTTTATGGCTTTGGTATCTTGGACAACAGCAACAAACTAGCAGCACTAGTACTACTACTGGTGTAAATACATCAAATGTTGGGGTAACCCAAAATCAAGGTTCTGGTGGATCTGGAAATCCACTAGCGTATGGAACTTCTGGTGTTTTAACTGGTCTTGGTTCGCTATTCAATACTTTTACTGGTTTTATCAACCATAACAATACTGGTGTTGGATCTTCACAAAACGGCACCTATACAGGTGGACAATATACGTATCCTGTCTATTCAGGTAGTGGAGGGTATCCGGGAGGTACTGGCGGATCACCACCAGGAACAGGAGGTACTGGAATAACTGGACCAGGCACTACCACAACCCCTGTTGGAGGCACTTGTAGTTTTTCTTGTTCCTGTGGAAATGATGGAACACAAACATGTACTGATGGCACGCAAAACACAGATGGGTCATGCCACATCACTACACAAACCTGTGCACAAGGAAGCGCATGTGCAGAATGTCCTAATGGAGGAAATCCGGCAACCACTACTCCAATAGGAGGTGTGTGGATTCCTGGCGGTGGAAATCCATTCAACCCCACACCTATCAATGGTGTGAGTAGTTCAAGCCCAACCGGTTCAGGAAATATATTCAACCCTAACCCTGGAACTATCACTGGAGGCGGAGGAAATACAGGAGGGGGTATTACGAGCACACTACTTGATGCAGGCATTACTGCAGCTGCATGCTCACTCCTTGTACAGGAACAAGCAACTGCAGATTCTTTAGGAGGGGCAGCGGGAACATCAGTAGGCGCATCGGCAACAGCAAATGCAGCATTAGGGGTTCATGTATCTGATGTTCCTCTTGAACTAGCAGCTGGAATTACCGCTGCTAATGCAGCACAAAATACTGCGCAGCAAAACACTGTTGCTGGTAATCAATTTTTGAGCTGCATGGCACGTTATCTTGCCAGAACCATTCTCAATCAAATTACTGCAAATACGGTGAATTGGATAAACAGTGGATTCCATGGTTCTCCTACCTTTGTTCAAGATTACCAGCAGATATTTGCTGATGCAGCTAATCAGGCCGCTGGTGCGTATTTACAGAGCAGTAACTTCTCATTCCTATGTAGTCCATTTGCATTGCAAGTAAAAATAGCAGTTGCACAAAGCTATGCCACAAGCCAAGCTCCTCCTACTAGCACCAATTCTTGTACCTTAAACCAGGTAACGTCTAATATAACTAACTTCTTACATGGCGATTTTTCTGCTGGAGGATGGCCTGCACTTATTTCACTTACCAATGCACCACTTAACAATCCCTTTGGTGCATATATTCAATTAAGCTCGGGATTACAAGGAGCTATTTCGCAAGCAGATCAGAAGCTTTCACAAAGTATTTCTCCGGAAGGATTCTTGAGTATTTACCAAGTAAATAGTTGTGCGAATCAACAACAAGGAACAAAAAGTTCCAATGTTGGCACTGTATGTCCCGTTGGGTGCCATTGTACAGTCACTACCCCAGGCACTGTTATTGCTAACCAGCTTAGCAAAACACTTGGTGCGCCGATTGATCAATTAAATGCAGCACAAGATTTTGATCAGATTATCAGTGCACTTATGAATCAACTTATCCAAACTGCTCTCCAAGGGGGTGTTTCTAATCTTTCTGGAGGAGGACCGTCTTCCACAGGCGGAGGAACACAACCAGGGGCAGACCTTGCTCAACAACTACTGACACAAATGCAGGGAGATACAAATACGGCACAGCAATATGGATATATAGAACAAGGATCTATTCAAGATATACAAAATACACAAGCACAACTACAAACACTTGCAAATTGTTGGGGATCAGCTGCTACTTCAACTGCATTTTCAGCTGATAAACAAGCACAAGCAGCAGCAAATGCTTCAAGTACTGAAGCGCAAATTACCTCCCTTCAAGAACAAGTAGATGCAGATAATAATCAAATAACTATTGCTAATAGCGCTATTGCACTATTGCAACAATTACAAACACAGGTACTAAATGCAAACTCAGCATCTGACGTGCAAACGGTACAAACAACCTATACCACAGATCAATCTAACGGATCACTCATTACGGTTACTGATTTGACTACCGCGCAACAGAATCGCACCACATTACAATCACAGCTTGCAACCATAAACCAAGATACAAGCACGCAGCTGCAACAATGTTATGCATTTGGCACATAAATCATACAGTAAAATTTTAATTTTATGCATGATAGCTATTGTAGTAATAGCTTCTTTTGCTCCTGCAATTACGTATGGCGCAGGTACATATACCACAGGTAGTTTAATACCAGATAACTTTTGTACAGATCTCGGCACTTGTATTACCGGATTAGTTTATATCATTCCCGCACTATCTGCAGATGCTGCATTTATTATTGCGTATGTATTTGACCTTATTGTAAAACTGAGTTTAAGCAGTAGCGGATACGCTATTGATTTTCTTTCAACTGGGTGGCAAACGGCATTGAGTATAGCCAATATGGCTTTTCTTTTTATTCTGATTTACATAGCCATAACAATCCTATTTGAAGCTGAGACTGGTGGCACTATGCGCATGCTTTCAATGCTTATTGTGATGGCACTTTTGGTGAATTTTAGCTTCCTGATTACCCGCGTCGTTATTGATGTGGGAAATATTCTTGGAATCGAATTTTATAATGTCATTTCAGCTCCAGCGTTTGAAACAGAAGGGGGAGCTGCCTCTAATTTAACATCAGTGTTAGGAGGTATAGGCGGTTTCTCAAGTGCCGGAACAAAAGATCTTACTGAACCAATCATGAATGAAATTGGATTACAGCATATGTTTGATAACACTGCCTTCCAAAGCTGGAAAGACAAGTTAGGATTTAGTGCATTTGGTACAGTCACTGAGATTATTACACTCTCTACTTTATTTATAGCAGTGGCTGCTGCATATTGGATTTTGATATTTGCATTTACTACTGCAGGAGTTAAGTTTCTTATGCGTACAATTGTGCTTTGGTTTGTATTAATTCTTGCACCTCTTGCGTTTGCAGCACGTGCCCTTAGTAAGGGTTCCTCTTTGTATGATCGCTGGCAAAAAGCACTTATAGAGTTTTCTATTTACCCCGCTGCATTTCTTTTCATGTTTTACATTTTAGTAGAAACGGCGACAAACATGAGTAATGGTCTTAAGGGAGATATTGCTACACAAATATTTGGGAATCCAAATCAAGGATTATTTATTGGTATTGCAGCATTAGTTATACGATTAGGTATCGTGATGGCAATGCTATTTTTCGGTCTACAGTCAGTGGACGTTATCGCTGCTGAAGGAAACAAATTTGCACATAAAATTGCTGGCAGTGTTACCGGACAAGTCCAAAAATGGTCCACAATGATACCGAGAGCTGCAGTTGGTGTGGCAAAAAGTGGAGCAAATGAAGTATATCACGGCAGTGTAGGTCTAGGATTACAGAAAGTGGATGAGAAATTCAGATTGTCCTCTTTTGGAAATACAAAACTCGGCCATACAATCCGAGAAAAAACTACAAGGGCTGCTATGGATAAGAATGTTCTTGGTCTTGAATCAAGAAACTCATTCCTAAACCGTACATATAAACGAAACGTGGAAGAAAATCAGAATTTCCGTGATGCTGAAAATAAAAAAGCGGTTACACGAGTACACGAAGCTCTAACTAACAACCAAAAAGTTGATCAAAAAGATGCCAACCGAATCACAAATATGAAAACGAAGGAGATAGAAACGCTTGCAAGAATGGTAACAATAGATAAACCACTTCAAACAATTGCTCCCATTATTACCAAACAACAAAAGAAAAGTAGTATTGAAGAAAATGACAATATACGAAAAGATACAAAAGAACAAGTTACAAGTATTTGGAGTAATAAAAGCAAGGAGGCATTGGAAACAAAACGTGCTCAACTTGATGCTCAGATTGAAGCTCAAACTGAAGCTCGAAAACAACGTAGTAAAGAGATAATGCAAAGATCTCTTATCCGAAAAGACCTCCACTCTAAATCTTTGCCAATACCAGAAGATATTAAAGAGCAATGGATAAAAGAATCTCAAAAGTGGCTAGCAGAAAATGAACAATGGAAAAATATACTTCCAGAGCGTGCAGCTGTTGAGCAAGCGCTTGCAAATTTGCCGCAACAAATAAAATCAAATTCGGTAGAGGCTTCAATAAATACAGGAGATAAACTTCTTAAGAAATTGGATGAATTGCAAACAACATTGAAACTTCCGCTTGATAAACTTCCATTAGAAATTAAAAATGGATCTCGACTTACCGCAAAAACAGTGAGTGATGCACTCTCTAAATCACAAAGCAATGTTGATGGATATAAGTTTGCCCTTACACAAGCAAAGAATTCTAAGGACAAAGAAAAGACATTCGCAGCAAAGATAGATCTTGATACAGCACAACAAATACATAGCGCACTAAAAAATCTTGAAAAAACAGTCCGAGAAACGCCAACGCATATCTCCCGTCTTACCGGAGAAACACAAGAAGGACAAATGGATATTATTAAAAAGAAAGAAGCGTAATATAGTACTATATATTTATATGACAAGCATATATTCATCTGAAGATGCAGTTGCTCGTTTGCACGCATTACCAAAAACAACACAAGAATTCATCTACAGTGAAGAGATGGGAGATATTCTTACAAAAATAGGTGAGAAACACGGACTGCATCTTGATCAATTGGGTAATTTGGAACATGAAGTGGTTTCTTTCATATTAGGTTTTATAGAACCCGAGGATTTTAATTCAAATATTGCTGAAAGTTTGGAGGTTGCTCCAGATACGGCCGCGTCTATAGCGAAAGATGTAGATGAATTATTGCTCAGCAAGATTCGTAAGGATATGGAAAATAGTATTCCACAAGAACAGGTACATTCTATAGAAACAGCACCGACTATAACTAGCTCGAATACTGTTATTAATCCTAATTCTGAAGAACAACCTGTACATACAACATTGCCACTGAGTGTGGATACAGCTCTCTCAACACCAGTTACGCAACGGTTACCTAAAATTGATTCTCCTGTATCACAAGAGCTTACACCTCCACAAACACATCCTGAATCAGCCTACAAAACTGACCCGTATCGAGAACCAATAGAGTAGAATCTGCGATATACTTAATACTGTGCAGTATCAAGTTCCTCAGTTTATCGAGGTAGAGGATAAGATATTTGGTCCCCTTACCTTAAAACAGTTTATTTACCTGGCTGGCGGCGGGGGATTGTGTCTTGTTTTTTTTACCTTACTACCACTATATATCGCTATTCCTGCTGCAATTCCAGTTGTAACACTGTCTGTTGCACTTGCATTCTATAAAATAAACGAGCAACCACTCATTAATACCTTAGAACATGCATTCACCTATGCGCTGGGAGTAAAGTTATATTTGTGGAAACAACGAGAACAAACTGTTACAAAAAAAGGGACAAAAATGATAGCTCCTTCCTCAGTGGAAGTTCCGAAACTTTCACAAAATAAACTCAAAGAATTATCTTGGTCACTCAATATAAAAGATCAAACAAAAGCACTACAAGAAGAGAGTGATTCCAAGGATTTTAAAATATAAATATGGCCACAGTAACAGCACAAGCAACTCAAAATTTTGTCCCTATTAAAGAAGTGCGGGATGGTATTGTAATCCTTAAAAATGGACAATTGCGCTCCTTGCTTATGGCTTCTTCCATTAATCTTTCTTTAAAAAGTACTGATGAACAACAAGCTATTATTGCTCAATTTCAGAATTTTCTGAATTCATTAGAGTTTCCAGTACAGTTTTTTATTGAATCCAGAGATTTGGATATACGCCCATATGTTGCATTGTTGGAAGAGCGGTATGCCGCAGAATTGGATGATTTAATGAAAATTCAGATACGAGAATATATAACTTTTATTAAAGATTTCACAGAACGTGCCAATATCATGGCAAAAAATTTCTTCATCGTAGTACCATACGATCCTCCGTTTATTGCTAAAGGAAATATACTTAATAGTCTAAATACACTTATTCCAGGAACAAATGCAACTATTACACTAACTGATGAACAATTTGAACAGTATCAAACACAATTAGAACAGAGAATTTCTGTTATTGAACAAGGGTTGGTACGTACCGGTGTGCGTGTTGTGGCATTGGGCACAGAAGAAATGATTGAATTATTTTATAAATTATTCAATCCAGGAGAACTAGAAAAACCATTACAAGCTATAGTGCAAAAATAATATGGCACTGTTTGATTTTTTAAAAAATAAATCATCTCCAACTACTGCACCGGTAGTTACACCAATACTTCCTGAACAAATATACAAACAAGGCGTGCTTGAATTACAAGACATTATTGCTCCTTCAGCATTAAAAATAACTCCTCGAGAAATTAATCTGGGAGACAAAATTGCTAGAACATTTTTTGTTATGTCATATCCAAGAACACTTACTGATAGTTGGTTCGCTCCGGTAATTAACTTGGACCGAGTACTGGATATTTCTATTTTTGTTGAACCAATAGATTCTGCAGATATTCTTAAGAAATTTCAGAAAAAAGTAGCTGAGGTGCAGAGTCAAATAATGACCAGGGAAGAAAAAGGATTGGTACGAGATCCAATACTCGATACTGCATATCAAGATCTTGAAAATCTACGAGATCAACTCCAACAAGCTCAGGAACGTATTTTCAATGTAAGTATTTATATCACTATCTATGCTTCCACAACTGAAGAGCTTGATAAGGCAGAGAGTGAAATTAAATCTATGCTTGAATCTCGATTGGTATATGTAAAACCAGCTTTATTTCAACAAGAGCAGGGATTTCGTAGTGTAATTCCCATTGCAAGTAATGAACTTGCTATACAAACGAAACTTAACTCATCTCCACTTTCTTCAGTGTTTCCTTTTGTATCATTCGATCTTACTTCTGATAAAGGAATTTTATATGGAGTAAATAGACATAATGCATCACTCATACTATTTGATCGTTTTAGTTTGGAGAACTATAACTCTGTTATTTTTGCAAAATCAGGGTCAGGAAAATCATATGCGACTAAATTAGAAATATTGCGCACATTAATGTTTGATACGGAAGTTATTGTTATAGACCCAGAACGAGAATACGAATTTCTTTCACAAGCAGTCGGTGGAAGATACTTCAATATTTCTCTTAATTCAGAAGATCATATAAACCCTTTTGATTTACCGCATCCAAGAGAAGATGAGAGTTCTGCAGATATACTACGTAGTAATATCGTTTCACTGGTTGGTTTATTCCGAATCATGCTTGGCGGTCTTTCTCCAGAAGAAGATGCGATTATTGATAAAGCTATTACCGAAACGTACGCACTGAAAGATATAACTATTGAATCAGACTTCACACAGATTGAACCACCATTACTTTCAGATTTTGAAATGGTGTTACGCAGTATTGAAGGAAGCGAATCTCTGGTACAAAGATTATCAAAATACACACAAGGCACTTGGTCTGGATTCATAAATAAATCAACAAATGTTGATATAAACAAGAAATTTGTCGTTTTTTCTGTGCGTGATATGGAAGATGATCTTAAACCGGTTGCGATGTATATCATTACGCACTACATATGGAATGCAGTTCGTAAAGATCTTAAAAAACGACTACTCGTTATTGATGAGGCATGGTGGATGATGAAATCTGAAGATACTGCTTCTTTCTTATACGGTATGGCAAAACGAGGAAGAAAATATTATCTCGGTCTTGCTACTATCACGCAAGATGTTGATGACTTTTTAAAAAGCCCGTATGGATTACCCATGATTACCAATTCCTCTCTACAATTACTTCTTAAACAATCACCGACCACTATTGATAATTTACAGAAAACATTCAACCTTTCTGATGAAGAGAAATACTTACTACTTGAAAGTGATGTTGGTGAAGGAATTTTCTTTGCCGGATTGAAACATGTTGCTATTAAAATCATAGCTTCATACACTGAAGATCAGATTATTACTTCAGATCCTTCACAAATACTTGCACTAAGAAATAAACGCGCAGATGCAGCTATTACTACTTCCTCAAAGATATGAAAGGTTTAATTATTCGATCACTTCCGTATTTTTTTATTGCACTATTTCTTGATCTGGTTCAATTAGGGCTTGAAGTTTTTTTCGGATTTATAGGAGCATTTACAGGAACTTTGGGCGGTGCGAGTACAGGGGGGCTTCTTGGGTGGAAGATTTGTGCTCATTTTGGGGGTACAATTCTTACTACTTGCACTACTGCTGGAGCAGCGGTTGGGGGTATTCTTGGCTCTTTACTTGACCCACTTCTCGCCCCAGCGGCAACTCCTATAGCCATATTTCTCGGAATGATTGTTAACATAGCCATCAGTCTAAGTATTGGAACAGGATTTATAGTATTACTTTTCGCCATAAGCGGTATGTTTGACGGAATGATTGTTATGCCATTTTATCTTGCTAAGATAATTCCCTTTTCAGATGTTGCGCCTCTTTGGAGTGTTATGGTATTCCGTCTTGTTGTAAAAAAAGCTACGAAAAACCTAAAAAAGGCTGCTCCAGAGATACTAAAAGGTGCTGTTGCTGGTGCAATAAAGGGAGTAGAAGGGGGGCCAGAAGTAATAGCTGCAGGAGCGGCTATTGGAGCTTCTAAAGCTGCCGCGCAAAGTATGAATCAAAATAGAAAAAAGGAAACATCTACTCCAAGTAATAATGTAGTACTTGGAACACGCTATAAACAGTCTAAAAGAAATATTGATGGCATTACTCCTGGAACTGAAAAATATGCTGCATAATAGGTAGTATGAGGATATTACTATCCTTTTTACTCATATTCACTTTTAGTATGGCAACGCCGGTGCTTGCACAAGTCACTAACTCTACTCAACCTGCGCCTATAGAATATAGTGTAACTCCGCAGAATCCTGGACCAAATCAATCTATAGAGATAACAGCAACTGGTGTTGGTTCTTTTTTAGGTAATGCATCTATTACCTGGAGTCAGGATAATAAAATACTAAGTTCTGGAATAGGAGACAGTTCTTTTACGTTTACCGCAGGAGCATTGGGAAGTGAGAATATTATTACAGTAACAATTAATTCTCCTAGTGAAGGAACATTCACTCATACATTTATTATTTCTCCTTCATTAACAAATCTTGTGTGGGAAGCAAATACCTCGGTGCCTATATTTTACAAAGGTCTATCTCTATATAGTCCTGGATCTACAGTAACAGTAGTAGCATTTCCAGAAATTGTAGTTAATAAATTTTTTCTTTCTTCTAAAGCACTCTCTTTTCAGTGGAGTTTGCATGGAACATTAGTACCTGAACAGTCTGGGTTAGGAAAAACTACATTTACCTTCCAAGGAGATCAATTACAAAGTAGTGAAGAGGTATCTGTTGCTGTGTATTATAATGGCACACAAGTAGGTGAGGGAGATATAACTATTCCAGCAACTTCGCCGCAGTTACTATTCTATATACGAGACCCATTACGAGGAGAACTTTTTGATACCGGATTAGTGAATAGTGCTCCATTTCAAGGAAATGAGATGACTTTACAAGCAGAACCATACTATTTTGCCACTGATGCACAGGGAAATAATACCCTTACTTATCAATGGACAGTAAATGGTCAGGATGTTTCTGGACCCGATAGTAATAAGGGTATCTTAACCTTGCGAAAAAATGGGAATAATGCCTCCGGAGAGGCAACGGTGGGACTCAGTATTCAAAACACTAACAGTGATCAAATACTACAATCAGCAAATACGGCTTTGCAATTACTATTCGGCCAACAATCATCACTTTCTTTTTAAGATATGAATAAATTTTTATTACTGAGTATTGTTTCGATAATATTTGTAAGTTCAACATATACGGTATATGCAGCTGCTCCTATTTCTAATCCCGCACCATCTCCTACTCCCAAACCTGTCCCTCCTGGAACTCTACCCACACAAAATCCCAACTCTGGAAATGCTGTTGCACCATTACAATACACCCCTCTTGAACCACTTCCATTTACTTATGGAGCGCAGAGTAAACTAGGAAACCCATCAGATTTTCCAACACTAGTAAATGGATTTTTTAAATTAATTTTAGCTTTTGGTGTAGTTTTTGCGGTACTCGTACTTGTGTTCTATGGAATTAGTTACATGACTTCTGAAATAGGAGGGAAAAAAGCTCAGGCAAAAAGTAGAATACAAGCAGCATTATTTGGACTATTGTTATTACTAGGAGCATATATCATTCTTAATAAAATTAATCCAGGTTTAGTCACAATTAGTCTTTCTCTTCCTACTGTTGGTTCAAATACCACTTCAACAGCAAATCAAAAAACTACTTGCAACGAATATGGCGTTACAACGATATGTAATGATGGAAATAATACGTATATTGAACAACAAATAGCACTAAATCAGAAATGTTATTGGGTTGAGCGTCAGGGGACGGTTTGTCCTCCAGAAAATCCTGTGGATTTAAAATCTCTTGCTATGGGAGAATTGGAAGCTGATAGACAGGAGTGTCAACTGGCATATCACGGTAGTTTTGGTCAATCTGATGATCCAACACAGAATTGTTCACAGTGGAATAAAAAATTCACAAGTCCAACTACCATCCAATATAATGCCTGTATTGCGGTTCCTGATCCTAATGGTGGTTTAAATCTTTATGGATCAAATAGCAATTCAATGCAATGGTGGGTTTGCGGATACAATCAATAATCTATGTCACGTCGTATTATATTTTTGAGTATTGGAGCAATCATCATTTTATTGGGTGCAGGGATGTGGTTTCTATTCTTCAGATCCAGTGCTCCGTTTCCAGTTTCTACTAGCTCGTTCGGATTTCCGAGTGCAGGAAATACTACTTTTTCTTCTGGAAATGGGAATACTTTAACTAGTCAAACTACAGAAAGTAGTAATTCAAACGAAAAAATTTTTAATATATCCCCAGGACCAGTCACTAGTGCAGTATTTATTCAACAAAACAATCCAACTACTACCATAGCTCGTTTTATCATGCAGGATACTGGGCATGTATCTGATGTACCGCTTGATATGTCGGGTGTTGCACCAGAAACTATTTCCGATGTAACTATTCCCGGTGCACAAAAGGCAGTATGGGCCCAAGGAGGCAATGCGGTATTGCTCCAGTATGTAGACACTACCAATACAATAAAAACTATTTACTTAGGGTTCACTCTTTCAACCTCCACTACTCCATCATCCCCAAAAGAGGTGCAGTTTCTTCCTGATAATATACTTGGATTAGCTGTTTCTCCTGATGGAGGAAGCATTTCTTACTTACTAAAAAATCAATCGGGAGGTGTAAATGGATATGTTGCCGCTGTTGATGGTCATAACCCTCGAGAACTTTTTTCCATACCCTTCACTCAATTACTGATTTCCTGGCCAACACCACAAATGATCATCCTTCAAACAAAATCAGCAGCAGATACTCCAGGAATAGTATTTGAAGTAGGCGTAAAAAGTGGTGCTATTGTTCCACTGCTGTATGGGGATGGGCTTACTGCGCTGGCAAATAAAGATTTAAGTGAAATTCTATACCAAACTCGCTCCAATGGGGTAAATTTGAGTTACGTACACCTACTGCATAGCGGAGGAGATGTATCTGTATTTGATGTTTTCCCTGAAAAATGTGTATGGGATGCTCTGGTCACTTACCGATTATATTGTGCTATGCCAACCCAAAACGTAGATGCTAGTTATTTGGACGCGTGGCATCAAGGTATTGTAAATATACCTGATTATATTGAAGGGATAGATTTTTCTAATGGGAATACGAGCAGTGCGATCGCCGTACCAGGACAAGACGGGGGCTCACAGACAAGTATCACTCAATTAACTATTTCTCCTGATGATCGCTATCTCATGTACATCTCCCGAGGAGATAGGAGCCTTTGGGGGGTCCGCCTTACACAGTAGTCTGCTGACTGCCGCGATAATGGAGCACTACATGACGGAATTTCCCCGTTCCCTCCGAGCGCGTTTCGATTTCCGGATCTTCAGCAAACAGTTCGTGAATGACCAACCGTTCATACGGGGACATGGGGCTCATTTCAATATCGTACTTAAACAATCGAGCGCGCTGAGCGAGCATGCGAGCATTGCTGCGCACTTGTTCCATCTGCCGCTCATAGTAGCCATTTACATCGATACTAAAATTTATTTCCGGACCAAATTTAGTTTCTGCTAGCCGCCGTGCAAGTGCAGCAAGAGAACGTAAATGTTCTCCATGCGGACCGATGAGCCGTTTTGATTCAGGAGAAGTGATTGCGATTATCTTTCGTGTTCCTGGAGCAAGAGCGATGTGTTCTACTTGTACATCAAGTTTCTCAAGTAATTCGGTAATAAGTTGTACCAAGGAGTCGTCCATGTAGCCACCATACCGCAAAGGGGAGGGGCTTTCAAGATTATGCCGATTTCTTCACCAACTGTCGGCGAATGATCAATTCTTGCACGATAGAAACAATATTTCCTGTTGCAAAATAAAGGCCTACCGCTGCAGGAAATGAATAGCTCAAAAACCCGAGAATGAGCGGCATGGTGTACAACATGGTTACCCGCTGCATGCTCTGTGCCATTTCCTGCTCTTTGGAAAGATGGTGGGATACAGAAGCAGTACGCGCCAAGGAAAAATGGATGGCAATGTATTGCGTAATGGCGACTATGCCCGCAAGCATGAGGTTATGCGGCACAAGCAAAGGAATTCCTATAAATACCGTGGTGATGGTGGTGGGGATATGCACAAATGGATAGAGTAGTTGTGTCGCAATGTGCGGCAACCCTTCCCGGAACAGTGCGAAGTAAAGTGCTAGAAATACTGGAATTTGTACAATCAGTGCTAACAAACCGGCAAATGGTCGTATTTTTTTCTCTTTAAACAGCTCCATCGTGCGTTTTGCACGTTCTTCAGAATTATCTTTGTAGGTTTCATTGATGTCAGCAAGCTCTCCTTGGACTTCTTGCATCCCCATTTGTGTTTTTATAGATGCAGTAAAAGCCCCATAAAACAGCACGCGTATGCATAGCGTAAGCAGGATGATTGCCCACCCTACGTTTCCATGGGTAAGGTCCACAAGGAAAATAAAACTGTTATAGAGGGGTGCTACGAGGATAGTTTGGAACATAGATGTGTGAGATCGCGGACAAGTGCAGATACTGGTGCGATGGTTGGTTTCTTTTGTATAAAAATAACCACCTCTATACCTTTGGGAAATGGTTGCTGTGTAAGGGCGTTGTATGTCCACCGGCGCAACCTATTTCGCATCACTGCTGTTTTCGCAAGCTTTTTTGATACCACAATGGCACTGCGGAACGGTCCAGACGCGAGGCGATATTTCGCCGACAGGTATTCTCCTCGAATACTGCGCCCTGTAGCAATAATGACCCGCACTTCGCTGGCGCGCAAACGGCGGGAAGAGGGGAGCATACCGCTTTTAGCGACTGCGCTTCACTGCGAGACGCACTCGGCCTTTACGACGGCGGCGAAGAAGCACATTACGGCCTCCTGGAGTCTTGGTGCGCACAAGAAAACCGTGCGTTTTTGCTCGTTTGCGTTTTTTTGGCTGATAGGTTTGTGACATGAAGAGATAATTGTATCAAGCGGACGAACAGTGCTCAATATACCTCAGGAATGACTTCTCAACAACTTCTCCACACGTTCTCCACATTTTCAGCTCTTTTGACACCCACTGTGCACTCGCCTATCCTAGTGAGACCTTATGACCACCACGAAAGAACTTTGGGAAAACACACTGGTTGAGCTTGAACTCAGTATTTCTCCTCCCAATTTCAATACGTGGTTCCGAGACACTCACATCGTTCGCATAGAAGACAATACGGTGTATCTCGGCGTGCCGAGCCAATTTGCCAGAGATTGGCTGTTGCGGAAATTTCATAAGGATATTTTGCGTTCATTGCGCAGCCATTCGGAGAATATTCGTTCGGTTGAATATGTCATCTCCCGCAATCCAAAAAAAGCTGTGGAAGAAGTTATTACCACCACTTCAGCACCAGCAGAACTTCCACTTGAATCAGTACATACTAAAACCAATTTAAACCCTCGTTTTATACTCTCTACGTTCGTAGTAGGACCATTCAACGAATTAGCACACGCCGCTGCACAAGCAGTGATACGTAAACCAGGTATTGCATACAATCCACTACTTGTGTACGGACCGACCGGACTCGGAAAAACACACCTTATTCAAGCAATCGGAAACCATTTTCGCGTACACACTCCTGATCGGAAAATCTTTTATGTCACTTCGGAGAAGTTCTCTATGGATTATGTATCTGCGCTCCAGAGTGGAAAAGTGCAGAGTTTTAAAGAACACTATCGACAGTATGATTTGCTTATCATGGACGACGTACAGTTCCTTGCCGGTAGAGATAAAATCAAGGAAGAATTTTTTCACTTGTTCAACTACCTCCATGATGGAAACAAGCAGCTTATATTCACTTCCGATCAACATCCAAATGTGATTCAACAATTGGAAGACCGTATAAAATCGCGTCTTAGTGCCGGCATGATTGTTTCCATCACCCCTCCCGACCATCAATCACGTTTGGCTATTGTGCGGGCAAAAGCGGCTGCGCACGGGGTAGTACTATCAGATGATATTCTCGATTACTTGGCGAGCACTATTGAAGGAAATGTTCGGGAACTTGAAGGGGCATTAAATCTCTTACTTATTCAGTTTGAAATGCGTGAAGGACCACTTACACTGGCAGACACCAAAAATATTCTGAGAAGCGCTGCGGGAGCCACAAAAAAAGCTATTTCTGTCCCGGAAGTGGTAAAAATTGTCGCCAATTTTTACAATACTGAAGAAAATAGTATTTATGAGAAAACACGACGGAAAGAAGTAGTGCGTCCACGGCAGGTAATTATGTATCTCCTTCGAGAAGATTTTCATATCTCATTTCCTGCTATAGGGGAAAAATTAGGAGGAAGAGATCATACTACAGTCATTCACTCATGTGAAAAAATAAAATCAGAACTACTTTCCGACAGCGTACTCAACCAAGAGGTGAATCAGATTCGTCTTATGTTGAAATGATGTGTACAGAGAGTAGAGAACATGAGTATAACTATTTCATCATTCATACAAAACTCATCTTATCTACATATCGCACAAATTATTCCCAATACTATATTGAATAATATGTATAAGAAAACAAACAAGAAAGAAGATATATCCACCAATCCACACTACTAGTATTAGTAATAGATTTTATATACAAGAATATATACACCTATGAAATTTGAAACGACTGTGGAACAACTCAATACAGCAGTAGCAACTAGTACTCGATTTACTGATAAGCGTCCAAATCTGCCAGTACTCGCCACCATACTTCTTATTGCCGAACAAGGGCGATTATTACTACGTGCGACAAATCTTGAATGCGGAATTGAAATCACAGTGCCGGCAAAGGTGCTGCAGGAAGGTATAGCTGCGGTTCCTGCACACACTCTTTCAAGTTTCCTTTCCACTTTAAAAGGAAAACAAGTATCAGTGTTTCTTAAGGATCACACAATACAAGTTGAAACAGATCATATGGTGGCTTCAATAAAAACTCTCCCGCCGGAGGATTTTCCAACCCTTCCTCGAGTTGCCGCATCAACCAGTTTTAGTGTAAAAAGTATTGATCTTATAAAAGCGATACGGAGCGTTGGATATTGTGCTTCCACGTCATCCATAAAACCAGAATTACAAAGCGTGTTGCTCTCTGCAGAAGCAGGAAAACTCACCGTAGCGGCAACTGATTCATTTCGCCTAGCGGAAAAAACAATCCTTTTACGCTCAAGAGGAAGTGTTCCTCGGTTACTGTTTCCTGCACGGAATGCAATGGAATTTATTCGCCTATTAGAAACGCACAATGGAGATGTGGATGTGTATTACAACGAAAATCAGATTTCCGCGCACATAAACAATACCTATTTTACCAGCAGGCTTATTGATGGATCTTTTCCTAACTACCAGCAAATTATTCCAAAATCATTCACTACGGAAGTAGTGGTATTGCGAGAGGATCTATCACAAGCACTTAAATCACTCTCCGTATTTAGTGATAAGTTTTTTCATATCATTCTTGCAGTAGAACCGGCAAAAAAGACACTCGTACTCTCTTCCCATAATCCTGATGTAGGAGAACAAATCTCCACACTACGAGCAACTATTGCCGGAGAAGCAATTTCCATGTCTTTTAATGGACGGTATGTCGCTGATAGCCTGCAGTCTATTGCTGGAGAAAGCGTACGTATCCATGCAAACGGTACCGGAAAAGCAATTGTTATGAAAGATGCTTCCGACGAATCGTTTCTCTATTTAGTAATGCCGATGAATCGCTAAGGAAGCGGTGAAGTAGTAGCGCTGTTTTGTTGAAATCCTGGCATGAAACCATGCTGTTGCGCCCACTGTACTACCGGAGGATCCCATAATTGAAATTCCGGATCATTGTAAGGATTGGAAGGAGGAGGACCGGTTGGATTGTTTCTATCCACCCAATATAGAATGTTATGGATATTTCCGTCGTTGCCAGGAATCTGCCAATTTCCTTGCAAAATCGGTTTTTGTGGATCGGGAGGAATATCACTATTAGTGAAGGGTATATTAGGAACACGATTTATTTCATAGTTCATAATCTCGTGCCACATAGGACCAACGATAAAACCAGATACTTTTTTGGACATAGGAGCATTGTTATTATTTCCTGCCCATACACCAATAACCACATTCGGGGTGTATCCTATGGTCCACGCATCACGAAAATCGTTAGTGGTACCTGTTTTCACTGCAACATCATGTCCAGGAAAACTCAGAAAATCATTTTCTCCTAGAGGAGCGCGAGCATTATAGTCGGATAGTATGCTGTTAATTTCCTCCGCTGCACTATTCGGAAGTACTTTCGTACCAACCGGCTGTGTATTATCTTCTATAACATTTCCATTCTGATCTTCAATTTTTAACACCGACACCGGTTCATAATGGGTTCCATTCGTTGCAAATGTGCCATATGCACTTGTCATATCCAAAAGAGTTACATCACCGCCGCCCAATACCAAAGTGAGGCCGTACTGACTCGGGTCGCCAAGCGTGGAGATACCCATACTTTTTGCCAATTCAAGTGAATCATTGAGTCCGGCAAGATAGAACAATTTTACCGAAGGAACATTGCGCGATTGTGCGAGTGCATCCCGTAGTGTCATCGGTCCATCAAACTGCCCGTCGTAATTAACTGGAGCATAACACCCGTTATCATTACTGAAGTTGTTTGCGGCACAGGTGGTTGAGAATTGAGTAGGTACGTCAAAAAGCACTGTATCAGGGGTATATCCTTTCATAAATGCTTCAGCATATACAAACGGTTTGAAAGTAGATCCCGGCTGACGCAGGGCAAGGGTCACATTGTAGTTACCATCTACTGACGTATCAAAATAGTCGCGTGAACCAACCATAGCAAGAATCTGTCCAGTATTCGGATCGATAGCAATAAGTCCTGCATTGGATGCATTGTATGTCTGTGCATTAGACAAGGCCCACTTTTTCACTGTTGCTTCTGCTTGCGTCTGCAGATCCGCATCAAGCGTGGTAATCACTTTCCACCCTCCTTGTTGCAGTGCCGCGGCTCCATATTTACTTTCCAGATACTGCTCTACATAAAACACAAAATGCGGGGCAGTAATGCCAGTTTCATGTTGTGGTTGAAAAGTAACCACTTCCTGTTGTGCTTGAGCGAGTTGCGCTTGGGTAATGTAGCCATGTTCAAACATTTTTTGGAGCACAATATTTTTACGCGCGTCCAAATCTGCTTTATGGTTTCCGTAAGGAGAGTAATAGGTGGGAGCAGCAAGCACCGCTTCCAAGTACGCCGCTTGAGCCAAATCAACATCACTAGCGTGTTCATTGAAGAATGTTTCCGATGCCTGTTCTACTCCATATATATTTCCTCCGTACGGTGTTTGATTGAGATAAATTTCAAGAATTTTGTCTTTAGGTAGTGTGCGAGTCAGTTTCAGTGCTAATACTAATTCCTTGAGTTTTCGAGTGATGCTTTTGTTGTTGGTAAGCAATGTCTCTTTTACCACCTGTTGGGTGATAGTTGACCCTCCTTGCACTGGGGCAAGGTGAAATAGGTCAGCAAGTGCAGCTCGTGCAATGGCACTGGGTTGAATACCAATATTTTGGTAAAACGTCGGATCTTCCATTGCAATAGTCGCTTCCTGAATATTAGGAGATATAGCCGAGAGCGGTACTACGATGCGTTGAGCATTGTTGTTGAGGTTGTAAAGCAAAATGGTTCCAGTACGGTCATAGATATTGACCGATTGTTCCACCACGCGGTTTTCGAGCGAAGAAAGATCAGGAATTTGCAGTGTAGAGGCCCATAGGAGAACCCCTCCCATGAGCAGGAACAGGATGCCGAGTACCCATATGATCCACGGACCACCTCGTTTTTTTATTGTACGGAGCAGACGGTTTTTAGGCCGCATGAACTTCAGTATACACCTGTGTTAGAGTGGTGGATATGGCGCTATTTCACAAAAAAGGGATAGTAACTGACCCGGAAAAAGTGGAGGCAGTGCTTTCTCGCGGCGTTACCGAAGCGATCGTTAAGGATGTATTGCGTGCAAAACTTCTCTCAGGAAAACGGCTGCGGATTAAGTTCGGTGTCGATCCCACTTCTCCCGATCTTCATTTGGGCCGAGCGGTCCCCCTCCTCAAACTGCGAGATTTTCAGGAGTTAGGGCATCAAATTGTGCTGATTGTCGGCGATTTTACCGCGCTTATTGGCGATACATCCGACAAGGACAGTGAACGCCCCATGCTTTCTGAGGAGCATGTCCGAACGAATAAAAAGACATACGTGGAACAAATAGGTAAGTTGCTTGATCTCAAACAAACGGAAGTGCATTACAACACAGAATGGCTTGAAGGATTGACGTACAGTGCCATCTGCGAGCATGCGGACCTCTTTTCTGTCGCTGATTTCATTGCTCGTGAAAACATCAAACGGCGCCTTGATGCAGGGAAACGCGTTTCTCTGCGGGAAGTATTGTATCCGCTCATGCAAGGGTACGACAGCGTCGCTATACGTGCTGATGTAGAAGTAGGGGGTATTGATCAAAAATTTAACCTGTTGGCAGGACGCACTATGCAGGAAAAAATAGGATTGCCCGCGCAAGATATTGTTATGGGACCGCTTCTCATAGGGCTCGACGGAAGGAAGATGAGTTCTAGTTGGGGGAATACGATACCACTCACTGCCGCTGCGCAGGACATGTATGGGAAACTCATGAGTATTGCGGATGCACAGGTGTCCACATACTTTGAGCTATGTACCCGCATGCCGTTGGAAGAGATACGGCAGATTTGCACAGGGCATCCGAAAGAAGCGAAGATGCGTTTGGCATATGAAATCACCATGCTCTATCACAGTAAAGCAGCGGCAGAAAAAGCCCAGCAACATTTCATAACTGCATTTAGCGAAGGGGGTATACCTGAGGATATTGTTACCGTATCAGCGCCTGCTGGTGCGTTGCTTGCGACACTACTACAAGATCACGGGCTTGTTGCTTCTCGATCGGAATTTACCCGGCTGGTGGAACAAGGGGCAGTACAGTGCGTCGAGACAGGAGAAAAAATTACGGATGCGCATGCGGTAGTTTCAATAGAGAGCACCTACCGTATAGGCAAACATCGTTTTATACGCTTTTTGATCAAATAAAAAATCCCCATGCAATGGGGATTTTTTGTATTACGCTTCTTCGTCTTCGTCGTCGAGCTCTTCGTCGTCGAGCTCTTCGTCCTCTCCTATGCCTTCCGGAAGACCTGTATCTTCTTCGTCTTCGTTCAGTTCACTACGGACATCAAATTCTTCATCCATATCTTAATTGCATTACTTAGTGATCCACTAATGCTGGTGTTGTACCAATACTCTCTTCTTTTTGCAACTCACTCTTTTCCTGTATGTGGATATCTGGCAGATGCCAGGGCAGTAAGGCCCACCGCAATGGCATCCATCTCATCATCAAGGCGCTGACGGGTGGGGAGCGATACGAGCCGCACTACCATGGAACCAACCTGCTCTTTGGAGCTTTTGCCGTATCCGGTGATGGCAACTTTTACCTGCAATGGCGTATAACTCTCCACCTCCATACCGTGTGTTGCGGCAATGTATGCAAGCATGCCGCGTACCTGTGCAACGCTCATTGCTGTTTTGGCATTTTTTTCAAAAAAAATATCTTCAAGCGCCATACAAGAAGGCTGCCAGGTGGCAATAAGTGTTTCTATATCTGCGCCCAGCTGCGCCAGGCGTTCCGGAAATGATATGGAAGGGGAGGTGCGCAGACAATCCGAATACAATACGGTTTCTTTCCCGGATTGTTTTTCAAGCACTGCAATACCAAGGCGTTCAAATCCTGGATCGCACGCCAACACGCGTCTGTTCATCTGCGGTTTCATTACGCTGCGTTGGTATATACGTCGTTCACATCGTCGTGCTCTTCCAACTCATCCACCAATTGCGCCAATGATTCAAGCTCTGTATCCGTAAGTTCTATTGGTGTAGCCGCTTCGAGGCCGTTCTCTGTTTTGGTAAATGCCCATAGCGCTGCACCGGGCGTTGCTAATGTCGCTCCATGCTTGCTCAGAAGGTGTTTTATCTCCTGGGCTGTGCGATTGCGGTTGTCCGTATATCCTTGGATAACAAGCGCTACGCCCCCCGGACCATATGATTCATAGGTGACACTTTCTAGTTCTCCTTCTGTTCCGGAAGCTTTGGCGATTGCGCGTTCAATATTATCTGCAGGCATATTTGCTGCACGTGCTTTTTCTATAGCCGCACGCAGTCCAGGAGCGCTTTTATCTCCTTTGGCTTTTTTTGCCTCTACGGTAATAAATCGCACCAGTTTGGAAAATACCTTGCTTTTGCGGGCATCAGTAACTGCTTTCTGGTGTTTTACTTTTGCCCATTTGCTGTGGCCTGACATACGAAGTGAGTGTACTACAACAGCGATTTAGTCGCGAGAGGGTTTCCCTAAATGAGCATATGCCTTTGGTGTTGCAATTCGTCCGCGCGGCGTGCGTTCAATGAGGCCGAGTTGTAATAAGAATGGTTCATGGACTTCGGAAATAGTAAGCGGCTCTTCAGATAGTGCCGCAGCAAGCGCATTCACGCCAGCGGGACCTCCATCGAAACGCTCAATGAGCACCGCTAGCAGTTTCCGATCCAGCGGCGTGAGACCAAGCGCATCTACCTCAAGCATGCCAAGAGCTTCAGCGGCTGTTTCTTTGGTAAGAGGCGTGCGTTTGATTTGTGCGTAATCGCGCGCTCGCTTGAGCAGATAGTTTGACGTGCGCGGTGTGGCACGGCTTCGTTTTGCGATTTCTGCGACTGCTTCTGCATCAATAGCGATACCAAGAATAGCGGCAGAGCGGCGAATGATGCGCGCAATATCATCTTCGGAATAAAACTCTAGACGAAACGTGCCTCCTGAGAAGCGGGAGCGAAGCGGTGCAGACAAATCAGCAACACGTGTGGTTGCGGCAACAAGCGTGAAAGGAGGAAGCGGCAGCTCCAAAGTGCGTGCAGACGGCCCTTTACCGATAATGATGTTAAGTGAGCCGGACTCCATTGCCGGATAGAGCACCTCTTCAATCGCTCGAGACAGGCGGTGGATCTCATCAATAAACAAAATATCTCCCGGGGTGAGATTGGAAAGCAGGGCTGCCAAATCGCCGACTCGTTCAATCGCCGGGCCTGACGTAGCGCGTACGGTGGCGCCGAGTTCTCGGGCAATAAGGTGGGCAAGGGTGGTTTTACCGAGCCCGGGAGGTCCATAAAACAGCACATGTTCCGGAGAAGTACCGCGTTCTTTTGCAGCGGAGAGTAAAATATGCAAATTTCGTTTGATGCTTTCCTGACCGACGTATTCTTCCCATGAGGAAGGACGCAAGCTTTGCTCAAAACTGTCGGCCATGGCCTCGCTTGACATATGATAGGTACTATGCTATGCTCTTACCAGTCACTCCCGTAGGGGAGTGTTCTCAGTTAGAGAGAGTGCACCTTCAAGCAATGCCGCCCGGGAGGGTCCTGGATCCTTACCAAGGACGTTCTGGCTTCTTGTTTTTTATACAAGTGCTGCGAGAACTATCCTCAGGCTTGTTATCCGCTTCTTCGATTAATCGAAGATTGGCATTGCTTGGCGGTGTACTCTTTCCAACTACGCCTACTCTACCGCACAGGGAGTAAGGCGCAATGTTGACTAAACAGTGGCGTCGATGTCTACCACGCGCCGCAATTCCTCCAGCGATGTCACGCCGGTCACTACTTTCATAATACCGTCCTGCACCATGGTCGGGATTCCCTGCGGCTTTGCCGCATTCGCTACTTCTCGTTCGCTTGGCTTTGTGCGCAAAACCTCTTCGATCATTTGATCCATGTAGATCGCTTCAAAGATGCCGATACGACCCTTGTATCCTCGGTTATGGCATGCACTGCATCCATCCGGATTTGCATCCCATACCGTCGTTATCTGCGGGGGAACCAGAGCGGTATCAACGACGCTTCCGAGTATCCGTTTGATGGTGACTTGTTCTTCAGGCGTTGCAGCCCGTCCTTTTTTACAGGCAGTGCAGAGCTTGCGCACCAAGCGCTGCGCCATGGACACGTTGACTGCGGAACTTAGTACTTTCTCTGATACGCCCAAATCAATGAGGCGCGGAAAAGACCCGGCTGCATCATTGGTATGGAGCGTCGAGAATACGAGATGTCCGGTAAGTGCGGCATTAATCGCTGTCGCTGCCACTTCCTCATCGCGGATTTCACCGACCATGATGATATCTGGGTCCTGCCGCAAAATGGAGCGTAACCCTTCTGCAAACGAATAACTCTTCTTATCAACCTGAGTTTGTACGATACCTTGCAAGTGATACTCGACCGGATCTTCGATGGTGATGACCTTGGTTCCTGGTTTGTTCACCTTGCGCAAAAAAGCATACAAGGTGGTTGTCTTGCCGCTGCCGGTCGGTCCGGTAGTAAGAATCATGCCGTTGGGACGCTCAATCTCCTTTTCAATAAGTGCGCGTAGCTTCTCATGCATGCCGAGCTGTTCGAGCGGCACGCTGATGGAGTCTGGGTTGAGAATACGCAGCACCATAGTCTCTCCATAATTGCCTGGGAGAACAGAACTGCGAATTTCAATTTCCTGTCCTTTCACTTTGATGCTGAAACGGCCGTCCTGTGCTTCGTTGGTAATGTTGAGTTTGAGTCCAGACAGCAGTTTGAGACGCGATAGGGCGAGACGGTACGTATCTTGATCAAAGGTAAGAATATCGACGAGCACACCATCAAGACGGTAGCGCAAACGCACCTCCGTTTCTTCCGGTTCAAAGTGAATATCCGAAGCATCAGTGGCGAGCGCTCCTGCCAATATCACTTCCAAGATACGGGTGATGCGATATGTTTTTTGTATGCTTACCGTTTCAGTGATCAGAGCTTCAATGTCGGGCAAGTTCTGCACTTTGCTGAGCAGTTCCTCGATCTCTTGCGGAGAAATTTCGAACACTCCAGCCTTGCTTTCAGTGGCATAGGAAAGTTCCGCATAGCGATCATAAGCGCGCTTGAGGCTTGCTTCGGATGCCATGAATACCACCGTGGTGTAGCCCAGTTCGGTGAGTTTTTGCATGATCAGTTTTGTTTTGGGATGTTCGGGGGATCGCACTGCGAGACTCACCCGTTTGCCGACCCGTGCGAACACGGCAACCTGCGCATCCCGCGATTCGGCCTCCGTGAGCAATCGGAGCGCGTCATTGTTGATGGCGATGAGGGAAAGATCGACGTACTCGACGCCATATTTATGGGAAAGTATCTGTACCACCTCCTCTTCTTCCTGTTTGCGCAAAAATTCGATGCGCTTCTCTTTTTCTTCATCAGCAAAGACCGGCATTGTTCTATTCTACAACGCTTTTGCTACACTGATTGTTATGCAGCGCATCACGCTCTCCGATATGGATCGATTGGTCAGTGAAGTGCTTGTGCATTGTGTTTCACAACACAAAACAGCAGCGACTATACTTACCCTTCAAGGAAATCTAGGTGCGGGAAAAACTACCTTCGTGCAAGCGCTTGCCCGCACGCTAGGTGTTTCTAGTGCAGTACAAAGCCCTACCTACGTACTCATGAAGTCATATCCGATCACGTTTCATCAGTTTCGTACTTTGGTCCATATTGATGCGTATCGACTCGATACCCCAGAAGAGTTTTCTGCGCTCAACCCGCAGTCGTTTTTATCTGATCCGTCCGTGTTGGTATGTATTGAATGGCCGGAGCGGCTTGTTGGGATGTTGCCGCGCCCTGACGTTGAGATACAGTTGGCACACATCCAAGGAGAGGAAACAGTGCGTATGATAGAAATACAAAAAGCGTCGTGATACTCTCACGACGCTTTTACTCATTGTGGCGGACATGTTGCGTTGGGATGATACTGCACCATAACTCCGTTGCGGAATCCGCAAGGATGATAAGGGGGGTTATGTTCAGGGGGGAATGTTACCGAAAATCCGGCGATTATGCTGATGATGACCAGTACGAGCAGTTGCACCCAAGCTTTCTGAAAGAACTTTTTCACAGGTACCTCCTTACAGGTACTGAGTTACACAGTAACTCAATTAATCTAAAGGTACCATGAATTAATTTTATTGTCAAGTATCGTGCGTGGTCGGTGTGCTACCATACTCTTATATATGGCAACTCCTAAGAAGCTCGTTCTGCTTGATATGCATGCCATTTTGCATCGAGCATACCACGCGCTCCCTGACTTCTCCTCCTCCAAAGGTGAGCCCACGGGAGCGCTCTACGGGCTCATTTCCATGCTGGTGAAAATCATTACTGATCTCAAGCCGGACTATGTGGTTGCGGCATACGATCTTCCGAAGCCGACCTATCGACATCTGGTGTATGAGGGGTACAAAGCGGGAAGACCGAAAACAGAAGATGCGCTCGTGTCGCAACTTATCCGCTCACGCGATGTGCTCGCCGCACTCGGTATTCCTTGGTACGAAAAAGAAGAGTTCGAGGCGGATGATGTCATCGGCACTATTGTCGAGAAACTCAAAAAAGATAAAACGGTATCAGTCATCATTGCATCCGGAGACATGGACACGATGCAACTCGTAGAGGGTACCCACGTGCAGGTATTTACCCCGCGTAAAGGACTTTCAGAGACGGTCTTGTATGACGAAGATGCGGTAGTGGCGCGATATGGATTCAAACCAGAGTTTGTGCCGGACTACAAAGGACTGCGTGGCGATCCTTCAGATAACATTCCGGGAGTGAAAGGGATCGGAGATAAAACTGCCACCGCACTTATCGCAGAACACGGCACGCTTGAAAGGGTGTACGAACTCCTGAAAAAGGATCCGGAAATGCTCAAGGTTAAGCCCGGAATACTCGAAAAGCTGCGCGAGGGAGAGCATATGGCCCGGCTGTCGAAAGAACTTGCCCAGATTCATACCGATGTACCCATTGCATTCTCACTTCCTGCAAAAACATGGAAGGAGGCGGCAGATGTAACCCGAGTGCTCGATATGCTGGCAGAGTTCGATTTCCGTTCCCTCATTCCGCGCGTGCGAGAATTGTTCGGTGCACCGCCCATGGAGCAGGAAGAAGAGGAGACAGGGATTCCGAAGGAGGCATTTGAAAAAGCGGCGCTCGCCGTATGGGTGCTTGATTCCAGCGTGACCACACCGAACCTTGAAGATATTTATCGCGCAGGAAAATCAAAAGTATTCGCAACTGCGCTAGAGCACCTTGAAGAGCAGATCAAGGAGAACCATCTGGAGGTGGTGTACCAGCAGATAGAACTGCCGCTCATACCTATCCTCGAGGAAATGCATGAGCGGGGAATAAAGATCGATCGCGCATTTCTCAAAACATTGTCCGAGCAGTACCACAAAGAGCTGGATACGATTGCTGAGCGCATATACGTCGCAGCGGGAAAAACATTTAATATCAATTCTCCAAAACAGCTTGGCGAGATACTGTTCGATACGCTAGGACTCTCCGTAAAGAATCAGAAGAAGACCAGCAGCGGCGCGCGCTCCACACGAGAATCAGAACTTGAAAAATTGCGTGAACTGCACCCAATCGTGCCTGATATTTTGGCATATCGTGAACTCCAAAAACTCCTGTCGACGTATATCGATAACATCCCTACATTGTTGGATGCGCATGACCGGCTGCATACCTCTTTTATTCAGACGGGTACTACCACCGGACGCCTCGCGTCACAAAATCCCAATCTCCAAAATATTCCTATCAAAACAGAACTTGGTCGCGCGATTCGCTACGCGTTTATTGCTGATACGGGTATGCATCTCGTGTCATTCGATTATTCGCAGATTGAATTGCGCATCGCCGCGTTTCTTTCCGGAGATGAAGGACTGACCGATATTTTTGTACATGGCCGTGATGTCCATGCGGAAGTAGCGGCAAAAGTATTTGGCGTGGACCCTTCGGCAGTGACGTACGAACAGCGTCGCCGTGCCAAGATTATCAACTTCGGCATTCTCTATGGCATGGGCGTTACCAGCTTGCGGGAAGCACTGGGTACGAGCCGGATAGAAGCGCAGGAATTTTATAACGAATACTTCGCCGCATTTCCGCAACTGGCGGCATATATAGAAGACGTGAAAGCGCATGCCGCAAAGTACGGGTATACGACGACCTATTTCGGCCGCCGTCGCTACTTTGAGGGTATTCATTCCGCCATCCCCTATATCCGTGCCAGCGCGGAACGCATGGCGATCAATGCGCCGCTACAAGGAACACAAGCGGATATCATCAAGCTTGCGATGGTGCGCATTGCCGCGTGGTTGCAGGAGCATGAGCTCGATACGCAGGTGCACTTGCTGTTGCAGGTGCATGACGAACTGGTCTATGAAGTGCCAGATGATCAAGTGGATAGATGTGCCAAGGCGATCAAGGAGATTATGGAAGAGGTGTTACCGGCAGCAGAGCGTCGCAACATACCGTTCCTTGCGGAAGGGAAGAAAGGAAAGAATTGGGGAGATATGCACAAATTATGATGTACGTCATTGTGGGCAGTGATATAGGGGCACGCGGCGATCTTCGGAGAAAGCTTCTGAAGAAAAAATCCGTGCAAGAATTGCAATGGGAACATATGAACGCAGAAGAACTTGGCATAATAGCATCCACTCCTTCATTGCTGGGCGATACTCACTATTACTTGCTCACTGATGCGATTTCTGATGCTGAGTACAGCGAAACGATATTTGATTTGCTGGATGTATTCCGTACTTCTCCCCATACGTTCGTATTTGAAGAAAGTAAATTGCTCAAAAAACCGCTTACAAAGCTGCAAAAAACAGCTGTAGAAATACATACACTGGAAGAAAAGAAAAAAGAAGAAACATTCAATATATTTGCACTGGCCAATGCATTCGGCAGTCGTGATAGAAAGCATGCATGGCTTTTGTTGGCCAGAGCATTTCGCGAGGGGATTCAGCCGGAAAACATCATCGGTGTGCTCCATTGGAAAGTGCGTGACATGAGTGCAAAATCACAAAAAGTGTATACGAAAAAAGAACTGCAGGAGCTTTCTCGCGCTTTGATAGTTATGTATCACGATGCGCATCGAGGATTGGGAGATCTGTCTCTGCAGCTGGAGCGATTCGTCCTCTCACTGGGGAAGTGAGCGGTTTACTACAAATCGGAGCGTTTTTTTGCTATAGTCGCGAGTAACCGCCCATAGCTCAGTTGGTAGAGCAGCTCCCTTTTAAGGAGATGGTCGCAGGTTCGAATCCTGCTGGGCGGACTAATCGTATATTAGTATTCTGTTCGGGTGGATAGATAGGTTCTATTTGAATGCAGTGTTAGAATTTTTATTATGAATGACTCTCATGTAACTGGTCTTTCAGGTAACGAAATATTTTGCCTTGATGACCTTGGATTTACTCCAGGAGATATAGTGGTTGGGAATAGTGTGCATGCGTTAGGTTTTGGGCGTGCAATTGGATCGGGTGCCCGAGGAATTATTGGAGGAGAAATTACCCAACTCACCTCTCTCCTTACAGAAGGTCGCCAAGCGGCAATTACTCGTTTGGAAGGAGAAGTCAAGCAAGTAAATGGTGTTGGCGTAAGTGGTGTTACTACCGAAATTATTAGTAATGGAGATCGTATAGAGTTTCTTTCTATTGGCTCTGTACTTCACAGTACTCAATCAACACAATCTTTTTCTTCATCTTCAGATGGGCAAGAACTTTATTGTCAGATTGATGCGGGGTATAGTCCTCTTCGTTTTGTATTTGGTAACATTGCTTATTCGATTGGACTTGCACGCGGCATTATGGGGTGGTTCCGCCAGTGGCGACGAGGCGAAGTTCCTCAATTTACAGAGATTTTCACAACCACAAGAAACGCAGCACTTGAGCGTTTAGTTGCTGAAGCTAAAGAAGCGGGCGCAAATTCGATAGTAAATATTCGTACTCAAATTATGCCTATCGCTGGGGCTGGATATGGAATGCAAGAAATGATCATGATTGGCACCGCCTCCTATAATGCAGATCTGCCTGCTGAATATAAAAATATTCCTGTAACTTCTGATCTTCTAAATCAAGAATTATGGAGTATGACCAAAAAAGGATACGCACCTCTTAAACTGCTTATGGGCACATCTGTGTACTCCCTTGGTTTTATTGGAGGAGTTACTTCTTTTTTCAAATCCTTTCGCCAAGGAGAGATACCTGAACTTACCAAACTTGTCTATGAAGCAAGAGAAAAATCGATCTCGAAGATAAAAGCAGAAGCAGCTACTATTGGTGCAGATGATGTTGTGGGTACAAAAATATACCTATATGACCTTGGGGGCGGGCTCATTGAAGTATTGGCAATAGGCACTGCAATGAAAAAGAATAGTAGCGTACATACCCACAGCAACTCTCTTTTTTCGCAAGCAATTATCAACGACAAGGATACTTTTACAGATACGACTTATGGTGGAGTTACTACTCTTTCGCGACAATCGGGAAAATCAGGTAGAGGAATGATAGGTGGATTTGTAACTCTTGTTATTTTTATTGTATATCTAGTCTTTATTATTTGGATTGGATCTAGCGGGCACCATTAATGTTAGTAATCTAGATAGTATATAAAGTAGAACTTATCTCGATAAGTCTCTAATAAATAGCAACTGCTCTGTAATTTTCTCTATATACAACTGATCTGATAGAAGGGTTATAAAAGCGTTATACTCAGGGGACCACTTTTTAAATTTATCCCGCAAAGTGAATCGCAATATAGAGTACCAGAGCGCCAACCACAGTCATAGCTGTGGTAAGGAATTTTGGATGCTGGTGATGGCTTTCCGGAATAAGGTCGGAAGCGCCGATGTAGAGAAAGAATCCGCCGAACAGCGCAAGGAGGAGTCCAAGCGCATCTGATGAAATGGAAAAGAAGAGTGTCACCAGCACTCCGATTACTGGCGCGATGGCATCTACCAATAGCCAACGCAGCGCTTTGCTGCGCTCTCCGCCGTGGCGCACTACTACATTAACCGTATTAATGCCATCGCTAAAATCATGCGCCAGCACGGCAGCGGCTACTACTGCGCCCACCACGACAGACACTTGAAATGCCAATCCAATACCCACTCCGTCCAAGAAGGAGTGCACAGAGAGCGATCCGGCACGTACATGGCCTCGGGATTCTACCGAGTGCTCATCTTCTTCCTGCTCGTGCGCATGGTTATGCAGCAAGATAAGGCGATCCATCAGCAGGTAAAGGATGAATCCCAACGCGACAAAGGACATTACCGTTTCAAGGGAATGTGTCTTGCTGCCCAGTGAGAGTGCCTCCGGTATAAGATCGAAAAAAGCCACGGCAACGACTGCGCCGGCGCTGAATCCGAGAATAAGGTGCAGTTTATCTCGCAATCGCAAGGCGAGTGTTCCACCGAGCATGGTGGAACAAAATGCGGCACAACCAAGAAGTAATGGTGTCATACGTATAATTTCTCTAAATGCGTACTATAGTATTCTACCTCTGCTTTATCGTCTATTTTTATTTTCGTATCCTTAGATACGAGTTGGGGATTATATTATATATAATCAAATGATCACCTATGTGCAGGTACGTGTGCATACGAGTGCAAAAAAAGAGCGAGTAATCTCGCATGCAACGCATATGGAACTATTTGTTCGCGAAAAAGCTGTTCGTAATGAAGCAAACCAGCGCATCAGAACATTAGTAGCTGAATACTTTCAGGTGCCCGTTGCGCAGGTGCGTATTTGTAACGGACATCATGGTTCCTCTAAACTTCTCTCAGTACGGAAGCATTAAACGGCATACGCGCAGCACGCTCCGAGGATTCGATGTGAAAAAAATCATTCGGAAGCACATCATAGGTGCGCATGAGTCGTTCTGCCATGCCTGGATGCGCTTTTTTCACATGATTCCACATGATGACCTTATTGATAAATGTTTTTTCAGAAGTACTCCACTCCTCATAACCGCACCCTCTACAGGTAAGAAGTATTTTCATACGCATACATTTATGCTGATAACTCTTGTGCCTCTCATGATGCAAAAGAGTCACTGATGGTGACATGAAGACGCCGATCTATGCCCTTGCCATGATGCTTTATCATTGCAACAGCGATCGCCTATTTTTTTTATTCGTTCTTTCCAGTTTTAACGGTGGAGCAGCGCAAAGAGCGCAATGCCCGCGGCAACGGATACATTGAGTGATTCTTTCTTGCCGTGCATAGGTATTTCAACGACTCCATCCATACGGCGCAGCAATTGAGGTGAAACGCCGCGCACTTCATTGCCAAGCACTAGAGCAATTGAGGCTGGTGGTACGTATGAAAAGAGCGGTGCCGCGCGTGCATGCTGCTCAAGTGCGATTAAGGTATATCCTTCTTTTTGTAATCGGGTAAGTGCTTTGGTCGGCGTAGGCACCTGCGACCAGGGAATAGTCTTCTCGGCGCCTAGCGATACTTTTATAAAATCAGTCCGCGCTCTTCCGAACCGATCTATCGGTGCCGGTGTATAGCCGGAAAGAATGATATGCGATACGCCCGCGGCATCCGCGGTGCGAAATATCGATCCCACATTATGGACACTGCGAATGTTATGAAGGATGAGAACGCACTTCTTCACGCTAGAGGGGAATATCAAACGCTATTGCTCCGGCGCCTGTGCAAAGCAATGAGAGGCAAATAGTCGCAAGCAGCAGGTAGGAGAGATGAGATAGTGGGGAAATATGGCGCAATCCTTTGCGGATAAGCACTATCTTGAGACAGATGATGAAACCAATAAGTGCCGCAATTTGCGTCCAAAGTCCAAGGAGCAGCAGTATGGCAACCGCGCATTCAACCAGTGCAAAAATACCTGCCATGGTGTTTGCTGCTGCATGTGGAAATAGGGAAAGTTCCTGTGCCACTGCCTTGCGGTTGCTGAAATGGAAAAAGGCAAGATAGAAAAATGTTCCTGCCGCAACAATGCGCAGCAAGGTGGGTGCAAAGAAGTTAAAGACAAGCAACTGCGGAAATACGTTTAACATAATAATTAGTATTGATACTGATAATGGTACGGAGGGTTCGTATTTGTGGAACTGCCGATTTGCGGTCCGTATGAAGCGCCGTTGCCGACCGGGGGAGGGGGATTAAGGAAAATGCCACGGTGTCTTATATCTACATGCGAGGGTCCGCCCATCATGAACCATATGAGAATGAGTATGCCAAGCGTGCTTACAACGAAGATGAGGTCTTTCATCGGATCATGTCCTTTTTCCTTTTCTTCGGCCATATGTTAAGTATAGCCCAATTTCGCTAGCTCCTCTTCGGCTACTGCTTTGTCACTCCACACTTCTTTGCTTCCATGAGGCCCCATGATGTATGGATCGGTGCCTTTTCCGGTGATAAGCACCGCATCTCCTGGTTGTGCTTCTTCTAATGCTGCGCGAATGGCATCTCTGCGATCCAGAATGATGCGTGGTTTTTTTGTTGTGAATCCCTCTGCAAGATCAGCAAGGATATGCTGCGGATCCTCATCATACGGATCTTCATTCGCTAGAATGGCTACAGCACAAAATGATTCTGCCAGCGCTCCCATTTCTTTGCGCTTCCAGGTATCACGCCCACCGCCGGTTGATCCCAGCACGCCGATGATCCGATGGTTCGCATAGGTTTCATAGAGCGCCTTCAGTGAATCTGGCGTATGCGCATAATCGATGATTACACTGAACGGTTGGCCTTTTTCTACTCGTTCGGCGCGCCCCGCAACTGCGGTCATATGTTCCAGAGCTTTTTTCATGGTTGTTATGGGTATGTCGAGTGCTTCCCCGAGAGTCAGTGCGGCAAGTGCGTTCTTGAGGTTAAACACGCCGGGAAGCGGCATGGTGATGAGCATTCCACGCCATACAAACCGCACACTGGTATCATCTGCGGTATATGGTTCAGCATCTTTGAGTGAAAACGGCGCATGTATATCCGCATCTATATTAAGGAATGCAGCACCGTATGTGTCATCAGCGTTGGCGACAATAATACGCGGTCGTTTTGGTGAGCGGGAAAGCGCTTCAGCGATTGAAAGTTTAGCGGCAACGTAGCGTTCCATGCTGCCGTGGGATTCCAAATGTTCCGGTGCAAGGTTGGTGAAAATAAGCGCATTCATGTCGATACCGCGGTGACGGAATTGCACAGCGCCTTCCGAGGTCATTTCTATAACCGCATGGGTCGCGCCTGCGTCGACTGCCTTGCGCAGAAACTGTTGCAAGAAAAATCGTCCGGGCATGGTCATTTTGAACAAATTGCGTTCGCTATGCGCGCCAATGGCAAAACGGATGGTACTAGCAACCGCAACGGTATATCCCGCTTCGGTCAGCACAGCAGCTACCAGTTCAGTAGTGGTGGATTTTCCTTTTGTTCCCGTAATGCCAATTACCGTGAGTTGCTTGGAAGGATTGCCGTATCGCCATGCGCCAAAGTATGCAAGAAAAAAATGGTATGCACGCAACAGCGGTTTTGGTATCAGGCGTTTCATACCGTATGACGGGTACCAAGGATTTTTAAGGTTGCGGATACGCGCTCTGATACATTCTGCGGTTGTTCCGCGTTTTGCAGCAGTATTTTGAGTGCCTGCCGTACTTCCTCTATGCGATAGCCCAGTGCAAGGAGTGCCTCTATGACCGCGGCATCATCTGCTGCGGTTTCTGTTCCATGAGAAAGTTTGTCGCGCAGTTCTACCACGATGCGCTCAGCACTTTTTTTGCCGATACCGAACACTTTAGTAAGCGTACTTGTATCTCCTCGCGCGATCGCATGTCTCAAATGTTCCACTTCTGCGACATTGAGGATACTGAGCGCAGTTTTCGGTCCGATACCCGATACGCTCGTGAGCTGTTTGAAAAACGACAGCTCTTCATTGGTAAGGAATCCATATAAATCGATTGCATCATCCCGAACAGCGGTGTGAATAAAGAACGAAACAGGCGTAGAAGCGCCTTGGAGCCCATCTCGTATGAGCAGCGGAACACGCACCGCATATCCCACGCCATTTACGTCTACAAGCACTGCCCCCTCTGTGGTGGTTCCTATGATGCTGCCAGTTAACTTGCCTATCATATATGAATAGAGTACTATCCCGACATGGCAATCACCAAATCAGCAAAGAAGGCATTGCGCCAGGCAAAGCGAAAAAAGGCGATGAATGACCTTCGGAAGAAAGCGGTGCGCTCTGCTTTCAAACAAGTGCGTCTTGCGGCAAAAGGGGATACCAAAGTCCTCGCCGCTGCATATAAGGCGATTGATAAGGCTGCAAAGACAGGTGTTATCAAAAAGCATACGGCAGCTCGCCGTAAAGCAAAGGTGGCACGGATGCTCAAAAGCGCATAAACAGTAAAACGCCTCGCGATTATCGCGAGGCGTTTTGTTAGTGAGGAAGGAGCAGTTGAAGGAAGGGCGGCAGAGTTCTTCGCTTCCATTCTGCATTGATTTTGTAGAGCTGGTCTCGACTGCCATGCGCATAGTGAAGGGCGAATCTCCTTGCTTCTGCGATGAGTTCGGTTGCGTGGTCGTGGTCGCCCAGTTTGTAGCTGAGCAGTGCGGCTCTGCGCAGTACGCGAGAAAATTGCCGATATGCCAGGGTGCGATTGATCTCTGCTTGTACCCGCGTCTGCAAATGCAAAGCAGCAGCGATCTCTTCTTTACAGGCATCGAACTCTCGTTCTAGGTAGTAGGTCTCTGCCATGCCAAGGTGCATGAGTGCTGCGGAATGAGGGAGTGGATTTTTTCGCTGTCCAAATTCCCAGAGAATTGGTGCATAAAACAGATCGTTTTTCGTGGGACGCACCCACAGCCATCGGCGTATGAGCACCGTGGCCAGCACGTCGCATTGCCCGTCAGACAGGGCATCGAATCCTTTTTTCTCGATGATGCCGAGAGTGGCGCGCGCATACTGTTTTGCCTGTGAAAATTCATATAGCGCGCGAATTGGATTGTGGAGCAATTGCGAAGCGTAATGAGAGTAGAATGCGGTTGTGCGAAGCAGATACGCTTCCAGTAGTTTTCCTTCGGTCTCAAGCGTGTATGCTTGAGCGAGTTGCTCGGTAAGGCCGGCAGAATCTTTCTGCCACACCTGCTCGCCAGCAGTGATCATTCATCCTCCTGCGATAGTGAAAGTACAAAAATGCTATCAAAATAATAGCACATTTTTTATAAAAAGCAATATTGAGTGCCCCCGCGAGGAATCGAACCTCGATCTCAGGCTTCGGAGGCCTACGCTCTATCCGTTGAGCTACGGGGACTCACGCAAGTCCTCTCGGTAGGAATCGAACCTACATTACAAGCTCCGCAAGCTTGCGTTCTATCCATTGAACTACGAGAGGGTATATAGGTTGTATCACAACCCGAAGATTTCAGCGAGACTATCCATGAGGTGCGGCTGCGATTCAATTTCTTTTACTTGTAGGCTTAATCGGTCTCGCACGGTTTCTGCAGACATGCCTTCCAAGGAGAGGAGTAGGCGTGGAGTGATAAAGCTGTGAATGCTTAATACAAGATAGGGAGGAGTGGTGTCTTCGTGAATGCTAAACGATTCCAATGATTTGTACGGATACACGGTTCCGTCAATATGAATTCCTTTTTCATCGATGCGTACGGCATGTTCCCGTGGGCCTCTGGCTGCAAGAAATCCTATTGAACCGGCGCCGATAAGGAGAATGCATGCCAGAAGGATATTGCTGAAGAAAATAGAAACAACCGCACCGACAACTGCAAGTGTGCCGAGCGTCCAATACCAATCGGCGGTGCGTTCTCGATGCTCATGACTGAGCACATTCCATGAGATAGGAGATTCCTGCTGTGGCATGATGCTCCATTCAGTATACTCCTTCCGTTTCTTCTTTGTAGCAGTTATTCTATAATTGATCCGTTATTCATTGATATTCATTACGTATGCAAGGAATAGGAAAAGATCTTACAAAGGAAGCGCCGCGTTCTCCGCACGAGATAATAGGAGGATTCGCTATTATCGCGCGTACTATCGATAAGTGTCGTGCATTGTTATGGGGAAACACAGGGGAATATCACTTTGATTGTCCTCTCGATAATCAACTCTTTAGCTTCAAGGGCATTACCGGCGATGCATTCAAGGCATACGTAGAAACAGGGGCAAGTGATGAAGAGATCGCTGCGTGGGTAAAAACTCAAGGTGTTCCAAAAACTGATGAAGAGATCGCTGCGTGGTCGCAACAGGCAGCAGCAAACAATTATGCCAATGAAACGCCCGAGAAAAAGAAATGGCTTTCAGAAAGCGCGGTATCCGTAGGACTTTCTCCGGACGCTACATTGTTTGATTTTCTGGATGCGGACGATAAGGCAAGTTTTGTAAAATAAGAAAAACCCACCATATGGTGGGTTTTTCTGTATAGAGATCCATACGCTATGCGTGCTGCGTGGTAAACGGTTTTCCAATTGTCCAACTATAGTTTCCTGATGCATCTTTCGATTCAAGGACATAGTAGTACGTAGTGGATGGTTGCAGGCCAGTAATAGTGACACTCTGTGCGGTTCCATAGGTACCAGTAACGCTCGGGGCAGTTGCGTAGAGGAATGGCCAGGTAGTTCCGTACATTACACGAGGATATGCAGATACGTTGCTTGCCCAGGTGAAAGTGGCCGAAGTTGAAGTAGTTGATACTATTTCAGGGCTCAATATAGGAGCAGCAGTTCCGGTAGAAACACCTCCTCCTGTATCACCCATTTTCGCTTGGAGAGCGGCGAGAGTAATAGGACCTACGTGACCTACTGCAGCAATACCATTTTTAGTTTGCCAGCGGGCAACTGCAGCGGCAGTTAGTTGTCCGTAATAACCGGTAACCAAACCCTGCGGATATATGCTTGAATCTTGTGCAAGAAATGTTTGCAGCGCGGAGACATCCGAGCCACTAGATCCAATATCCAACTGGCGGTACAGCGTTTGCGCAAATACAGGTGTAGCAATTGCGAGCAGTGCCAGAGGAGTAGCGAGCAGGGTAGCGATCTTAAGACGAGTATTCATATTATGTGTTAATAAAGATGATAATGCGACCTTCTTATGGTGACGGATGTAAAAAATTCGTCTTACCGTCTCCATAGTTGAAGATGCATGATTAGATCTCTATTAAGAATGAGATTCTTATGAAGCGAAACATTGTGTAGGCTGTTAGAGCGAAGGAAGAATAGTATTGTCTCCGCCATCACTCTCTCCGCGGCTGTCTGGTGGCATAATGTTGAGCCTTAATTCATGTTCTGCACTGAGAAACACGTGCAATGCGGCAAGATCATGGAGTGCTTGGCTGAACAACATGATCGCGGTATTTGGCTGATTGGTACTGAGTGCCGCACTCCCATTACTCATAAGCGTATTGATTAGCGTCAATTGTGCATTGAGCTGTATGGTACTTGTTGTATCAAGTGCGTTTTGCGCTGTACTCATTTGTTCTTGTACGGTTGCCAGACTGTCTGCCGCTTGTTGCTCAAGTTGAATTGCAATGGTTTGTCTTGCGCTTGTGTCTAGTGTAGAGGACGCATTGGAGGAGGTTGCCTCTTTCGAAAACTTTTGCATACGATGACGTTCATATTCGTTTTGAGAGACGGATGGAATCGAGATGGTAGTGGTTGCTACCGTAGAAGTTCCGGTTTGGTCGCTAAGCAATTGCAGGTGTGCATCCAACTCAGCGCTGTCCTGTTTTGTTTGCAAGTTTTTACTCTGATCACCTAATTGTGTAAGAATTGCGCCATGTTCGATGATTGCAGCATTTACTTTTACGGTGAGAGCGGTCGCAGCGGCAGGGTCTTGTTGTTGGAGCGTTTGCGTGAATGTGGAAGCTTGAGCAATGTGCGCATCAAAGTTGTTCTTTAATTGCGCAGTGGTTGTTGCGTCCAGTTTTCCTTGTTGTGCAAGTATTTCAGCTTCTTGCAATCGGCGTTCTGCTAACTGCGCGTTGATCTGCGCTTTTGCTTGCGGAGAAAATGCGAGTGCCGTTTGCACCGGTTCATTCACGTGAATTTTTATTGCGTACAAGGGGTTTCCAGGCAACGATCCTTGTGCGGCATACGCAGTGCCGCCTCCGACCACCAAAAGCAGTAAAAACAAGGGCATCATAATACGCGGAGCAAAGAGGGAAATACGATATGGGCTTGCTATAGGCATACCCATAGCCGCATGAAGAGAAGATCGCATCGACTGCTTTTCCGAGACGGAGAGGCGGATCTGCTCTGCTTCAGTATGTAGTTGTTTAAAAAATGGTTTCATAACTATTGTTCAAGCATTTCGCGCAGTTTTTTTATACCTCGATAGATGCGTACGGAAATAACATTTTCGCTTTCCTGGGTCATTTCGGAAATTTCTTTTGGAGAAAAACCGTCGACATAGCGCAAGGTGAGTGTATGGCAGTATGGTTCCGGCAATTGCGACAATAAGCGCAGAGCGCGCGCGCCATCAAATCGGTCCATAGCAGCTTCAAGTGTATTGGTATCATCCGTTGGCAAGAGCGCTTCAACGGTTGCTCCTTCTGTTTGTTCTACCATAGCCTCCAATGACTGCATTTTATGCTTCCGATACTCATCGATGATGAGATTATGCAGAGTGCGGTAGAAAAACGGCCGATACTCCCGAATCATGTTTCCTTTCGATACATACTCCCAGGTTTTGAGGAACATCTCTTGCGTAAGTTCAAGGGCCCGTTCACGATCTGAGATGCGGAGCAGACAGTGTCTGAATAGCTCATCGCTATATTTCTCAAATGCATTTTGAAATTCAACTTTGACGTTCTCCATACTATAGACGGAAGGGGAGCCTTATTCTTTCACGAAAAGAAGGGAATAGTACTGCGTAGCATAGCACGTACTTGAGTTCTAAGCGGAGGGGGTGAGATTCGAACTCACGGTACCTTGCGGCACGCCGGTTTTCAAGACCGGTGCTTTAGACCACTCAGCCACCCCTCCAATGGAAACACCATACACTTTTTTGCAGTTCTTCGCTATGCTGAATCAATGAAATATCTCGGGATTGATTGCGGCACCAAACGCATCGGTATTGCAATTTCTGATGATACTGGTTCAGTTGCGTTTCCTCTTACTACTCTGCAGGCAGGATCTACTGTGGTTGATGAAATTAGCGCCATTGTACAAGACGAACACATAGAAACGATCGTGCTCGGAGAATCACGAAACTTTCAAGGTGCAACAAATCCGGTTATGGAACATATAGCAATGCTGCGTCAGCAGCTTGAAGCTAAGGGGTATGAGGTCGTGTATGAGCCAGAGTTCTTTACTACAGTGCAAGCTCGGAAAGAGGGCGAGACACCAAAAGAGCATATCGACGCATCCGCGGCGGCTCTCATTCTGCAAAGCTACCTTGATCGTCAGAAAGCACGCCCTGGTATAGAATGAGCCCTATGGACCTCATCTCCATCGATGAATTCAAAAAAGTCGAAATTCGTATCGGCGAGGTAAAACTTGCTGAGCGGGTTCCGGATACGGAGAAATTACTCCGCCTTTCGGTCGACTTTGGCTCTGAAGAACGACAAGTTGTTTCTGGTATCGCGCTGTATTTTCCTGATCCAGCGGTCTTGGTCGGAAAGAAGCTTGCGTTTGTATACAATCTGGAACCTCGCACTATACGTGGTCTTGAAAGTAAGGGTATGGTTCTTGCGGCAACCGCAGAGGACGGCTCATTCTCCTTGCTGGAAGCAAATGTGACTCCAGGCGCAGGTGTTCGGTAATAACTAAGTACATATGGAAGAACGTATTCGTTTTCACGATCGATTGTGGCAGTGGTTCGAAAATCACTCGGAAACGCACTATGCATTGGTGTGGCTCGGACTTGTCTCCTTTTTTGACGGATTTATTTCTCCTATACCGACAGAGTTGTATCTCATTGCACTTATGGTTGCTCGGCCGGCACGATGGTGGCAGTACCTCATCGTCACATCACTTGGCGCCCTGGGTGGCGCAATGGTCGGATACGTAATTGGAAATGCCCTGTTTCAAGCAGTGGGTGTTCCACTTATCCGGTTTTACCATTTACAGACGGCATTCGTGTATGCACGACAACTCCTTCATGGTCATACATTTTTGGTAATGGCGCTCATACCGTTCATCATCCCTATCCCGCAGAAAGTGTTTATCTATACGGCAGGGTTTTTAGGAGTGCATTTTATTCCCTATGCGTTAGGGTATTTTGTGGGACAAACCATGCGTCTCGCTATCGTTCTGTATCTTGCCGGGCGATATGGTAGAAGAGTATTCGATACTCTGAAAGAATATCTATTAGTCATTGGTATTGCGATTGTTTCCATCATACTAATCTATGGTATTGTGCACCTGTACCACCTGCCCCTGTAGTTCAATGGATAGAACCGGAGACTTCTAAGCTCTTAATGGGGGTTCGATTCCCTCCAGGGGCACCAGTTACGATATACTTAAACGATGCGTTTCTTGCACGACTGTTTTGTACCTATATTGCAAGCATTCAGGACTGTATTTTCTCACGGGAGTTACTGGTACATTGCAGCAGGAGCAAGTGCCGGATTTTTTATACTACCGCTTCTTATACCTACGTGGTTTATTCCGGCAGATACGTTTTCCTTTGAACTACATCTTATGCGTACAGAAAACTATCTGTTTCTTTCGTTATTCGCACTTCTGTCCGGCATTCTTCTTGCATTGAACATCTTTCTCATACGACAGCGCATAATTGGAAGCGGCGGAACTGGTATCATCGCCGCATTTCTCGGCAGTGTACTGCTTACATCCTGCGGTTGCGGCATCGGATTCATATTGGGATTTGTAGGTCTTGGCGTAGGAAGTACCTCTTTCATTCTCGCAAACCAGCTTTACATTGTGATAACTGCCCTATGTATTACTTTTATAGGACTGTATTTTAGTGCAAAAAAAGTCGTCGCCGGTGCTGTGTGTCCGGTGGAAATACCTCGATAGTTAGTATCCTGCCGGAAATGCGTATGTTCCAGGAACCGGGTTCGGCATTTCCTTTGTGGTGCCGTACACAATTGCTATTTCCTCGTGATTTTGCAGAACAATCTGTCGAGGATCTCCGGCGTACAGTGATCCATTTACATATACCTTCAGATTGTTTGTGCTGTTGTTGCAGTATCCGCCGATGCACTGAGCGGTGAATTTCACTCCCCAAATATCAAAGAATTGTCCAAGCGTATAAGTGGTTACTGTCGGAGATTCGACATGCATAATCCCTGTGCCATCGTGCGTATGGATAGGAGAAATGAATCCTGCATTGGCATTGATGCCAATGTCAGCTGGTACTGGCACCGTAGCTCCGTGGATGAAAATATCCAGGTGCTGATGTATATGCATCGCAGTACCTTCTTGTGGAAGTGCAGGAAGACCAATAGCTTTTAGTCGAGCGGCAAGATGATCAATTTCTGGTGCCCAGGGAACAGTCCCTGTTTCCAATCCAGGAAGGGTGCTGGGATCTGAGATCGTTTGCACTGCGGTAGGAGTACCGCTAAATAATTTGCTTATGCTAAATATCAAAACGATTACAATAATGATGCTGCCTACCCACCAGAACCATTTCATAGATGCATCATACCAGAACGTATACGGTCATTCACGCAAAAGAAAATAGCCCGCATTTGCGGGCTATGTCCTGTATGTGATTTGGAGAATCCAGATCCAAAACCACAGGAGCATTGCTTCCATAATCGCTCGAGTGATGAGGAAACCGGCTGCGGTAGCGAGAAAGCACGCGATGCTCAAGAGCACCACGCCCCCTCGTTTCAGTAGGTGGACGCGCTGTCTTAAATGCGCAACCTGCTGTTTGAGCGGAGGCAACTCCTTGTTTCCCGCCACAAGTATACGGTGGATCATGTTATCCACCTCCTTCCGTCTATAACGGTAGCACGGATTTTTATTACATTTCAAACACCTCTCCTCGTGCGACTTCCTGCGTACGTCCTTGTAATGGTTTTTCTTGTAAGAAGAATGCGATTACAAAAGCGACAATCACAAACGGAATCGCCCAGAGAAAAATTTCGCGGAAGGATTGAGTGAATGCTTCCAGGACCTTTCCTTGCACGGCTATGGGCAGTGACTGTATTTGTGCAATACCACCGTTAAATACTTGTGTGCCGAGAGTTGTTGTACCACTAAATTGCTGTGCAAGATGGGCAGCCAGTCGGTCAGTGAGGATAGCTCCGAAAATAGCAGTGCCAAATGAGCTGCCCATGCTGCGGAAAAATATTACGATCGATGTTGCAGTGCCGAGATGTTGGCGATCCGTTGAGTTTTGCACCGCAAGTGTCATTACCTGCATGAACGATCCGATACCGATACCGATAATGATCATCCATAAAGAGAGGATCCATTGAGACGTATGAAGGGTTATATGACTGAAGAGCCAGAGACCGAGTATGGTTATAGCACTACCAATAATAGGGTATATGCGATAGTGTCCTGTGCGCGAGATCCATCGTCCAGACATAATAGATGCGGCAAGCATGCCAAATACAAGGGGAAGCAGAAGAAGTCCTGACTGTGTCGCCGAATACCCGCGCGCTACCTGCTGGTATTCGGGGAGATAAATAATTGCTGCAAACATAGCGAGACCAGAAACCAGTGAAAGTAAGGAAGAGACACGGAAGATGCTGTTGCGAAACAAGGACAACGGCATCAGCGGTTCTTTTGCGCTGCGCTCAACCAGCACAAATATTCCCGCACTGAGTAGTCCTAATATTCCTAATCCAATAATCTGGGGAGTATTCCATGCATATGTGCTTCCTCCCCATACAGTAAGGAGTAAAAGAGATACGACGCTGATTGATAGTGTTACCACTCCTGCATAATCAATACTGTGTTTGCGGTGTTGCACTGACGTATGAAAGTAGAACGCAATGGCGAGTAAGGCTAGTAGGCCGAGCGGAATGTTGATATAAAAAATCCAACGCCACGATAGGGTATCGGTAAATAAGCCTCCTAATAAAGGTCCAATGACACTTGAAAGTCCGAATACTCCTCCAAACAATCCTTGGTATCTCCCTCGTTCCCTGGGAGGCAGAATGTCACCGATGGCGGCAAATACCAAGGTCATAAGTCCTCCGCCACCTAACCCTTGCAAGCCGCGAAAGGCGATAAGCTCACTAATGTTTTGAGAGAGTCCCGCAAGTATGGATCCACTGAGAAAAATAATGATCGCAGCCATTAATACTCGTTTTCGACCGAGTAAATCGCTCACTTTCCCATAGAGAGGAGTAGAGACGGCGCTCGTGATGAGATACGCAGTCACCACCCACGACAATTCATTCAGCGCATTAAAATCGCTGGCGATTTTTGGAAGAGCGGTTGAAACAATCGTTTGGTCCAGAGCAGCTAAAAGAAGCGCTAACATAAGCGCTCCCATAACGACCCAAATATTTTGACCGCCTTCTGAGGCGGCATTGGTAGGCATAGTCGACATTATATATGCTCCTTACTCTAAAGAAAGTTTCTTAAATCATAGGTGAACGTTTGATAGAAAAAGAAGCTCGATTTCTCGAGCTTCCCCTGAACTGCTTATTTCTCTTTTATCCAGGCGGTAAATCCCGCTTGAAGAGTTACATCGGAAGGTGCTATAGCTTCTTTCTTAAGGAAGTCGAACAAATCTTGCACGGTAATGGCAGTGGTATCTCCTTCGTATATACGATTGACTCCCAATGCCCGCTTTCCTTTGTGCGGACCGCGCGATCTGGCTGGGAGCAGGAAAAATTTATCGGATTTCAGGGGGCGGCGAGACAATTGGTTCCTTCCTTAAGTTACAGAAAACGGTAATGAATTCCTTTTCCTATGTACTATACATACTAAATAGCTGTCAATATATGACCAACTCGTGTTTCGTGCTCCAGTTTGCTACACTGACTCAGACGCACGCTTAGCTCAGTTGGTAGAGCAACTCGTTTACACCGAGTGGGTCGGGGGTTCGAGTCCCTCAGCGTGCACCATGGAACCAACAGTCCTGTACGAGGACGAAGCGGTGATTGTACTCAATAAACCAAGTGGATTGGCGGTACATGGTGATGGAAAGCATGCATACCCACTTCTCACGGACTGGCTTCTCAAGCGCTATCCAGAACTTGCACATGTGGGAGAACCTCAAACACTTCTCAACGGCACAGTTATTGAACGTCCGGGAATTGTGCATCGTCTCGATAGAGAGACATCTGGCGTTATGGTAGTCGCGCGTACTCCCGAGGCATTTGCGCACCTGAAAGAACAGTTCAAAGAAAGGATGATTCGAAAGGTATATCGAGCGTTTGTGCACGGTGCACTTAAGGATGAGCGGGGAATTATTGATAAACCGATTGGCAGCGGACGCAACGGCATTGCACCTCGTTCTGCACGCACGCCGCATGGAATCATGCGTGAAGCGATCACGCTATATCGAGTGATCGAACGTTCCCCACAAGCAAGTTATGTAGAAGTCTTTCCCAAGACGGGACGAACGCATCAAATCAGAGTTCATTTCTCCGCTGTTCAGCATCCAATCATTGGAGATATGCTCTATGCTCCGCGCCGGCCTTTCTTATTAGGATTTACGCGTTTGGCCTTGCATGCATATGCTCTCAGCTTCTCTCATCCGGTGACAGGTAAAACAATTTCTATTGAAGCGCCTCTCCCAAAGGAATTTTTAGAGGCGGCCAATGCGTTGCATGAGGGTGAGAATCGTGTTAGCTTGTCGAAGTGAAATCGTCCGTCGTCCATACACCAATAAATACGAAAGAACGAGCCCAGCTTGGCATCCGAGCGGGGGACACGGTTCGTGTGTGGCAAAAAGTGATTGAAAAAGGAAAGGCACGACGCCAAGCATTTGAAGGGTTGGTGCTTGCGGTAAAGCATGGCACAGAACCGGGAGCTACATTTACTGTTCGAAAGGTAGCAAGCGGCGTTGGGGTGGAGAAAATTTTTCCACTCTATTCTCCTTCTATAGATTCTATTGAACTGTTGCGCCGCGCCTATACTCGCCGCGCAAAACTGTATTTCATTCGACGCAAGGCTGCACGTGATGTAAAGCGTGCCATGCGTAAATCACAAACCATAGCAGCGAACACAGATGAGCAGGCGGTGACAGAGGTACCAGATGCAGCCGCTCAACAAGAAACTGAAGTTGCTGCATAATAGGTTTCATGCCCAGGTGGCGGAATTGGTATACGCGTATGCTTGAGGTGCATATGCCGCAAGGCTTGGAGGTTCGAGTCCTCTCCTGGGCACAGAATTGGGTATAGTTAGTACATATGTGGCAAATCAATGCATACAAGCGAACTATTCTGTTCCGCTTGTTTCGTTGGATGGATGTGGTGTGGATTGTGTGGGAATCGGAAGCGCGTACCCGCAAACACGATCATGGAAAATCATTCGGATGGGTCTTTGCTATACATGGAATGTTTTTTGAAATAAAAAATGGCAAGGTGCTCACTGCACGAGCTCCTCGCTTATTTTTTGAGCGTCCTACTGTGCCGCATATAGCAGGGAATAATTCCATGCAACAGAAATCAGGTAGTTTACACATTTACATTCCCAGTCTGCAGATGAATTTTTTCGAAGATTCACAAGCAGATAAGGAATTATTAGAAAAAGTATCTATATCCTAAATTTCTTTTCTCAAGTGGAAAGAAATGGTATATATAAGGGCGTTTATATGGCGATCGTGGTGTAATGGTCAACACTGGAGATTGTGGTCCTCCCGATCCGGGTTCGATTCCCGGCGATCGCCCAAGAAAGTGTTTAATTGGAGCAGTTCTCCTGCGGTGAATTCCGCGGACGCTGGTGTTGCTTGCAGTTCGCATTCTGAAATCGCTCCAGGATTCGGCAAATTCGGCGAACAAAGTTTCGGAAGAACTTACAGAGGACGAAAAGAAGACCATATCCAACGCAGCTGTTATGACGTTGCGGGGTGGGTGGAAACAAGTTCTCTGGTAGTCAAGAAGTAGTTAGAAACTTCGCGATTTTAGTGAGCGTAAGGGTTCGCTTGGATTTAGACAGGTCATGTTCCCACACACGCAAAACCTTCCAGCCGTGTCGACGAAGCTTTGCAAATGTCCTCCGGTCTCTGTCGATATTCGCCCTAATCTTGCCACGCCAGTACTCCTGCGGAAGCTTCTGCTCCCATTGTGAGAACCGCCATCCATGCCAGAAGTCGCCATCGATAAAAACGGCAAGCTTCTTGCTCGGTACAGCTATATCTGGACTGCCCACTGCGCTTCGGTAGTGCTTCTGAAAATGTATTTTCTCTTTGCGAAGGTGGCTAAAAACAAGCAGTTCCAGTTTGGTTCCTTTCGGACGGATTCGCGACATTATCTCGCTCCGTTTTTCTTTTGTGAATATGTCAGCCATCTATCCTTTTCAGCAACTCCTTTCCGAGTCGCGTGACTATACCTACTACCAAAGCGTTCCCCATAAAGAATGCTCTCGCCGTATCCGATGCTCCCGCGGTATGGTTCTCGGGGAACATATTCAGCCGCTCAAGTTCTTTGGGTATCAGCCGACGGAGTCTTCCATCACGCGTCTGGACCACGTGTTTGAATCGTGAAGGTGTAGAACCTCCCTCGCCGGTAACAATCGTTCGAGATGGTTTATTAAGTGCGTCCGGGAATGCCACAGGTCCTTCGGCGTATTCGTATTCGAAGCCGGACTTACTTCGTCTCATCTCTCGTTTTCCGTCCTTCAATTGTTTCCACAGGGCAAGCTGACGCTTCGGAATGTAAAACTCAGTGGACACTTCTGAATCGTTGGCGAGGACATCTCCCAGAGTCATAGTCTTCTCTGTATTGGGGATTGTCTTGACTGTGAAAGCTTTGCCACCCACCATAACTCCAGCATTTTCAAATGGCGTTTGCCTACCGCCTTTATTGAACTTTTTAGATGCTTCTTCAGCGGGTCCGATGATGATTGAACGAATCTTTTCTTCAGCTATGGCTTCAACAGGAAAGGCTTTGGGCATTACACCGTCGCGCATAAGCCATCGTTCCGGGTTTCGTTTGACGGATTCGAACTGCGGCGTGCCTTTTTTGTATCCAAGAATATAAACGCGCCTGCGCCTTTGCGGCATTCCATAATCTGCAGCATTAATTACCCGCCATTCGACTGCATAACCACGTTCCGCCAGTGATCCGAGCATGACTGCGAAGTCGCGTCCTCGCTGTGACACGGGAGATTTAAGAAGCCTGTCGACGTTCTCAAGAATGAGATACGAAGGTGCACGAGCTTTCTTATCTTTTAGGATGCGATAGATGTCCCACCACAAGACCCCTTTTTTGCCGATGAGCCCGGCCGCTTGGCTCAGCACGCGTGCTACCGAGTAGTCCTGACATGGGAATCCTCCGACGAGGAGATCGTGATTGGGAATTGCATCAATCTCAACCTGATGGATATCTGTATTTGTATGTTTATTTCGAGCACTTTCAATATCCTCACCGAAGGCCGTGCAATAAATTTTCCATGCATGCTGCGAAGCTGCTGATTTTCCAGGTTCCCATTGGTTAAACCAGACAGTCTCGAAGCGCTTCGATGCCCTTTCGAGGCCGACTCTGAATCCGCCGACGCCTGCAAAAAGTTCGATTACTCTTATCTTTTTTTTGCTATCACCCATTGCTTTTTTCATGTACTCTTTGATTATATGGATCCTACCATGCAGGCTCAATACGATCAATCTAGTCCGACAGATATAGAGCGTTATGGCAAGAGGCTGCTCCATAAGACCTTGCGAACGACGCCGGGCATCCTGCCTATTCCTGACGCGCTGCTAGAGATGCGCATAGGTGGTCGGTCTCGCGGCTCCTTCGGGACTATTTTGGAAAGGTACTACTACGGAATCACTCCTCCGAACGAGTCTCTTCCGGATTTTCCGGAAGCCCGAGTCGAACTCAAATCGACTCCTCTAAAACATCTCAGGAACGGAGATTATTCGGCAAAGGAACGATTAGTCTTAAACATCATCAACTATTCAAAAGAAGCTGAAGCAGCCGATTTCGATGCCAGCTCGTTCTTGCGGAAGAACGCTAGAATCATGCTAGTTTCTTATGAGCATAAAGATGAGAGAGCCATGGTCGACCATCCGGTCCTTGTTGCGCAATTGCTCGATTTCAAAGAGTTGCCCGAGCGGGACCGAAACATAATTGAAAACGATTGGCGGACTATCGTCGAGAAGATTCGTGCAGGCAAAGCTCACGAACTCTCCGAGGGGGACACACAGTATCTAGCGGCATGCACCAAAGCCGCTGATTCTTCTGTGACCCGGACGCAAGCTAGCGGCGGGCCAGCAGCCAAGCCGCGCGCTTTCTCTTTCAAAGCCGGATATATGACGGTCTTGCTCCGACAAATGTTGGAACCAACAATCGCGGCTGGGGAGTACGAAGCGGCTGTAAAGGATTCATCGGCCTTACGTCGAAAGACCTTCGAACAGGAGATTCTCGACCGTTTCTCTCCGTTTCTCGGAAAATCAGTAAAAGAGATTCAGCAAAAGATTGGAGATGGTCTAAATCCTGAATCTAAGGATTTCTATGCGATGCTCGCGCGTCGCATGATAGGGGTAAAGGGCAAAAAAATCGAAGAGTTTGAAAAGGCCGAGATAGCAATGAAAACGGTCCAATTACGCGGAGATGGCATGCCGAAGGAAGATATGTCGTTCCCAGCGTTCAAATTCCTCGAACTCATCCAAGAAGATTGGGGCGCGGGAGCAGACGACGAAAAACTCGAAAGTACATTCAAGAATCAGTTGCAGAAGCAATTTCTTTTCGTTGTTTATAAATGTGATGATGACTGCAAGGTTGGAGACTCCAGACGTTTATACAAGGTCTTTTTCTGGACAATACCCCATGACATTTTAGAGGGAGAAGTACAACGCGTATGGCATGAAGCCGTGATAGCGATTAAGAAAAGCGATGTCGACTCTTTACCTAAGAAATCGGGAAGCGATGTCGTACACGTGCGACCACATGGACGAGATGCATCCGACACCCTGCCTCTGCCTAATGGAGCCGAAGCGACAAAACGTTGTTTCTGGCTAAATCGTGAGTTTGTAAAAAAACAGATTGATTCAGCATAGGATATCCGAATCCGATAGAGCCCCGAGACAATCGATGGTTCGATTAGTTTCGCCCTTTCGGTCCAGATTATTTTTTATTAGTTCCTGCTACTTGAGCCAATATTACAGCTTCATTGTGTTCATCATCTTTTGCTCCGTACACCAAAGTGACTGTATGCCCTCTGCTCAAAGCTCGCAGTTCTTTTATCAACGGCGCCTTTTTTCGTAACTCGGTGAGATATTTTCGTTTGAATCCTGCCCATTTCTTTGGATCATGATTAAACCATTTTCGCAGCATGGTCGATGGAGCAAGGTCTTTCTCCCAGCGATATAAATGGAGTAGTTTCTTCGAAACGCCGCGAGGCCATAAACGATCTACCAAAATACGATAGCCATCCTTACTTGAAGCTTTCTCATATGCGCGCTTAATCTTGATCATGCGATTCATCTCCATCTTAACAAAGAAGTTCTATATAAAATCACTTATAAGAGATTTTTGTATGTATAAGATATGCAAAGGGGAGAGAAAATAGAGTAAAATAGTGATATTAGCATCTAAAGATGTCTTATGGAACAACTATTTGAAGGAAAAAAAATCCGTATTGCTCTATTTGTAGTATTGATATTACTTGGTGTGTTTCTTGCAGTGCAGGCAATTGCCGCAACAATGGGATTGCGCTACATAGGAACCGGTATTACGCCAACCAATACGATCGTTGTTTCCGGACACGGCGAAGCATTCAAAGCTCCGGATATCGCAACCTTTACGTTTTCTGTTGTATCCGACAAACCTACGGTCGCAGCGGCGCAGCAAGATGCTGCAACAAAAATAAATGCAGTGACCAACTACTTAGTGCAAGCGGGAGTGAGTGCCAACGACATTCAAACAAGCGATTATTCAATACAACCCCAATACTCGTATGAACAAGGAGGTGTTTGCCCGGCTCTAGCAAACATCCCCTGTCCTCCGAGCAAGCAAGTGCTCACGGGATATGAAGTACGACAAACTACCACAGTAAAAGTTCGTGATATCTCCAAGGCAGGGGATTTGCTTTCGGGAGTAGGACAACAAGGAGCTTCCGAAGTCAGCAGTCTTACTATGACGTTCAATGATCCGAATGAAGTCCAGGATATGGCACGCAGCAATGCAATTGCCAATGCAAAACAGAAAGCGACATCGCTAGCTCAGCAGCTCGGTGTGTCTTTGGTACGCGTAGTCTCATTCAATGAAAATCTCAATGGAGGCAACCCGCTTCCTATTATGGAAGGCGTCCGCACCATGGCGGCAAGCGCTTCTGCACCAGTTATTTCCCCAGGACAAACTACCGTTACTGATGATGTCAGCATCACGTACGAGATCCGCTAACATCTTGACTATCCACTGTTCTGCGGTAATATTATAACGAATAAAGGCCGGAAAAAGGCCTTTTTTCTTAGGAAACATCTATGTTTAATTATTTACGCGAAGTACGGGGAGAATTTCGCCACGTAAATTGGCCGAATCGCCGCCAGACCATTGTCTATACAGTGGTAGTCATCGTTGTGACACTTGTCACAGCGGCATATCTTGGCGCATTCGATTATCTCTTCACCGGAATTGTGCAGCATATTCTCTAAAGTTACTGTTATGTCAAAACAAGACACCAGCGTCGGAAGGGCATGGTATGCCATCCATACGTATGCCGGATATGAAAATGCGGTAGCGCGTAATCTGCGTCAACGTATTGAATCGCTTGGCTTGCAGAATAAAATTTTCAATGTAGTAGTGCCAACGGAACGCACCGTGAAAATCAAAGGCGGTCGTCGTGTGGAAGAAGAAGAAAAGATTTATCCAGGATACGTGCTCGTGGAAATGATTGTTGATGATCAATCATGGCATGTGGTGCGCAATACGCCACGCGTTACCGGTTTCGTAGGAAGCGGAGTCAACGCAGTCCCACTCAAACAGTCTGAGGTTGATGAGCTGCTTGGACGCATGCATGAAGCGGAAGGATCTGTGCGTCATGCGATTGATCTTGCAGCGGGAGATTCCGTGGTCATTGTAGACGGTCCATTCAAGGATTTGGATGGAAAAGTTGGAGAAGTCGACCATACGCGGGGAAAGGTCAAAGTATTGGTAGCCATGTTCGGCCGCGAGACGCCCGTTGAACTCGACTTTTTGCAAGTAAAGCGTATATAAGGTACTCTAGTCGCGTATGGCAAAAACAGTAACGAAAACCATAAAAATTATTGCTCCCGGCGGCGCTGCGGTACTTACTCCTGCCATGGGTCAGGTGTTGGGTCCTGCAGGAATCAACATCGGAGAATTCGTGAAGCGCTTCAATGAGGCGACACAGGACATGAAAGGGGATTTGATTCCCGCACAGATCAGTGTGTATCAGGATCGCACCTACGATTTCGTACTCAAAACTCCTCCCGCTTCCTCTCTTATTTTGAAAGCTCTCGGTAAAGAAAAAGGTTCTGGAAAACCAAATCTTTCAAAGATCGGAACCCTTTCCAAGGAAAAATTGCGAGAAATCGCAGAGAAGAAAATGCGTGATCTCAATGCAGCAGACATTGAAACCGCGATGAAAATTGTTGCAGGATCGGCGCGCTCCATGGGAGTAGACATTAAATAAAAAAACCGCTCCGAAAGGAGCGGTTTTTGATTACGGGGTTTTCTCCACGATATCGTGCAGCCCTCGTTTGATGTTGAAACGATCTTCTTCTGTATTGATGTGCACTGCAATGTCGATCGGCTTGCACGCGTCCTGCACTTTCACTCCTATTGCTTGAGCGACGGTGCGCAAGGTTGGATGTACGGCGGTTCCCGAACGCAGTTCAACAAGCCAGAGCAGGGCAGGCAAGTCTCCAGTGATGCGGCATGCTACGCGGTATCCCATGGGCAGGTAGTACTGCTGAAGCTCTGCAGACAGCTGCAATTTTTGTATATCCATGCGATGCTTTTCCAGCACCGAGATGGCTTTTTCTTGCAGTGCCTCCGGCATTTGTGCGAGATACCATGCCTCAAATCCCCAAGCGTCAGTGAGCAGCGGCATGCGCTGCACCACTGCCCGATGCCGCTGCAGATCGCGGAATGATCCGAAATCCAAGAAGAATGCAAACCGCATGCTCCCGCACTCCGCTGCATACTTCGGCGGCTCCGCTTTGAACGGCCGTGCTGAAAATACAGTGCGGTAGGTCTGCAGCAGATCATGATCGAGACCGTCGTGTTCTACCGCAATCTCTTCAGCAGAAACGCGCCGCGCTTCTTCTGCGGTGAAATTGAAGTAGTACGAGCGCATACAGTCTTCGACATATGATTCTGTTTGTTCGTATCGCTTCTGTTTGAAAGAACTGGGATATTTTTCATCGAGCGCCGTTTGTATGGCTTCCGCTACCGTGCGCACTTCCGCAAGCGGATGGTGCCGTAATCGCATGAGATGGTCGGCTGCATGGCGCAGTTCGGTGTGCCACGCAAGGTTGGTCACTGCTCCGGCAGGAAGAAAACTGCGCATGACATCGAATGCTCGCGCATTGATGGCTTTTTGCCACACTTTCTCTTCCTCCTGTTCCTGTCGGGGATGGCGTTCTGCCAAGATCGCCTTCATTGTTTCGAGACCTTCCAGATGGAATGCTCGAAGCTCTTCCAGGATCTGTTCTCCTGCTGCAGATGCTGCGGGATTAAGAAATGGTTGGTTGGAAAAGTCGATGTAGCGAGTCGAGGATTCTTGTCCGTTGTAGAGCTGTGAATCCTGAATCGCTTTCGCAACCAGCATGGACACCCCTTCGATGAAGATTGTCGTGCTTCCGCAATCGCCGATCGACTTATCTCCATACCCAACGTAATAGGTTTCCATGAAGTTGGCAGGTCCTTTTTTCTCTAGTTTTTCTAGATGGGACCTGACCCCGCCGATTGAACGAGAGTGAAGCGCCTGGAGCATCGCCTCTGCCTCTGCTCCGATAAGAGCCCCGGTATCAAGTACAAGTACCCTCCCGCCATGCGGCAATGGTTTTTGTACATGTGCCAGGTTGGAAAATTCCATAGTTATATCCCTTTCACAGTAAGTCTGACGCTATACTATCTTTTACGTATATCTCGATCAAGGTAGAGACGAGGGAGCATCATTTCCGGTTTCCAACTTTTTTTAAGGGAAGTAATTGAACCAGTTGATTGGTATTTTCCGGCTTTTGCATAATCTGATGCCAAAATAGGTCCGGTTTCAAAAAAGATGATTTGCGCGATGCGCCTCCCGACAACCAAAGGAATGTAATAGTGCATGGAATTATTCGTAATCTCCATGGTCCAGCGATTGATATAGCCGACATCCCCCCATCCAGCACATTTGCATACTTCAATGAAACTCCGACCCAATGAGGATCGCGCTTTCATCATGGTCGTAATGTGATCCTTGCCGCCGATAAATTCCTGAGTATGCGCGAGAATAGTCTCTCCCGGTGCCAACAGAATAATATGCTCTTCCGGTCCGATACCGTGAAAATCAAACTGGTAATTTTTAAGAATTTCACGAGCGGGCTTCGCTTTCAGCGGTTTGGTGCCCCAGACACGATCAACATGCTTCTTGTCGTATATATTGTAGAGATTTTCAAAATGAGGAGGGTGCTGTTCGGCAAAAAAATACTCTCCCAGAGTTACGTCATAGCTGGAGGTGGAGAGGTTGGCACGGACAAACGGCTCAATCACGATGTCACCTTTTTTGATTGCAGCCAGAATTTGTTTGTCTGAAAGCGCCATAGGTTTTTTAGTGTTCTCACTGTAGCATAGAGACATACGAAAGGCGCTATGGACAAACGAGGCAGTTTCATTGTGTTTGAGGGAGGCGAAGGATCGGGAAAAGATACCATCATTGAACGTCTGAAATTGACTCATCCGCAAAATACTGTTTTCACTCGTGAACCGGGAGGTACTGTTATCGGGGAGCGTATACGCGCATTACTTCTTGGAAAGGATATATCGGATATGGATGTGCGGACGGAGCTACTCTTATTTTTAGCTGCACGGGCGCAGCTCATCGCTCAGATTATTACTCCAGCACTTTCAGAAGGAAAAACTGTCATCACTAACCGATTTGGACTTTCCACGATTGCGTATCAGATATACGGAAGAAATCGGCATGACTACCTTCCATTTTTACGAGAAGTAAGCGCATTTGTTACAGATACCTGCACGCCGGACATATGCATTTTGCTCGACGTCACTCCAAGTATTGGTCTGCAACGTGTCCGACAACGACATGAAGAAACTACCCGATTTGATGAGGAAACGGTGACATTTCACGAACGAGTGCGCGAAGGGTATAAGCAGCATGTCGCAGAATTTGGCGTACCTCATGTGATTGATACTGACCGTTCAATCGAAGCGGTGTGGAACGACGTGTATGCGGCGGTCGCTCCGTTGCTTGTATAGTGATATGGATATGTACGATTCAATACGGAAGCAAGATAGCGCGGTATACGCTGCTATGGAAGGAGAAGAGATTCGAGAACGAGACGGTCTTGAACTGATTCCTTCTGAAAATTATGTCTCACAAGCAGTGCGTGAAGCGCAGGGATCTATTCTCACGAATAAGTATTCGGAAGGATATCCCGGGAAGCGATACTATGGCGGCCAAGCCTTTACTGATCAAATAGAAACAATTGCTATAGACCGGGCAAAAAAATTATTTGACGCTCAGTTCGCGAACGTACAACCGCATTCGGGAGCAAACGCAAATGTCGCCATGTACTTCGCGTTGCTTTCCCCGGGAGATACGGTGCTAGGTATGGATCTTTCCCATGGAGGCCATTTAACGCACGGACATCCGGTCACCTACATCACCAACTTTTTCCATTTTGTTCGCTACAAGATGAAAAATCCGGATACAGGAGAAATTGATTACGAGGATATGCGCAAGGTGGCTCATGAGACCAGACCAAAAATTATTCTTGCCGGATTCTCAGCATATTCACGAGAATTGGATTATGAAAAGTTTGTTGCCATCGCTCGGGAAATAGGAGCATATGCGGTTATTGACGTTGCGCATATCGCCGGATTGATCGCCGGGGGGGCGGCTAAAAATCCATTTACCTACGGATTTGATGTGATGACCTCAACGACACATAAAACGCTGCGGGGTCCGCGAGGAGGTCTCATTCTCACGAGAGACAACGAGGAGCTTGCACGAAAAATAGACAAAGCGGTGTTCCCCGGACTCCAAGGAGGGCCGCTCATGCACGTTATCGCTGCAAAAGCCGTTGCATTCGGGGAAGCACTGCAACCGCAATTCAAAATATATGCGCAGCAAGTCTTGAAGAATGCCAAAGCAATGGAGGGAGTACTTCGGGAACGCAATATCCGTATGATCGGAGGCGGTACCAGTAATCATCTCATTCTGGCTGATATATTCCATTCGCTCGGCGTCTCTGGAAAAGAAGCGCAAGAACTGCTTGATACGGTAGGCATTACGCTCAATATGAATGCGATTGCAGATGATCCGCGCAAGCCAACCGACCCGTCGGGTATTCGGTTTGGTACTCCGGCAATCACTACTCGCGGATTTATGGAAACAGAAAGTGCACAAGTGGCCCATCTGCTGCTTGATGCTCTTTTGTATAGAGAAGATAGAACAAAACTGCAGGCGATACGGGAACAGATACGATCTCTATGTATCCAGTTTCCCATACCCACCAGCTTTTCATAGCTCTTTGAGAGGATCTCTGAAGCTGATACTCTAACACCATGATCCGTTCTGCTATTACACAAGCAATTACTACAGCGCTTACATCGCTTGCCGCAGAGCATGTTTCTTTTACGCTTGAACGTCCTGGACAAGCTACACATGGGGATTATGCGACCAATGCAGCACTGATTGCAGCATCACTATTGCATAAAAATCCGAAAGACATTGCGCAAGAGCTCTGTGACGCTCTTTGTGCACAACATATAGAAGGAGTGCGTGAGATAGTAGTTGCGGGGAACGGATTCATCAACTTCTTTCTTTCTAATGCTGCTTTGCTACGTGAGGTGGAGCAAGCGGCTGGAGAGAAAACCTGGGCACACAGCGCCTACTATCAGGGGAAAAGAGTACTGGTGGAATATACCCAGCCTAATCCGTTCAAACCGTTTCATATCGGCCATCTCATGAGTAATACGCTCGGAGAAAGCATCACCCGAGTATTGACGTATGCGAGCGCGCAAGTCATCCGCGCTAATTATCAAGGGGATGTTGGGCCGCATGTGGCGAAGGCTCTATACGTTCTGCTACAGCAACAGAACCTAAAACCGTCTATTGCGGAAATAGGGGAGGCATATGTAAAAGGAAACCAGCTCTATGAGGAGCATCAGGCTGATAAAGAAGCAATCGATGCTCTTAATAAAAAGATTTATGAGCACAGCGATCCACAGGTAAACGAACTGTATGCATGGGGGAAACGAATCTCACTTGAGCATTTTGAAGAGCTGTACCGTATACTCGGCACGAAATTTGATCTGTATTTCTTTGAAAGCGAAACAGGGCCAAGGGGTATAGACATTGTGCGAGCGCATCCGGAGGTATTTGAATTCAGCGAGGGAGCCATCGTATTTCGAGGAGAACCGTATGGATTGCATACCCGCGTTTTCATCAATTCGCACGGATTGCCCACCTACGAAGCGAAAGATCTAGGTCTCATTGAACTCAAGCGAGAACGCTGTGCATTTGATGTTTCCATCACCGTCACTGCGTCCGAGCAAACTGATTACTTCAAGGTTGTCCTTACTGCGGCCCAGGCCATTTTTCACGATGTTGCCGGGAAATACATACATCGAGCCCATGGGATGATGCGTTTTGCATCTGGAAAAATGTCTTCCCGAAAAGGAAACGTCATTACGGGAGAATCATTGCTGCACGATCTACAGGAAGCGGCAAAAGCAAAAATGACCGGTCGTGACATTCCGCAGGAGCAAGTGGCAGAGGAAGTAGCAGTAGGGGCGGTAAAGTATGCCATCCTCAAACAGCACAGCGGCAAGGATATGGTGTTCGATCCAGAAAAATCCCTTTCACTGGAAGGAGATTCTGGGCCCTATGTGCAGTATGCGCACACGCGGGCACTCTCTCTTATTCGCACGGCTCAGAAGGCTGGTATACAGGCTGGTATTACCGATATTCCAGAAGAACTGGGTATCCTAGAGCGAACACTGGTGCACTTCCCAGAAGTGGTGGAACGCGCGGCGCAAGAGCTTGAACCGCATTACATCACGACATATCTCACTGAATTAGCGGGCGTATTTAATTCCTGGTATGCCCATGAACGAGTTGTGGGAGGAATATATCCTTCGTATGGATTACTGTTGGTATCCGCGGTTGAATCAGTACTTCGCCAGGGTTTATTTTTACTTGGGATGTCTGCTCCTGAACAAATGTAAGAATGGAAGAAAAGGTGCCTTCAAGGTATAGTTTTTTGATATGGACGACCGTCAGCAAGGAGGCGAAGAGCTGCATCATACTATTCCAAAACCAAAAAGCGTATTTGCACAACGAGAAGAACAGACGCTAGCGTTTTGGCAGCAAGAGCATATTTTTGAAAAATCGCTTACGAAGCCTGCTCCAAAAGGATCATTCGTCTTTTATGATGGACCGCCCTTTGCCAATGGTTTACCGCACTATGGTCACATTCTCGCCTCCACTATAAAGGATGCTATTCCGCGCTATCGCACTATGCGAGGCTATCATGTCGCGCGCCGTTGGGGGTGGGACTGTCACGGTCTTCCTGTAGAGAATCTGGTAGAGAAGGAATTAGGATTCAAATCAAAGCGGGACATAGAGCAGTTCGGCATTGCGCAATTCAATGAAACCGCGCGCAAAAGCATCATGAAGGATGTTGCCGATTGGAAGCGCATCATACCGCGCATCGGCAGATGGGTCGACATGGAAGAGGATTATCGCACTATGGATCCGTCTTACACGGAAAGCGTATGGTGGGCATTCAAAAATTTGTTTGAACAAGGCTTGATATATGAAGGATTTAAAGCGCTTCACCTCTGTCCCCGATGCGGGACCACGCTCGCTAATTTTGAAGTTGCTCTCGGCTACAAGGAGATAGAAGACATTGCAGTTACCGTAAAACTGCCACTCCTTGATGAGGAGCGTACCTCGTTGCTTATTTGGACAACGACACCCTGGACGCTTCCGGCAAATTCTGCCGCTGCAATCAACCCTTCTCTCGCATACGTCAAAGTGGAGCGAGAAAATGAGTACTTTATTCTCGCACGCAACCGGGTTTCGTCGGTGTTCGGAGATACTGCAACTATTGTGAGTTCGATTGAACCAAAACAGCTCCTGGGAAAACGTTATCAGCCGCCGTTTCCATACTTTATAGACACGCTTCATAAGCATAAAACGCATGCGTTCAAGGTGTATGCCGCTCCGTATGTAACGGACGAAGATGGTACCGGCATTGTGCATCTGGCCCCTGCATTTGGCGAAGAAGATCTGCTGCTTGCGCAGAAGGAAAAAATTCCGCTTATCCACCATGTCACTGAAGAAGGGAAATTTACGCAAGAGGTGATCGATTTTGCCAATCTTCCAGTGAAACCGAAAGGAAGGCATATGGAAACGGATCAAAAAATCGTTTCCTACTTAGAAGCACAGCATCTGCTGTTTGCACAAGAAAAAATAAAACACAGCTATCCTCACTGCTGGCGATGCGATACCCCGCTTCTTAATTGGGCGGCACATTCCTGGTTTGTAAAAGTAGCTGCACTCAAAACAAAATTGCTTAAGGAAAACAGCAAAGTCACCTGGGTGCCGGAATATGTAGGAAAGAATCGCTTCCATAAAGGTATTGCAGGAGCGCCTGATTGGGCAATATCTCGAAGCAGGTACTGGGGAGCGCCGATTCCGGTATGGCGGAATACCAAAACAAAAGCAGTGCGTGTTATCGGATCAGTTGCTGAACTCCTTTCCTTGATACGCCGTTCGGGTAATCGCTATATAGTGATGCGTCACGGAGAAGCAGATCACAATGTTTCCGGGATATTGCATTGTGATGATCGAATTCCTGATCATGTTACCCAGCAGGGCAAGGAACGTGTTCAACAGCAAGCCCAATCACTGCGCTCGCAGATGCGTATTGATTATATTGTCACGTCGCCGCTTGCGCGTGCGCAAGAAACTGCGCGTATTGTGCAAACAGTGCTCGGGCTTCCTGATGCGGCAGTGATGGTAGATGAACGCCTAACAGAATTACAAAGCGGACCGTTCAATGGAAAACCTATCGAGGAATGGAGAAAGGCATTTTCTCATGCAGATCATTTTGACTCTGCACGTGTGCCAGAAGGAATGGAAACGTATCCTGCGGTGCGGCAGCGTGTCGGTGAATTTCTATTTGATGTAGAGCGGCGATATACCGGAAAAAATATTTTGTGTATTACGCACGGCGATCCTGCATGGCTCATGTATGACATCAGTAATCGTATTTCAATCGAAGAAGAGAAAACGATGCGGCGTGCATGGTATCCAGAGGTAGGAGAATGGAAGGAACTTTCCTTTGTAGCATTTCCGCACAATGCATTATTTGAATTGGATCTGCATCGTCCGTATATAGATGACATTCCTTTGGGAGATGCCATACAAGGGCACTGGAAACGCATTCCAGACGTATTTGATTGTTGGTTTGAATCAGGATCCATGCCGTTTGCCAGCAATCACTATCCATTCGTACGCGGAAGATTTAATCCGAAACGACTGTTTGGATTAGCGCCACTGAGATACCCTGCCGATTTCATTGCTGAGGGTCTCGATCAGACAAGAGGATGGTTCTATTCCCTCATGGTGCTCGGAAGTGCATTGTTCAATCGAGCTCCGTATAAGCATGTGATTGTAAACGGGCTCATCCTTGCGGAAGACGGGCAAAAAATGAGCAAACGACTCAAAAATTATCCTGATCCACTCGATGTCATAGAACAGTACGGTGTGGATGCCATGCGCTATTACATGCTCGCTTCGCCGGTAGTTCGCGGAGAAGATCTCCGGTTTTCCACGCGTGGCGTAGAAGAGGTTTCAAAAAAGCTGCTCATGCGCCTCGATAATGTCCACTCATTTTATGCAATGTATGCCGGAGAACATGTCGGCGTAACACGCAGTGCCAGCAGTGCGCACCCTCTGGATCAGTGGATACTGTCCCGTTTAGGTGCATTGCTGGCAGAAACGACACAAGGATTTGAAACATACCAACTTGATCTTGCGGTGCGTCCTCTAGCACTGTTTATTGATGATCTTTCGACATGGTATCTGCGACGTTCTCGAGATCGCTTTAAAAAGAACGACCATACAGCGTTTGCTACCATGCGGTATGTCCTCTACACCCTTTCCCATATCATCGCTCCCGTCATGCCCTTCTTTGCCGAATATCTGTTTCAACAAGTGAAACAAGATGCTGATCCGGAAAGCGTGCATCTTTCCCAGTGGCCGACAGGACTTCCTTCAGATCAACCGCTTCTCGAGGCTATGGCACACATACGCACGCTTGCTTCTCGTGGGCTTGAACTGCGAGAGCGATCGGGAATAAAAGTGCGCCAACCTCTTGCATCTTTGAGTGCTCGCACCCTTCCTGCAGATGCTCGTTTGCACGCCATTCTTGCTGAAGAGGTGAATGTAAAAACAGTAAAAGAAAATCCTTCGCAAGCAGAAGAAGTATTGCTTGATACCATCCTCACGCCAGAGCTCAAGCGGGAAGGATGGTTGCGGGACATGATCCGGACTGTGCAGGATTTGCGCAAGAAAGAAGGACTGACGATTACGGATCGTCCCGAGCTTTCTGTCGCCACAAACGAAGAAGGGAAAGCATTTCTTGAAGCGGTTCGAGAAAACGTTATCGCAGAGACAGGTCTGGCAGCACTCATCCTTGAAGAAGGAGGAGACATGCATCCGGAATTTCCTTTTCCGATCACCTGCACGATTTCTCATGTATAACATCGCGACTAGCCGGGGGATTGTATTGAAAAAATATCCAGTGGGAGAGTCGCACAGCATTGTCACTATCCTTACCGAAGAATACGGTCTCTTGCGGGTGCATGCACGTAGCGTTCGTCTTGAACGATCAAAGCTCCGTTACGGCGTCGAACCGCTTACCACAGCTCGCTTTGCATTCGTGCGCGGAAAGCACGAATGGCGTTTGGTCGGCGCAGAGCAGATCACGGGGTTTGCTGGAGATATATCTGCTACAGCAGCAGCAGGCCGCATTGTGCTGCTGCTGCTGCGCCTTATTCAAGGGCAAGAACCGATTCCATTGGTATATGAAGCAGCGGAACAAGGGCTCAGTACACTTGCCTCTGCAGATCGCACCACACTTGCTCCGGTAGAATGGGTCCTTGTTCTGAGGATTCTTGCACATTTGGGATATGTTTCTCCGCCAGACGCGCTGCTGCCGTTCTTAACGGACAACACCTTTTCAACCGGACTTCTTTCACAGGCCGAACAGTCGCGGCGGTTACTTGTCAGCATGATAAATGAATCGCTTCGGGCAAGTGATTTGTGAGTACGATATACTTTGCTCATGGGGCATGACGATAAGGATGCTATTGAGCGGCTCAAAAAAGAACTCTATTCGCGTACACAAAAACCGGCAGTAGGAAATGATATCCGCACGCCGCTCTCTCCATTTGAGGAAGAAGTGCCGCATGCTTGGGAGACATCTCCTGAAATGGAAACGGCAGAGCCGACAGCGCCTCCGCTCACGCAATTTACAGAATCGAAAAAGAGGAAGGGCGCGTCGTTTGCCGGCAAATTTCTTATTGTCTCCATTCTCTTTTTCGTCGGCGCAGCAGCAGCGGCGGCATATCTCTTTTTTGGCGGTGCGAATTTCATCTCCTCACAGAACATTGATATGCAGATTGTTGCTCCGTCGGTGGTTGAAGGAGGAAAGAGCGCCACGCTGCAGGTCATTATCGATAACCATAACAAAACGGCACTGACACTCGCCGATCTCATTATTGATTATCCGGACGGCACACACAGCGCCAGTGATCCATCTCAGGCGCTCCAACATGATACGCAAACCATCGGCACCATCCCTTCAGGAGGACAGATACACAATACGCTGAACGCTATTTTTTACGGACAGCAAGGGATGCAGCAGACAGTAAATGTGACCCTTGAATATAGCGTACCCGGTTCAAATGCAGTATTTCAAAAACAAGCTTCGGTGAATTTTCTTGTCGGATCATCTCCGGTGTCCGTATCAGTAAATGCACCGTCTCAAGCGATATCTGGACAATCATTCTCCATGGACCTCACGGTACAGGCAAATGCAGCTACGCCCATTCCAGATGTCATGTTAGAAGCTCAGTATCCATTCGGATTTTCCATTGCTTCATCGACTCCGCAGGGAGATGCTGGAGGAACTATTTGGCGGTTAGGCACGCTGCAACCGGGAGATATTAAAACGATTCATATCGTCGGCGCCCTTCAAGGACAAAACGGCGATGAGCGCGTATTCCGTTTCCTTGTTGGGTCTGACAGTAATCCAACCGATGTACATGTTGCTGTACCGTTTCTTTCTGTACCGCAGACCTTGACGGTGCAGCAGCCCTTTGTACAGGCACTATTGGCTTTGAATGGGCAGTCGGGGGGTACGGTATCAGTAGCCCCGAATAGCACCGTAAACGGCACTGTCACCTGGACGAACAATCTGTCTACCGCCGTATCAAACCTTTCGCTCCAACTATCCCTTACCGGAGATGCGCTTGATAAAAGTTCAGTCAGCGCCCCGGATGGATTTTATCAGTCCTCCAATTCAACCATTACCTGGGATTCGCAAGAGGATGCACAGCTTGCTTCCATTCCTCCCGGAGGAACTGGATCATTTCCGTTCTCATTTTCTATAGCGAACACGAAAGGGAGTACAAATCCTTCAGTATTCCTGAATCTTTCTCTCAACGGTACTCCAGAGGGGCAGACCAGTGTGCCCAGCACGGTATCTTCTGCAGCAAATGCAAACGTGCTTATTTCCTCTCTGGTGACTCTTACTGCACAGGCACTGCATTTCAGCGGTCCATTTTCCGATCCCGGACCTATGCCACCGGTGGTTGGAGAAAATACAGCCTATACGGTGCTGTGGTCCATTAAGAATTCTTCGAATTCGCTCACCAATGTCATGGTAACCACCACATTGCCTCCGTATGTCCAATTTGTCGCCGCGCAACCAGGATCAAATGTCTCATACGATGCCAGCAGCCGTACCGTAACCTGGAATGTGCGTACGGTAACCGCCGGTACCGGATATTCCAGCGCCGCACTGCAAGCAGCATTTCAAGTGGCGCTTACGCCGAGCCTTTCTCAAGTGGGAACCGCACCCGCGCTTACCACGCAAAGCGTGCTCGTAGGTCAGGATCAATTCACACAGACGAATGTGCAAGAAACCGCAGATGCTCTTTCCACCATACTATCTAATGATTCACGGTATACCGCTCAGATGGGGCAAGTAGTTTCCCGGTAGTAGTGTTTTCTCAAACATCCAATCCAGAGTATGATGGCCGATATGGAAGAAAAGAGCATGGAAGCTATTGTATCGCTGTGCAAACGGCGAGGATTTATCTTCCAAGGATCGGAAATATATGGCGGATTGGCTGGTACGTGGGACTACGGACCGCTCGGCCTCATGCTCAAAAATAATATCTCCGAGGCGTGGTGGCGGCGCTTTGTGGACAGGCGTGACGATATGTATGGCATAGAGAGCGCCATACTCATGAATAAGCGAATCTGGGAAGCGAGCGGTCATGTCGGCGGCTTTCATGATCCGTTAGTGGAGGATAAGAAGACACACAAGCGGTATCGGGCAGACCATCTGCTTGAAGAACATGGCATCGATCCTTCGGGTATGTCCTTGGAAGCTATTGGAAAAACGATTATGGAAAAAGGAATTCGCTCTCCTGAGGGTAATGAACTGACGGAGCCACAGCAGTTCAATATGATGTTCCGAAGCTCTATCGGTCCCGTAGAGGGAGATGAGCATACGGTATACTTGCGCCCGGAAACAGCGCAGGGGATGTTTGTGAATTTCAAGAATATCGTCGATGCATATCATCCAAAACTTCCGTTCGGTATCGCGCAGATCGGGAAGGCGTTCCGGAACGAAATTGCTCCGCGCGATTTTATATTTCGCGTGCGAGAACTTGAAATCATGGAACTCGAGTATTTTATGCCTGAATCGCAATGGCAAGAACTCTTTTCCTACTGGCAAACAGAAATGCACGCATGGTTCGCATTACTGGGATTTGCTAAGGACGATATTAAAGAAGTGGAAGTGCCGGCGCAGGAACGTGCCCATTACTCAAAACGTACGCTCGATTTTTATTTCCGCTATCCGATGGGGTTTAAAGAAATTGCCGGATTGGCGTACCGTACTGATTTTGATCTTCGCAGCCATATGACGCATAGCGGCGTTGAACTTCACTATACCGATCCTGTTTCAAACGAAAAACTTCTGCCGCATGTGCTTGAACCGACATTCGGGCTTGGGCGGCATCTGCTCGCCGTTATTACGAAGGCGTATACCACTGATACCGTGGGCGGGGAAGCGAGAACCTATCTACGATTTCCGCCACACCTCTCTCCGATAAAAGTTGCCGTGTTTCCTTTGCTTAAAAACAAGCCAGAGCTGGTGGAAAAAGCGAAGGCGGTGTATCGCATGCTTAAACCGGAACTCTACCATGTCATGTGGGACGATAACGGAAACATTGGGAAGCGCTATCGGCGCCAAGATGAGATCGGCACGCCCTGGTGCATCACTATCGATTTTGACACGCTTGCAGACAATACGGTTACTCTCCGGGATAGGGATAGCGCTTCCCAAGAACGCGTATCCCTCGAAGAGCTACTTTCCTTGTTGCGCGAGAAGCTTGCGGTATAACATAGATATATGAATAAGGATGTACATGTACATGTCAGTTCCGGAAGCATCATTACGGCACTCCTTTTTATCTTATTACTGGTATTTGTCTGGTATATACGAGACTTGGTGCTCATTGTGCTTGCATCGATCGTAATCGCATCAGCATTGGAACCGGGAATCATATTTCTCCAACGACATCATGTTAGTCGCGTGCTCGGCGTGGTGATTCTCTATCTCACAGTAGTGGCAATTTTACTGGCATTGGTATTTTTCTTTGTTCCACCGCTTCTGAATGACACGGCAACATTTCTTCGTCAGCTTCCCGGCGTCTTAGGGTCATTCAATATCACCGAATTCACTCACGGACTGATTCCTCTAGGAAATAGTGCGCTTTCTTCTGCGGATCTGCTTAACAGCATTTCTGGCGGTATTGCCACCTCAAGCGGCAGCGCGCTTGCGGCGCTTTCAGCATTCTTCGGCGGTCTCACTTCATTCTTCCTGATACTGATCCTGTCATTTTATTTTTCAGTGCAGGATACGGGTGTAGAGAATTTTCTGCGCATTGTTACGCCGGTTGATAAGCAGCCGTACGTGCTCAATCTGTGGAAACGCTCCCAGGAAAAAATAGGAAAATGGATGCAAGGGCAGTTAGTGCTCGCTGTGCTCGTCGGCATACTCCTTTATCTCGGCTTACTCATCATCGGTGTGCAGTATGCATTGCTGCTTGCCGTAGTAGCGGCGGTATTCGAACTCATTCCGGTATTCGGCCAATATCTGGCTGCGGTGCCGGCCATTGTCATCGGATTTACTACCGGAGGAGTGACTACTGGCCTAGTAGTGACCGGTCTATACCTTATCGTGCAGCAGTTTGAAGCGCATCTCATTTATCCAGTGGTGGTAAAGAAAGTGGTTGGTGTGCCGCCGATTCTCGTTATTCTCTCAATGCTTATAGGATTTAAGCTGGCCGGTTTCTTAGGGGCGCTTCTTGCAGTACCGATTGCTACCGCCATACAAGAATTTATCAGCGACGTGGATAGTGAAAAGCGGCGCTCGCTTGCGCGTCTGGAAAACGCCAAGCACGAGGTATCCTGAAACCGCTTTCATTCATGGCAAAAGGCTTTTACATCACTACTCCTATTTTTTATCCCAACGCGAAGCTCCATATGGGGCATGCCTATACCACTACTGTCGCCGACATTATTGCTCGATATCACCGACAGCTCGGCGAATCGGTATATTTTCTTTCGGGTTCCGACGAAAATACGCAAAAAATGGTCGATGCGGCGCGCAGCGCCGGTAAAGAACCGCTTCAGTTTCTAGAAGAGATTGTCGCGCAGTTTCATGGATTGTACGGAACGCTCAATATCTCATGTGATCAGTTTATTCGCACCACTGATCAAAAGCGGCATTGGCCAGGCGCGCAGGAACTGTGGCGGCGGCTTGCTGCCGCCGGAGATCTGTATGAAAAAGAGTATGAAGGTCTCTATTGCACAGGACATGAGGCATTCATCACCGAGAAAGATCTTGTAGATGGGGTATGTCCTGATCATAACTTGAAGCCGGAACACCTGAAAGAACGAAATTACTTTTTCCGTCTTTCGCGATATGGAGATGCCCTGCGCGAAGCGATCGTCTCCGACCGTCTACATATCATCCCTGCTTCGCGCAAGCATGAAATTCTCGCATTTATCGATCGCGGACTTGAAGATGTAAGTTTTTCGCGTCCTCGTCGCGCAGATTGGCCGAAGGGTCTGGGCGTACCGATTCCGGAAGATCCGTCGCAAGTCATGTATGTATGGTGCGATGCACTCTCCAATTACCTTACGGCACTTGGGTACGGTACCGATTCAACGCTGTATGACCTCTTCTGGCCCGCAGCAGTGCAGGTGCTGGGAAAAGATATTCTTCGCTTTCACGCCGCTATCTGGCCGGCAATGCTTCTTTCTGCAGAGTTGCCGCTACCTCAGACACTCCTCGTACATGGATTTATCACCTCGGGCGGAAAAAAAATGTCCAAGACGCTCGGCAACGTCATTGATCCGCAGGAACTGCTCTCGGAATATGGCACCGATGCCGTGCGATATTTTCTAGCACGTCACATCGCGCTGTTTGAGGACGGTGACATGACACGAGAGGCATTCAAAGATGCATACAATGCGCATCTGGCAAACGGACTGGGTAATTTGGTAAGCCGTATCATGACTCTTTCAGAAGCACATCTATCGCAACCAATTTCCTCTCAGGAAGAAATGCCAGTTTCCTTTCGAGAAGCATTTGCTGCTTTGGATATTAACCGTGCAATGGAAATTATTTTTACAGAAATTGCCGGCCTGAATCAGGCTATAACCGAACAGGAGCCGTTTCGGGTCGTGAAAGAGGATTCCGAAAAAGGAAAGGCGCTCATCCGGGACGTAGTGATACGACTGCAGGGGATTGCTGTCATGCTCATGCCTTTTATGCCCGCTACTGCTGAAATCATGCAGAAGGCGCTGCGCGAAAATAAAAAACCTCCAACGCTGTTTCCTCGAAAAGAGTAATCCATATGAAACTATTTGATGCACACTGCCATGTGCAGTTCTCGCAATTTGATACTGACCGCGACGCAGTACTTACCCGCATGCGGGAACAGAATATGGGAGCAATCGTCGTTGGCACCGATATGGCACTCAGTGCTGCTGCAGTCGCGCTTGCCGCGCAGCAGGATTTTTTATGGGCGTCAGTGGGTTTGCATCCCAATGACAATCCAGAAGAGGAGTTCGATATGGAGGGATTCAGATCGCTTGCGGAGCATCCGAAAGTAGTGGCGATAGGGGAATGCGGACTCGATTACTTTCGTTCTGCAAAAACACAAGAAGAACGAGCATTGCAGCAAGAACGGTTTGCCCAGCACGTTGCTCTCGCCGTTTCCTTGCGAAAACCACTGATCATTCATTGTCGGGAAGCGCATGAGGACATGCTTATGCTGCTGACGAAGTATAAAGAACTCCATGGCGATGCGCTACAGATTGTCATGCATTTCTTTACCGGTTCCGGTGCACTGGCGCAGCAATATCTTGCCCTAGGAAGCTATCTCTCTTTTCCTGGACCTATCACCTATACGGACATGTACGACGACTCCATACGAGTAGCGCCGCTTGCTGCCATACTGACTGAAACAGATACGCCGTTTGCCGCACCGGTGCCGTATCGTGGAAAACGAAATGAGCCGGTGTATGTGGCACACGTCCTGGAGAAAATAGCGAATATTAAGGGCATACCACTTGCGGAGTTAGGGGAACAAGTGGCGGCAAATGCCCAAAAAGCCTTTTCCTTGCGCTCGTAGGTTGGCTGTGGTAGGGTGCTTGCATGGCAGAAACGTCGCAAGCCGCTACATCGGCTTTCACCCAAGCGAACGCTGCTCCCACTCCATCTGGGATGCAGGAACAAGAAACCGCCTATGAGGTCGGCTTCCATCTCTTGCCCGTACTTGATGAAAAAGCAGTGCAGGACAGCGTGGATGCTATCCGTGCCGCGCTCAGCAAGCAGGGGGCACATATCGTCACCGAACACCTTCCAGAGCGCATGACGCTTGCATATCGTATTGAGCGCTCCATATCCGGCAAGCGGGAGAAATATACCGAAAGCTATTTCGGTTGGATAAAGTTTACCGCGGAGTCCCAGGCAATACCGGCTCTCTCAGAAGCGTATAAGAACATGTACAACGTGCTCCGGTTCATCATCGTTGAAGCGACGCGCAGCGAAATGGTGACACCGCGCCGAGCAGTATTCATCTCGGACCGACTCGAAGGCGCAACCATTCAGAAACCGACGGTCGCCTCGGAAAAGAGTGAAGAGGTATCCGATGAGGATCTGGATAAATCGATAGAGGCGCTCGTATCCTAACTATGTACATCAACAAGGCATTAGTATACGGCAATCTTACTCGCGATCCGGAATTGCGCGCCCTTCCTTCCGGAGGGCAGGTATGCTCATTCAGCATTGCTACCAATCGAGTATTCAAAAAAGCGGATGGCTCAAAACAAGAGCAGGTTGAATACCATAACATCGTAGTATTTGGTAGGCAGGCGGAAACATGCGGTCAGTATTTACGCAAAGGCAGTGGTGTATTTGTAGAAGGAAGACTGCAAACCAGGAGCTGGGAAGGGGAGAAAGGAAAACAGTATCGAACCGAAATCATCGCTGAGCGCATCCAGTTTGGTCCCCGAAGCGCTGGTACTGGGGCAGCTTCTGCGGCAGGAGAGGAGCTTCCAATAGCACCAAAGGAGGATGTGATCGAATATCCGGAAGAAGACATTAATCCAGACGATATACCATTTTAACAAGGCCTATGAATAACGATACGAAACCACAATTTCAGAAAATTGATTACAAAGATGTTGAAACATTGCGGCAGTTTCTTAATCCACACGGGAAGATACTTCCACGCCGCCGCACTGGTCTTTCATTGGTGAATCAGCGAGCACTTGCAAAAGTCATCAAGCAGGCTCGATACATGGCACTCCTGCCGTATATCATCCGCTAACTCCTACATTTAGCGCTTTTCTACGCGTTCTACGTACGTTCCCAGTTCCGTATTGATACGGAGTACATCGCCTTCGTTAACGAAGAGAGGAACATTCACTACGGCGCCCGTCTCGAGTACTACCTGCTTGTTGCCGCCTTGGGCAGTGTTCCCGCGTACCGCCGGCGGAGCTTCTTTCACTGTGAGCTCCACTTTTATCGGCACACGAAGCGCAATGATCCCCTCATTGAATACGAGCGCTTCAACCAACGTATTGGGTTTGAGAAAAGTTCCTGGCGTGCCGACGATTGATTCAGGAAGAGAAAACCGATTACTCTGATCTTTTTCGTCACAGAACCACCATTCATCCCGATGATGATAGAGGTATTTCACGGTACGTGTCGTCAGGTCGGCTTCGTCCACCTTGTCCGCCACATGAAATGCCTGTTCGGTCACTTTTCCGGTAATAAGGTTGCGCAGCTTGGTTTGATTGACCGGTTTACGCTGCTGTTTTCGAAACACGTGCGCATCCAGTACCTCGTAGGGATTGCCATCGAAGAGAATCACTTTTTTGGGCAAAATTTCGTTGTATTCAAGCATGTAATAAAAAGGTGCCTTGGTAGGCGATGTGCCTAGTATAGGCAAAAATACGCGTCTGTCGAGGATACGTTGAAACGTGCGAAGCATCTCATCTGTTGTAAACGGTACGCAATGATATATCCTGTGGACATGGAACAGTCAGAACTCAATCGTCCTGACGAGGAAATACTGGCCCTTTCCGTATCACACCCCTCTGCGTTTGCGGCATTGGTGCGCAAATATGAGCAACCGTTCCTGCGAAAGGCACTCAGCATCATCCGGGATGAGGAGGCAGCGCAGGACATTGTGCAGGAAGCCTTCACTAAAATATATCTCAATGCCGGACGGTTTAAAAAACAGGAAGGCGCTCAATTTTCTTCGTGGGGCTATCGTATTCTCATCAATGTCGCACTGTCGCACTACCAGAAACGGAAACGCCAGAATCAGCACGCAGTGATGCTTGAAGATGAATTGTGGCAGCTCATTCCTGATCAGGAAAGCCGCCAGTTTGAAAAGCGTGAGCTCACTGATGAAGTCGCATCGGTGCTATCCCGCATGTCACCCTTGTTTGCCCGCGTTCTCACTCTTTTCTTTCTTGAAGGCCGATCTCAGGAGGAAATGGCGCAGATCGAAGGAGTATCGGTGGGAGCAATCAAGACGCGCGTGCACCGGGCCAAGCGTGAATTTAGAAAACTATATCAATCAGTAACCCGTAGCATATGAGCACTATAGAAAAACACGTCATGGCAACCGTACGCATCATTTATGTAGCGCGTCTGTGTACGACCCGCTTGGCATTTGAATCCTACGTGCTTCTGCTTTCTTTGATCGGCATTGCGACTCTTGTTTCCGTGCCGCATGTACTCACCAATCTTTTCTCCGTGGCAAATCATGGATTGCTTGGCATTGGTACGTTCCTGCTCGCAGCGGTGATGCGAACGAAAATAGTGGTACAGGTAGCGTTGTTGGTGGGAGCAGGCGCGCTCCTGCTTCTTAGTACTGATATTATTCGCTCGCTTCGTCTTCTGCCGCGTGCTCGGAAGTCTTCTTTAGCGTAGCGTTTTCCTCCAGGCACTTGCGTATCTCCTTGAGTACTTCGCTCGCCGTTTTCTTGTTTTCCCGGAGGTAGGTGCGGGTTGCATCGTATCCTCGTCCCAGTTTTTCATCATGGAACGCGTATGCAGCTCCGCTTTTCTGAATGACACCAAGTTTTTCTCCCAAGGCGATCAATTCTCCTTCTCGTGAAATACCTTCGTTGTAGAGGAGATCAAATTCAACGTTTCGGAAGGGAGCAGCCACTTTGTTCTTCACGACTTTTACGCGATGCCGGCCGCCGACCACCTCTTCTCCTTTTTTAATCTGTGCTACGCGACGGATATCAAGTCGTACTGAGGTATAGAACTTGAGCGCTTTTCCTCCCGGAGTGGTTTCCGGATTGCCGAACATGACACCGATCTGCATGCGTATCTGGTTGATGAAAATGACCACCGTTTTGCTTTTAGCGACGATACTGGTGAGCTTGCGCAATGCCTGCGACATCAAGCGTGCCTGTTTGCCGACATGCGCCTGCCCCATATCTCCCTCAATTTCGTCCTTGGGAGTGAGAGCGGCGACAGAGTCAACCACGATGATATCCACCTTTCCCGAGCGCACGAGGCTTTCTACGATTTCGAGCGCCTGTTCGCCGGTATCTGGCTGTGATACCAGGAGATTGTTGGTGTTTACGCCGATCCGTTTTGCATATTCCGGATCAAGTGCGTGTTCAGCGTCTATAAAGGCGCAGACGCCGCCTTTCTTTTGCGCTTCGGCAATGGCATGCAGGCTCAGTGTCGTTTTGCCGGAGGATTCCGGGCCGAACACTTCAATAATGCGGCCCCGCGGATAGCCGCCGATGCCGAGCGCCCAATCAAGACCGATCGATCCGGAAGGAACAGCATCAACATTGACTCGAGGAGTATCTCCCAGCTTCATAATGGCTTCGTCACCAAATTTTGTTTTTATTTCCCGGATTGCCGCGTCAATGGCGCTGGTGTCCTTTACTTTGACTGGAGTCGCAGATTTTTTCTTTGTTTTTTCTTTGATCATGCTTGTTATGCATTAAGCGGACAGTAATTGGTGACCGTGAAGTGCACCACCTTGGAGACAGTGCGTCCGAACTGATCCTTGGCGGTCACTGTGAGTACACTATACCCCGGCGGCGGGGAAATGACCTCCATAAAGTGGCCCTTGGTATCTACGTACGCAGGAGCGTTATCGATGCTCAAAAACGCAATGTTATAGGCCTCGCCTGAGACCAGCACCATTGGGGAAGAGGTTGCACTCCCATCTCGAGGGCTCGCAATACTGATTTGCGGTCCTTCTAGCAGCTTATGCCCTTCAAACAGGGTATATCCGGCAATGAGGGCAGCACTGATGATTCCTATGTACAGCAGTAGTATTCCTTGGCGCACCATGACCTCTACTCTACCGCAGTAGGGGTTTCCATGTCTCCTTTAGTGAGCACTTCGCGCGGCTTGGCGCCGTCTTGCGGTCCGATGACGCCGCGTTCCTCAAGTACGTCCATAAGACGGGCGGCGCGGGCGTATCCGACACGCAGTTTTCGTTGCAAGTAGGATGTGGATGCCTTTCCTGCTTCAATGACTGCCGCGTACGCCGCTTCATACAAATCATCGTCGATGTCTTCGTCATCGCTCAGTGATATTGACGCCTGCAGGCCATTGTCGCCGTTTTGCGGTGCTGCGATATCTACCGGCAAACTTGCTTCATTGTGCTTCGTAATAAAATCGGTCACTTTTTTCACCTCTGATTCGCTGATGAAGGCGCTTTGCAGACGCACTGGCTTGCTCATATCTCCAGAGAGATACAGCATGTCTCCGGCGCCAAGCAGTTTTTCTGCACCTGCCTGATCCAAAATGGTGCGTGAATCTATTTGTGAAGCAACCTGCAGGGCAATACGAGAAGGAATGTTTGCCTTGATGAGACCGGTGATGACATTCACGCTCGGACGCTGGGTCGAAATAAGGAGATGAATGCCCACCGCGCGGCTCATCTGTGCCAGGCGGACAATGGCCGCTTCCAGTTCGCGGGGGAATGTCTGCATGATATCGGCAAGTTCGTCGATAACGACCACGATGTAGGGCATTGCTTCAGGCAGCTGCGCTTCCTCCTCGCTAGCGCCTTTCTTTCGAAGCTTTTCAAGCGCAGGAGTGAGAATGTTCTGATGATACGATTCAATGTCGCGCACGCGTTCCGTTTCAAGTATGTTATATCGCCGTTCCATTTCTTTGCCTGCCCAGCGCAGCGCCACGATTGCTTTTTTCGCATCAGTAATGACCGGACACAACAAATGCGGCAGCCGGTTATAGAGCGTCAGCTCCACGCGCTTCGGATCGATCATGAGGAAGCGCAGCTGCTGCGGCCCGCATCGGTAGAGCAGGGAAGTGATGAGCGCATGGATGGTCACGGATTTTCCTGAACCGGTTGCTCCGGCGATGAGCGCATGCGGCATCTTAGCGACATTGCCGAAATGGGATCCACCGGCGATATCGCGCCCCAGCGCCACGAGCAACGGCTTGTGTGATTCTGAAAATTCCCGCGCTTCAAGGAGCGTGCCGAGGCCCACGGTGACTTTTGCGTGGTTCGGCACTTCAATGCCGACGAGCGATTTGCCAGGGATAGGTGCTTCAATGCGCACCGGATGGGCGGCAAGCGCAAGTTCAAGATTGGTTTGCAGAGAGACAATTTTCTGCAAACGGACTCCTTCCGCCGGTTTTATGGCGTAGCGGGTCACTGATGGGCCGATGGAAATTTCATCCAACTCAACCGTGATGCCGAAGTTCTGCAGCGTGCGTTTGATGATGTTTGCATTGGCCTTCACATCTCCCACACCCGGCCTTCCTTGGTCGCGCTCCAGCAGCGACAGCGGGGGAGGAGTGTATGTTCCCAGCAACGTTTTCAGCAGTGAAGCGGTGGAACGCAGAGCTCGCGCGGGTTCCGGCTCGGACGCCGGTTTTGTGATTGGAGAAGGAATAAACACTTCTTCCTCCGGTTCTGGAACCGTTACCGGCGCTGCTTCCGGCAAGTCTTCAGGTTCTGTTTCATACGGAAGGTCTTCTTTATCTGCATCTTGTTTGAGACGTATCCGTCCAAGCGATGAACTCAGAAAAGAGAGGATGCCGTTGCCTGCCGCAGCCAGCAAGCCGAATGGAAGTGCTTCTCCAAGAAGAATAAGGAGTGAGATGAGGGTTACACCTCCGAGCACGATGAGCGAGGCATAAAAGGCAAAGTATCGCAGCGCCGCTTTGCCGAGCAGGTCTCCCAAGAGACCGCCATGGCCGGCGAGAATGTCGACCAAGCCTAATCCGGAGAGAATAAAAAGAACGCTTACGATTGCTTTCAGGATATCAAGCGCCGGGCGCTCTTCACGGAACATAGTACCGGCCAGAAGAAAGGCGAGTACGGGAAAAAGAAAGTACCCTATTCCCACGATATAGGTGATAGCACCGTATACATCGGTACCGGCAATGCCCGCACCGCCGAATCCGGCAAGGGCGAGGAAACAGCCCAATACCACAAACAGAATCACTAACGTTGCCTTTTTTGTTGTCTCTGGAATACGCGAAAATGACGGTCGTTCTTCCGTTGTTTTACCCTTCTTTTTACGCGCCATGGAATCATCATAGCACGCACGTCCGTAGACTTTTTTTCGTTTCGATATATACTCTAGGACACTTTATATGTGTCTTATAGCTCAGCTATTTTAATAAAAGACATACATAAAAAGTCATACAACGGACATGCCAGAAAAGACAAAAAAGTTTCATGATTTCGCTCTCTCTTCAGCGCTTTTTAAAGGACGGTCTCAGTATTATTTTTGCTATTTGAAATCGGAACGGGTTGCGCATACGCTTGCCTATCTAGGACAACACAGCATACCCGGCACTGCATCTATATGGAAAGACGTGCTCGGTAAAGCGCAAAAGGTGACAGACGGGATCATATACTTTTGTGCGGGAAGCGTGCATCGTAGTGAGGCACTGGGAAATGTATTTTCACTTATATCGATACTGCGATCGGCCATGCTGCAAGGATTGCTGAGTGAAGAAAACGGACTGCTTATCATCGCTGAATGCGAGGGTATCGCTGAGCGATTAGAGGAAGAAAGAACGCCGCTGCTTGTATCTCCGGAACAATTCGCCGTACCGTTTTTTACGGGAGAAGAAATGCCGGTTTTGCCAGGAAAGACAGAGTCTCCTGCTTCACTATATAAAGGACATAGTAAAGGACACCCTATATCAGCACACTCAACACTTCCATCTCAAACTGATCGCACAGCGAAGATCCTGAATTTTATAAAAAGTAAAAAAGGCGTTTCAATCAAAGAAATTTCTAATATTGTCCGTAATTGCAGTGAGAAAACCATACAGCGAGAGCTGGTGCAGCTCATAAAGGAAGGATCGGTAAAAAAAGTAGGGGAGCGTCGCTGGAGCATATATCTGCCGACGACCCAGTGAGCATTGACCCTCCATCTGGCCTAGTGTAACCTTATCCACACGGTATTTTTGCAGGCTTTTTTGGCCCTGCCTATAATAGTACCAGGTTCTATCCAGGCATTCTGGGCTTTTGCTTAGGGCAGAAAATACCCGCTCATTGACAACTGCATACAGAACTTGTTCGTGAAAAACATAGGTAAGATACGCGAGTAAATCGCGTCTTCAGTATTGTTAGTTGTAAGTGCGTGAGGGTGTTTTTTTGCACCTTTCATCTATATGGAATCCTCCTCGCTCTGTTTTGGTTGCCTGACCGATTCCACTTCTCTCTTGCTACCTAAGCTGTCATGTGTGTTTTTTCATCTCGTACTTTCTTTAAACAGAGACTATGGATTGAGAAAAACAATGATGTTGGCAGGTAGGTTTATTAGTTCGCTTTATTCGTAGCATTAAAAATAATTTTTTCGTTCGAAAATTTATGACATTAACCAATCGTTCTACAGGGCTTGCTGCCTTGACCTTTGGTGTCGTAGCGCTTGCTGCATTTGTGTTCGCAACAGTTTCTGTTGCTCCAGCACACGCAGCATCTATCTGCCCAGGCACCACGTTCTCAATGAACCTTAAGAAAGGTTCTACCGGAACAGCAGTCATGCAGCTTCAGCAGTTCTTGAACTCCAGTCCGGACACGATGGTCGCTTCCGTAGGTGCAGGATCTCCAGGAAATGAGACTACGTACCTCGGACCGCTCACGACCGCGGCAATCAAGAAGTTCCAGACCAAGTACGCTTCTAACGTGCTTGCTCCAGTCGGACTTTCTGTTGCATCAGGCTACTGGGGTCCATCATCTCGCGCAGAAGCAAATGCACTGTGCGCAGGTACGACCTCCGGTTCAACAACTGGCGGTAGCACTGGCACTGGCACGACCACGACAGGAACCGCTGCAGGTACTGCAGTAGTATCTGTTGCTGCTCAGCCAGCAAATTCAGTTGCTCCTAAGCTTGCGTCTCGCGTTCCGTTTACCACCTTCACGGTTACGGCAAACGGCGCTCCAGTAACACTTAACAGTGTTTCAATCGTACGACAGGGTCCATCCCTCGACACTGATTTCTCTGGAGTAGAGCTCATCAACGTTGCAACTGGCCAGCAGATGGGTATCTCCCATGTGTTTGATGCCAATCACAGCGCAACCATCGGTCAGCCGATCACTATCCCAGCAGGAACCTCAATGACCTTCCAAGTGGCAGGTAATATTGCATCTTCTGTTGGTTCTGGTGATGTTGCGTCTATTGCAGTCACTGCAATCAATACGTCTTCATCAGTATCAGGATCACTCCCGATCACCGGTGCAAGCGTGACGATGAACAATACGCTTACCATTGGTACCAACACGGTGTCATTCTCATCGTTTGACCCACGTTCTTCTTCAAGTCAACCAATTGGCACATCCGGATATCGCTTCTCAGCAATCCGTCTCCAGGCTGGTTCTGCTGAAGATCAGACACTCAAGTCAATCACTTGGTATCAATCAGGATCTGCTTCAGGAGTTTCTAACGTAGTTACAGTAGTAAATGGTACGTCATATCCGACGACCGTTGATGCGACTGGACGCTACTACACTTCTACATTCCCAAGCGGCATTGTGATTCCAAAGGGTCAATCACTCGACCTCTATGTGCAGGGTGATCTCAGCTCTAACACGAATGCTAATTCCACAGCAGAGTTCGATATCTATCGCGCAACCGATATTTATCTCGTAGGCAATACCTATGGCTATGGCATCACGCCAACGGCAACTGGTTCAGGTACTTACTCAACGACGAACAATGCTAATTCTGGCTTCCAAGCTTCAAGCAACCCGTTCTACTTCGGTGCAACCGTTACTGTAACTGCGGGCTCGATCTCAACCTTCCAGAACGCAACCTCAGTAGCAGCACAGAACATTGGTGTGAACGTACTTAATCAGCCTCTCGGTGGTTTCCAGACGAACCTCACTGGTGAGTCAATCACTGCACAGAGCGTAACGGTACACTTCCACAGCAGTGCTTCTATCTCACCGCTTACGAACGTTTCGTTGGTGAATCAGAACGGCAGCGTTATTGCCGGTCCATACAATGCGACCTGTAATGCCGGTGCTACCTGCACCGATGAGTCCGTAACCTTCACCGGAGCAATCAACTTCCCAACAGGTGCGGCAACGTACACCCTGCAAGGTGAAGTGCCGAGTGGAACTGCTGGTGGTATTACGATCCAGGCTTCAACTACTCCATCAACTGATTGGAGCAGTGTGACTGGAAATACCACAGGAAACACTATTAGCTTGCCAAGCAATACTGTCACCATGAACACGATGACGGTACAAGCGGCAACGCTTAATGCTACTAATGGCACGACTCCAGTCTCACAGAATGTGGTTGCTGGAGGAAGCAATGTAGTATTCGCTACTGTTTCTCTTGATGCTTCACAATCTGGAGAAGACATCCGTCTTTCTTCAATACCGCTCGATCTTACCTTCAGCGGTACAAACGGACAGCTTAATCTCAGTGCTTGTCAGATCTATAACGGATCTACTGCATTGAATACTGGTACTCGTGTAATCAATGGTTCAAACATCAACACGACATCAGGCGGAAAGACAAACTTCAGCCTCGATAACTCGCTTGTTATTCCGAAAGGAACGATCCTCAGCCTTAATCTCCAGTGTAGTGTTTCTTCATCCGCTACTGGTACCTACCAGTGGGGTGTAGACAGCACGGCAGGTGATTGGTCAGTGAGCGGTTCAGTATCTGGTAGCTCAGTAACCCCAACCTTTACGGGCGTAGGTACTGCTCCTACTATGACCATCTCTTCTGGCGCAACGCTTGCAGCATCTATTGACCCATCTTCACCGTCCTACACGCTCGTTGCAGGTGGTACAACTGGTGCACTTCTTAATGTGATCAAGCTTCATGCAGCAAACGAGCCGGTCAATCTTCAGAAGATTGCATTGTCTCTCACAACTGCAACCGCTTCATCTTCTGCAGCTGATCTCAGCAATGTGTACTTGTACGCAGGAAATAATGTGTACACGACTGGCGGAGCAGCAGTAGCACCAGGTACATTGCTTGGTACTATGCAATTCCCAAGCGGTTCGACGGTAGCAACTTCAACGCTCTCTACAGTGGTTCAGCTTCCAAACAATCAGGATGCGCAGATCCTTGTGAAGGGTGATATTGCTGCGGTTGGTTCATTCCAGCCAGCAACAGAGGGTGACCTTGTTGCAGTCGACCTTAAGGATGCACAGGGTGTTGGTGCAAACTCAGGTACAACCATCTACAGCACAGGAACTACTGCTTCTTCAGGAGTTCGTGTATTCCACTCAGTTCCAACAGTCGCACTTGGCTCTGGACTGACCTCAAACGGTGTCTCTGATGGTCACCTTATCCGCTTCAGCATCTCTGCTGGTTCTCAGAATCCTATTGGTATCAACCAGCTCGTATTCGGAGTAGCAACCACTTCTGCAACAGTGTCTAACGTAAATCTTTACGCTTACACTGATTCTGGGTACTCTCAACCAGTTCCTGGATTTGCAAGCGGTGTGCTTAACAGCTCTGCACTCTCAGTACTTGGCGCAACCGGATCTCAGAAAGTTACCGTTGTGGTAAATAACGGTACAGGACCACTTGAAATTCCAGCAGGTGGCACCTACTACTTCTCGCTCGTAGGTACTGTCGCGGGCTCTGGTACGACCTATAACGTCAGCACGACACTCAATGGTGATGCAGCATACCCAACTGGTCTTACGTCCGGTAACATGGGAACTGTATCTCAAGTGAACGGCAGTAACTTCGTCTGGTCACCAAACGCAACCACTACTACAGTTACGACGGTTAGCGACTGGACAAACGGTTATGGCGTAGCAGGTCTTCCATCGGTTGGTATTACTCAAAACCGAACTAACTAACCCTCTGGTTCGATCTCCTAAGATCAATCAAGCTTAGTTAGAAGGAAACAAAAACCCCTCCAATTGGAGGGGTTTTTGTGTTGTGGGGAAATAAAAATTTTTGCCTTGAAATATGGACCACGATACAATGGAAACATGCATTATAAACAATACTCATGGCTCAGTTTTTGGATCATACTACTGCTCGTAGCTATTGGGGGGTTATTTTTAAGACACAAACTTGAAACTCAACAAAAGACGGAAACGCAAATGCCTGGAAATGTATCCTCGTCCACTGCATTAGGTAATGGAATATCCATCACTGGCCTTCCAGCAGGAGCGACGGTGCACATACTTCAAAATGTAACCCTTCCAAGCCTTACACAACAAGTAACCTATTCTTCTACTCTATCAACAGATATTGTTACTCAACTACAAACGCAAATTGCTCAATTAAGGGCCCAACTTAAAACCAACCCCTCAAATACACAGAACTGGCTTCAACTCGCTATAGACTATAAGGAGGCCGGGGATTATGTTGCCGCAGCAAATGTTTGGACATATCTTACACAAGCTCTTCCTTCAAATTACATAGCTTTTGCTGATCTAGGTGATCTATACACAAACTTCCTTATCGATTATCCGAAGGCGGAAACTAATTATTTGGCGGCAATAAAGCTGAACCCATCCAACATAGATCTCTATAACAATCTCTATATGTTGTACCGCTACAAAGAGAATAATCCGACAGCTGCGGCAGCTATCCTCGCACAAGGATTGAAGGCAAATCCGGGAAATGCAACCTTGCTCCAGCTGCAGTCGCAGCTGCAAAGCGGGCAGTAGGCATGAATAGATTTTTTACCAAAACCTTCATCCGTTTCTTCTTTGGGTTCCTTGCCATCATCATCATTGCGCTTGGTGTACTTATCGCGGCCGGATACGCTGTAAAGCAGCGATCAGTACCATCCGTTGACAATACCACTGCCGTACAGTAACGTTTGGTGCATAGGCTTAAGACAGTAGGTACTCATCACGAGTCTAATGCGTTACGCACCTACCGAGGTCGAAATCTCTCCAATCGTTGGATGGGTGTCGAAAGCCTTCAATCAAGAGGGTATTTTTATTACCCAACACGTACTATGGCAATTACAAAAGAGAAAAAAACAGAAGTAGTAGAAAAAGTACACGGTATTGCACAGACTGCAAAAACCATTGTCTTTGCAAACTTCAAAAAACTGCCGGTAAACCAGCAGAACGAACTCCGCCAGGCGCTGCGTGCCCAGGGAATTGGATACACGGTCGCAAAGAAAAATCTCGTGCGACGCGGATTCGGCGACACATTCGCAGGCGATATGCCTGAACTGAATGGGGAAATCAGCTTGGTGTACGGTGAAGATGAACTTGCACCAGCACGCGAGTTTGCGGTGTTTGTGAAGAAGTATCCAGAACAGCTGGCGTTCGCTGGAGGCATATTTGGAGGAAAGTACATCACTAAAGATGAAATCACTTCCATTGCGGCAATCCCGGGTATGCAGATACTACGTGCGCAGTTCGTACAATTGATTAACAGTCCGCTTCAGCGATTGGCAGTAGTGCTCGATCAAATCGCACAGAAGCAGTAATGACATATCTATGGCAGAAGAAACAACAGTCACAGAAGAAACGAAAGTTCCTGAAAAATTCAAAGATTTGGTAGAGAAAGTAGAAAAACTTTCTGTATTGGAACTCCACGAATTAGTGAAAGCACTCGAAGCACACTTCGGTGTGTCGGCAGCAGCAGTCGCAGCAGCTCCTGCAGCATCTGCAGCGGCAGCTGAGGAAGAAAAAACTGCATTCAATGTGCATCTTACTGATGCCGGTGCGCAGAAAGTGCAAGTGATCAAAGCGGTGAAAGATGCGCTCGGTCTCGGTCTCAAAGAGGCAAAGGATTTGGTAGACGCAGCACCGACTCTCCTCAAAGACGGAATGAAAAAGGAAGATGCAGAGAAACTGAAAGCGGCAGTCGAAGCTGCTGGAGGAAAGGTGGAGTTGAAATAACTTTTCTATTCCATATAAAAATACCCGCCTTGAGCGGGTATTTTTATATGCTTGCATGCACGGGTAAAGGTTATAGAATGGCCGTATCCATCTTGACGTATGACTGATCCGCTTTCGAAACTGTTTGGCAGTCCGGCACGAGTAAAGTTGCTTCGACTTTTTCTCTTTAATGCTCGTCAATCGTTCACCCTTCCCGAATTAGCGGCACGCTCTCGCGTTCCTGCGCTTGAAGCGCGCCGTGAGGTACAAACCTTTGCATCCGTAGGACTTATCACGCGCAGTGCACGAGGGAAGGGGATTCGCTACACACTCGCTCCTGATTTTCAATACACGGAAGCTCTGCAGCATCTCTTACTCAGCGCGCCAACGAGAGGAGAAACCATTCTTACTTCTATTCGCGGATTGGGAGTAGTAAAATTTGTTGCTTTGTCAGGAATTTTTCTTGGAGACTGGAACGGCGTTATTGATCTCCTTGTCGTAGGCGATAAATTAAAGGAACGAAAGTTACGTGATCGGGTAAAAAGACTGGAAGCAGAATTGGGCAGAGAACTTCGCTTTTCCATGCTCCCGACTGATAATTTCCTGTATCGTCTTAATATGAATGATCGGCTCGTACGCGATGTAATTGATTACCCTCATCGGATTGTGCTCGATAAGTTAAACGTAGGATTAAAGTAAAGGCTCAAAATAAGGACTTTATTATCCCCACCTACTAGCCAAAAGTAGTGTTCGTGTTGTTACAATAAAAGAGTAGATTATTCATTAACTATTAACGTAATTGTTATTTCCATATGATTCTTCAGACATGGATGAACGTATTGCAGCAATCCTTTTATTCGCTGTTTTACGGCATTATTAGTTTCCTTCCAAGCCTGGTGTTGGCGATCATCATCTTCGTCATCGGATGGTTTATCGGTGTGTGGGTAGGATGGGCAATTGCACAAGCAATCCGCGCCATCAAAGTAGATCAAGCGCTCCGCGCTGCGGGTGTAGAGGGTGTCGTGCGACAAGCAGGATACCATCTTGATTCCGGTGCATTCTTGGGCGGTTTGGTGAAATGGTTCATCATCGCAGTGTTCTTGATTGCATCACTGCAAGTGCTTGGACTTACCGATGTGAACGTCTTCCTGCAAACCGTGGTGCTCTCGTATCTTCCACACGTCATTATTGCAGTACTCATTATTCTGCTTGCTGCGGTGGTTGCTGAGGTTATGCAGAATGTGGTCACTGGATCAGCACGTGCTGCAGGAGTCACTTCTGCAGGTGTTGCCGGTGCAGTAACACGCTGGGCAATTTGGATTTTTGCCATTCTTGCCGCACTTGATCAGTTGGGTGTGACACCATTCATCCAGACGATCTTCACTGGACTCGTCGTAGCAGTATCCCTTGCTTTCGGTCTGGCATTCGGACTGGGAGGGCAAGATGCTGCAGGACGCGCCATTGAACGCGTACGCAAAGAAATGCTTCACGGCAAAGAGTAATCATTGAAAACGATAGGTATCAAAATGCCCCGCTAGCCGGGGCATTTTGTATGGGATAGAGAGGTGAATTTGACACGACCTGTGCACTCCCGTATACTCTCTGTCACAGGGTATGTTACTTACGAAGAAGCCAACGAAGCGGAGACGGTAAGCATCATGCTTACTGAAGCGCCGCTTCTGCAAACGAAGCGGCTTTTTCATTTCTAACAGCACCCCGTCCTTTGAAAATTACATGCCATTACATATCTTGCTCAGGTGGGTCTTGCGGGGTATGGAAATGGGTAGGTAAGAAAACATACACAACAACAAATTATTGCGGTTCTTAAGCTTCTTTCTCTGCAAATGAGAGAGAAACATTAAGGGCGTATGGTGGATGCCTTGGATTTGAAAGGCGATGAAGGACGCGGCGTGGCGGCGATACGCTTCGGGGAGGTGCTAAGCAACCTATGATCCGGAGATGTCCGAATGAGGAAACTCACGAGAGAGAAATCTTTCGTACCTTGGCGTAAGTCAGGGAGCATACCTCGGGAAGTGAAACATCTCAGTACCGAGAGGAAAAGAGACCAATAGGTACTTCGTTAGTAGCGGCGAGCGAACACGAATGAGCCCAAACTGCAGAGTTGCCCAAACCGCTGGAGATAATCGAGCGGTTCGGGTGGCTCTCGGGGTTGTAAGGCAATTATCGTTCCTTCGAGGAACAAAAAGTTACAAATTGTTAGATAGCCGAAACTGCTGGAAAGCAGCACCCCAGAAGGTGAAAGTCCTGTAGGCGAAATCGAAACAACTTTTTAATTGTCCTTGAGTAGCTCAAGACATGAATAGCTTGAGTGAATCTGCCGGAACTAACCGGTAAGGCTACATACTTTCAAATACCGATAGTGAACTAGTACCGTGAGGGAAAGGTGAAAAACACCCCGGTGAGGGGAGTGAAAAAGAACTGAAACCATATGTCTACAACGAGTCGAAGAGGGGGTAACTCCTCGACGGCGTGCCTATTGAAGAATGAGCCTGCGAGTTTATGTGTGCTGCGCATGACTAAGCACGAGAGTGTGGAGTCGTAGGGAAACCGAGTGTGAATAGCGCGTTAGTAGTACGCATAAGACCCGAAGCAAAGTGAGCTTGCCATGGGCAGGGTGAAGTGTACCGAAAGGTACACGGAGGCCCGAACCGGTTAGCCGTTCAAAACTATCGGATGACCTGTGGTAAGGAGTGAAAAGCTAATCGAACTTTGTAATAGCTGGTTCTCTCTGAAACAGCTTTTGGGCTGGCGTCGTAGTGATTAATGTTTGGGGGTAGAGCACTGGAAGGACAAGACAGGGAGCAATCTCGCTTGTCCTATCAAACTCCGAATACCGAACATGTTCTACGGCAGTTAGTACGTGGGGGCTAAGCTCCACCGTACAAAAGGAGAAGAGTCCGGATCTCAAGTTAAGGTCCCAAAATCTACGTTCAGTGCATCACAAGGAGGTGGAGTTTCTTAGACAATGAGGATGTTGGCTTAGAAGCAGCCATCATTGAAAGAAAGCGTAACAGCTCACTCATCGAGAGATTCTGCGCCGAAGATAATCGGGGCTTAAACGTAGTACCGAAACTGAGGGCTTGGAAGTTTTTCGGAATTTCCAAGCGGTAAGAGAGCGTTCCCATTGCAATGAAGCTAAAGGCGTGAGCCATAGTGGAGCGTTGGGAAGTGAGAATGCAGGCACAAGTAACCGCAATGCGGGTGAGATCCCCGCACGCCGAAAGATCAAGGTTTCCTTGGCAATGGTGATCAACCAAGGGTTAGTCGGGCCTAAGCCGATGACGAAAGTCGGAGGTGATGGACACACGGTTAATATTCCGTGACCGGCAGATATGCTATGGAGTGACGGAGGAAATAATTGTTCGCGTCTTATTGGATTGACGTTTGTGGTGCGAGATAGGCATGTTAGGAAAATCCGGCATGCTACTTTCAATGGTGACTATCGTGCACAGCAAGGCAGTGCAGCGCTTCGGTGCTGTGCGACGAACAAGAAGAGCCTTCCAAGAAAAGCTTCTATGCTTCAGTATCTGTACGACCGTACCGCAAACCGACACAGGTGATCAGCTCGAGTAGAGCAAGGCGAACGAGTGAGTGTGCTCCAAGGAACTCGGCAAAAAAGCAGCCGTACCTTCGGAATAAGGCTTGCCCTCGCAAGAGGGCCGCAGCGAAAGTATCCCTGGCGACTGTTTACCAAAAACACAGCTCCCTGCGAACTCGTAAGAGGATGTATAGGGGGTGACACTTGACCAATGCCAGAAGGTCAAACATGGCCGGTGTGCTGTACGCAAGTATGGCATGCTGACGTTATGTAAGCCCTGGTGAATGTCGGCGATAACTATAATCGTCCTAAGGTAGCGAAATTCCTTGTCTGGTAAGTTCAGACGCGCACGAATAGTGTAACGACTGGGGAACTGTCTCGGAGCACAGCTCGGTGAAAATACAATACCGGTGAAGATGCCGGTTACCTGCAGATAGACGAAAAGACCCCAGAAGCTTTACTGCAACTTGATATTGCGTATATGAAGTGACTGCGTAGCATAGGTGGGAGAGGTTGAAGTCTCGGTTTTGGCTGAGGTGGACTCGCCAGTGAAATACCACTCTTTTTCTTTGTATGCGCTAATCAATACGGCAAAACCGTATCGAAACAGTATCTGGTGGGCAGTTTTAGTGGGGCGCTATCCTCCTAAAGAGTAACGGAGGAGTGTATTAAGGTCGGCTAGGCGCGAATGGAAACCGTGCCGATAGTGCAATGGCAAAAGCCGGCTTGACTGTAAGGCGTAAATGCCGAACAGGTGCGAAAGCAGACCATAGTGAACCGACCATCCGCGTTAGATGCGGTGGAAGATTATCTGACAAAAGCTACTCTGGGGATAACAGGCTAGTTCCGCCTAAGCGTCCACAGCGACGGCGGAGTTCGGCACCTCGATGTCGGCTCACCATATCCCGGGGGTGAAGAAGCTCCCAAGGGTTTGGCTGTTCGCCAATTAAAATGGTACGCGAGCTGGGTTCAGACCGTTTAGACGCTGATGCGAATCGGCTTTTAAGCAGTCTGAATCCACGAGGAAATATAAAATATTCTGTTGCAACATATATCACGGCGGCGATATGCAGCAATGTATATCGACAAGTCAACTGATATCGGTAAAACCCGAACGAAATATCGAGGGCAATACCGAGGGAATTTTCTATAAACATAGAGAAGCCCGTAGAGACTGCATGTTGACCATCCATAACTTGGATGATGATACAGTCCAATCCACTCAGTAATGAGTGAGCACTCAATATATATTCTTTGAGTGTGTAGATGCGTGAGACAGGTTGGTCTCCTATCTACTGCAGGCGTCGATTCTTGAAGAGATTTGCTCCTAGTACGAGAGGACCGGAGTGAACTGACCGCTGGTCTGGCTGCTCTTCCGCCAGGAGGACCGCAGCGTAGCTATGTCGGGATTGGATAAGCGCTGAAAGCATCTAAGCGCGAAACCGACTCTAAGATGAGGAATCATTAAGATCCGTCAGAGATGATGACGTTGATAGGCTTTAAGTGTACGCACAGTAATGTGTTGAGCTGAGAAGTACTAATCGATCGAGTTTTTCCAGCTTGGAGAGAAGGGGCTTGAGTATCGCAATAATTTGTTGTTGGTTTAGAAATTCTACTCTGGTGGTTTGGCGGTGGGGAAACACCCGTTCTCATTCCGAACACGGAAGTTAAGCTCACCAGCGGCGATGGTACTCCTTGTGGGGGAGAGTAGCTAGCCGCCAGAGTAGAGAGTCTAAATATATATAAAAATCACCTAATTTCTGTGGTAGGATTGAGGCACTTATGAGCGTGGGATGGGGAACGCAGAGAAAAATACTCTATATTTCTGTTTCAGTCATAGTGATCAGCGTCGCTTTGACGGCTTCCTATCTGTTTTTTTTCAATACCGCACCTACCTGTTTCGATGGGAGACAGGATGGCACAGAAACGGGAGTAGATTGTGGCGGCTCATGTGCGCGCATCTGCGCAAACCAGGCACATGATCCCATAGTGCTTTGGTCCAGAGCGTTTCCGGTGGCAAGCAGTACTGACGGGGGTACACTCTACACTGCCGCAGCATATGTAGAAAATACGAATGTAGGAGGCGGTGCAAAAAGTGTACAGTACTCATTCCAGTTCTTCGATGCAAACAATTCGCTTATTCTTGAGCATTCAGGAGTGACCGATTTGCCGCCCGTACAAACCATTCCTATCGTAGAAACCGGCATAGATACCGGAAAACGTACCGTTGCGCGCACGCTATTCTCTTTTTCGCAAACACCGACATGGAACATCGTGCCGGCGCAAGATTTGCCCGCCCTTTCTCTTGCCGATGAAACCCTTGCCCCTGATGGTACGCGCCTTTCTGCAACGGTTACCAATAATTCCTTAATTCCAGTTACGAATTTAACGGCGGTTGCTGTGCTGTTTGACGCACATGATGTCGCTATTGCGGCATCTAAAAGTCTCATCACATCGCTCCCTTCGCACGCGTCTCAAACAGTGGTCTTTACCTGGCCACAAAGCGCTCCGTCGGTTACCCATGCAGAAATTACTCTTCTCCCTTCCTTTTAATCGTGTCTACTTTTGTCTCCAGCATTGTCTCCGTTGGTAAGCGATACACCGATTCCGTAGATTGGATTGCGCTTGGTGCGGCAGTCACCTTGAGTATCATCGGACTGCTCACTATGAGTTCCTTTACAGGAAACGATCCTTTTCTTGTACGACAGAGCGCCTGGATCGTGTTCAGCCTTATTGTATTTTTTGCTGCAAGCAACGTCGATTGGCGATTTTTACGGCGCAGCGGCGTGGCGGCAGGGTTGTATGCTTTGTTTGTCATTCCCTTGATATTTCTATTGATTCTCGGACGAGCAGTAAAGGGAGCGAAAAGCTGGTTCGTACTGGGCGGCCTTGGTATTGAGCCGGTGGAGTTCGCAAAGCTGGCGCTTATCATCGTGCTGGCAAAATATTTCTCGCGTCGGCATATTGAAATACGCAACACTCGTCACATTCTGGTGTCTCTGGCATACACCATGATTGTCTTTGTGCTTGTAGCGCTACAGCCTGATTTTGGTGGAGCAATTATTGTATTTCTCATATGGCTAAGCATGGTGCTTTTTTCTGGTATGTCCAAAACGCACTTGCTTGCGGTGATACTCATAGGAACGATAGCGTTTACCGGATTATGGTTTTTTGGATTCCATACCTATCAACGTGAACGTATTCTCACCTTTATCAATCCGGCGGGCGATATACACGGGGCAGGGTATAACGCATACCAGTCCACTATCGCTGTGGGGTCGGGACAACTGCTTGGTAAGGGTATCGGATACGGTACGCAGAGCAGATTGCGTTTTTTACCAGAATACCAAACGGACTTTATTTTTGCGGCATTTTCTGAGGAATGGGGATTCATAGGTATTCTCATCGTATTTGCTTTGTATGGAATTATTTTTTTCCGAGTCGCCGCCTCTGCCATGCGCGGAGCCTCTAATTTTGAAATGTTCTTTGCGTGGGGAGTACTCTCTTATTTCCTGGCACACTTCATACTCCATGTAGGTATCAATATGGGAATTCTGCCCGTGACTGGAACTACCGTGCCATTCATGAGTTACGGAGGCTCGCACCTGGTCACCGAATTTCTATCTCTTGGTATTGTTTCTGCACAACGCCGATATGCCCGCGCCGCGCCGCGCGCACATCTGCAGAAAGAATTTTCCGGAGGCTACGACGTAGTTGAATAGAGTGCCACTGTTTTCGCCACCATGGTAGTCAATGAGAAGGCTTCTTTCACTTTGTGCTGCAGGTTTGCAATATAAGTCTCTCTCAGTGGGGTGTTTTTCACGAGTATATCCAGTGCACGGGCAAGAGCTTCGGTATCCTTCGGTTCACAGAGCAATCCGGATACCCGCTGTTCAATGATGTCCGGTATGCCGCCCACAGCACTTGCTACGACAGCGGCTCCTGCTTGCCCTGCTTCAAGGAGTGTGTAGGGAAGCCCTTCTTTGAGTGAAGGAAGAACCATGAGATCAAAACTCGGAGTGTATCGGTATGCCTGTTCCATGAACCCGCATAAAAATACATACTGCTGCGCCTGCAAGTGTTCAATATGTTGCTCTAATCGGCGGCGTTCCTCTCCTTCTCCGATAAGAAACAGGGCGACTAGCGTGTTCTGCTGGCGCAGCTGATGCACTGCATCCACTAAGTAGAGAAGGCCTTTATTTTTCGTATACTCCGCAATACAGCCGATCCATACGGTCTGCGGAGGTAGTGCAGTGAATGCACGAGTGGCAAGCTCTTTTCTCCCTTCCTCTCGGGGAACATAGGAAAGCGGGGGAATGCCATTGTGTATCAATACCACCTTTTTCTTGCATCCCCACATGCGGCGGATTGCCGCATAGTGCGGCTCGGCTATGGCGATGACGTGTGTCGCAAGAAGAAAAGTGCACCAAGTCACATAGAAGATGATTCCTTTTTGTAGGAAAGGGCGATCTTCTTCATAGGGCAGTCCATGCGCCGTAAATACAATAGTAGGTACGTGGGCGAACCGTGCGGCGAGAGCGCCGAGTCCTCCTGCTTTTGAACTGTTGAGATGCACCACGTCTGGTTTTTCTTTCAGAAACAGTCGCCGTAATTCAAAAAAAGCGCGCAATTCCTGTGGAAGGGAAATATTGCGCATGAATGCATTTATCTGCACCGTACGAATCCCTGCCTGCTCAAGAGCGCTAGCAAGAAGACCTGCCGGAGCGTTCCGTGTTCCTGTTCCGCCGAGCGCCACTACACAGGTATAAGTATCTGCAATAGCAGTTGCGATATCAAATACATACCGCTGTGCGCCGCCCCAGTTTGATTTAGTGATAACAAAGAGAACTTTCCTTTTCATAAAGTTGTTGTACTATGTACGCGTTCCATGAAAACTGTATTTCGTCCACGCCTGATGGTGCTGTTTCTGGGAGATATCTTTTTCTTAGGCTTCTCGCTTTGGCTGTCGCTTTTTTTACGAGCGTTCCAAATTCCCGGCACGGCGCTGCTTGCAGCATACGCGTTTCCGTTTCTATTCCTTGCGATTCTTTCCGTAGGGGTTTTTTTCATTGCGGGGTTGTATGAAAGCCGTTCCGTTATTTTTCCGCGCCGCACGCTTTCTATAACACTTCTCATCGCACAAATAGTCAACACATTGATCGCGGCATTATTCTTTTTCTTCGTACCGATTTTCGGCGTTACTCCTAAGACGGTCCTGCTTATCTATCTTATCGTCTCTTTTTTTCTGGTGCTGTGCTGGCGCGTGTTTCTGTTTCCTCGTTTAGGACTCCAGGTCAGGGAAAGTGCAATCGTAGTAGGAGAAGGAAAGGAAGTTGAAGAACTGGTACAGGCTTTGCGAGGTGCACCGCATGCCTTGGCATATATTGCCGCTGTCATCACTCCTTCCCAAGAAACATTATCGTCGGCAATCGCGAATGCATTGGCAGAATACAAACCGCGCTTTGTTATCGCAGATTTCAGCGAAAAACGGGTTGATGCTGCGTTTCCTTCCCTCTATAACTTGCTTGCACAAGGCATATGTTTCTTTGATGCATCCGCATTGTATGAAGAAGTGTTCGGACGGGTACCGCTCTCCCATATCAATGACACCTGGCTTGCACAGCATGTATCTTCTTATTCACGCATCCTCTACGATTTCACTAAAATGGCCATCGATATACTGGCAGGGTTTGTACTGGCTTGTGTATCGCTCGTGTTCTATCCGTTTATCGCACTCGCCATTCTTCTGGAAGATGGATTTCCTATATTCATTGCACAAGATCGAGTAGGAAAAAATAACGTGCTGGTGCACATTTATAAGTTTCGCAGCATGTCTGGAAATGATAACGGGCATTACGTGAATGGTGCTACCACTTTGCGTGTAACAAAAGTAGGGCGTTTCTTACGCGCGTGGCGTTTTGATGAGCTACCCCAATTGTGGAATGTGCTCGGTGGCAATCTTTCTCTCATCGGTCCACGTCTGGAATTGCCCGCGCTCGTCACACAATATGAGAGTGTCATTCCATATTATGGAGCGCGAAATCTTATCAAGCCGGGATTATCAGGATGGGCACAGCTGCACTATCATGCGGATCCGCATCATGGTACGGACGTCGAGGCGACAAAAATGAAGCTTGCCTATGACTTGTACTATCTCAAACATCGTTCTCTCACGCTTGACCTTGTTATTGCAGTACAAACCATTCGCCGGCTGCTGATCAGAGGAAATGCATAATAAAGGAATGGTGGTTGATGGAAAACACATAGCGGAAGAATTACTTGGTACGCTTCTGGCACAACGACCTGCCGTTCCCTCAATACGATTAGGGGTACTCATGAGCGGGGGAGATGCGGCAGTCGCTTCGTTTGTACGCATCAAAAAACGCGTTGCAGCACGTTTAGCGGTTGAAGTGTATTGCGAAGAACTCAGTGACGAGCACACTACTCAGGATGCACTTTTAGCACTACAAAAACTCATTACACAGACACATGGGGTAATCGTGCAATTACCACTCCCTCCGCATATTGCTACTGAAACGATACTTGCAGCGCTCCCTGCGGAAAAAGACGTTGATGGCATTGGAACAGAAGGGGCTCGACAGGTACTTTCTCCTGTCCCGGCCGCCATGGAAGAGATACTCAACCGTGAGCAGATTTCATTGCCCGATAAACAGATACTTGTCGTGGGACAAGGAAGGCTGGTTGGCGCACCAGTGCAGCAATGGCTCAAGCAGCGCGGTATCACGCCGATGACTGCAAACACTTCAGAAGCAGTAGCACAGCAGGCGCCTCTGGCAGATATCATCATATTAGGAGCTGGCTCTCCGGGGTTGCTCATACCTTCTATGATTAAAGAAGGTGTCATTATCCTTGATGCCGGCGCCAGTGAGATGCAAGGGAAGGTGGTAGGGGATGCTGATCCGGCCTGCGCTGCAAAAGCAGTATTATTTACGCCTGTTCCGGGAGGAATCGGCCCTATTGCTGTGGTCGAATTGTTTAAAAATCTGTTCTCCCTGGCTGGCAACACGCTTTTGCCTTCTTTGTGAAGCTAAGCTATAATCCGCGCCATGTTCGCAGTACGATACGCCGCCATCCTTATTCTTGCCGCAGCGCTTGCTCTCGGCTTTTTTGTGTTCAAAACCAACACCTCCGGGAACCCGTTCACCTTCAAGCTTGGTCTCGATCTTTCCGGTGGTACGGAACTCACCTATAGCGCAGATACTAGCAATCTTCCTCAGAACGAAGTACAAGATTCGCTCACTGCACTGCAGAGCGTCATTGAACGCCGTGTAAACGCATTTGGAGTAGCAGAACCAGTAGTTGCTCTTGAACAAGGGGGAGCACTTGGAAATGGTGACCACCGTCTCATCGTTGAACTTCCTGGAGTTACGAATATTACCGATGCAATCAACCGTATCGGGCAAACACCGTTACTTGAATTCAAATTGGTAAAGCCAGGATATGAAGCGTCCACCACTGATGCGCTTGGCAACCCCAATCCCGCCGCATTTGAAGATACCGGACTCACCGGTGCATATCTTTCTGGCGCACAGCTGCAATTTGGAAATGGCACGGGTATTGCGGCCGCACAGCCGGTGGTAAAACTCATGTTTAATGCGCAAGGTACCGCATTGTTCTCACAAATTACCGATGCGAATGTCGGACATGAACTCGCTATTTTCCTGGATGGCAATCTTATTACCAACCCCCCTCCGGTCATTCAAGACAAAATAGACAACGGAACTGCCATTATTTCTGGAAACTTCACTGCACAGCAGGCGAAAGATCTTGCTACAAATCTTAATCTCGGTGCTCTGCCAGTACCTATTCATCTCGTCAGTTCACAAAGTATCGGAGCTACGCTCGGCTCTGACGCGCTCCGCGCGGGCATGTTGGCAGCATTGGTCGGATTTTTGGCGCTGGCACTCTTTATGCTCTTGTGGTACCGCCTGCCGGGATTAGTGGCAGTGGTATCACTCGCCATTTACGTTATTCTCATGCTCGTGCTATTCAAGTTGATTCCCGTGGTGCTTACCGCAGCAGGCATTGCAGGATTCATTCTTTCAGTCGGTCTGGCGGTTGATGCAAACATCCTTATCGCTGAACGCATGAAGGAAGAGCTACAAGAGGGACGCAGTTCTTCTGAGGCGATTCGAGAAGGATTCTCACGTGCGTGGAGCGCTATTCGTGATTCCAATACGGCCCACCTCATTGCCGCTGTCATTCTGTTCTGGATGGGCACTTCTATCATTCGAGGATTCGCGCTGGTATTTGGACTGGGCGTATTTGTCTCACTGCTTTCAGCTATCACTATTTCCCGCACGTTCCTCTTGGCTCTTGGTGTCCGTGCTGATTCCAAGTTCGGTCGTTTTTTGATGCGTTCTGGTATCCGATAACCCGTATGAATATGCAACGTTACAATAATTTTCTGTTTATTATTCCAGCGGTATTCTCGATACTGGCGATTATCGCCTTGGTGGTATGGCCTCCCAAGTTAGGTATTGATCTTGTAGGTGGCTCGCAGCTACAAATAGCCTATACGCAAACTGTTCCTAGCGTAGAACAAATACAAACAGCCATTGCTCCACTCCGATTCGGCGCAGTGATGGTACAGCCGACTGATGCCAATGCATATATTCTTCGCCTGCAATTCCTCTCGCCGGATCAGAAACAATCACTTGAAACCGCGCTTGCTACGCTCGGTCCTATACAGGAGCAGTCGTTTACCTCAATCGGACCTTCCATAGGGGCCGAACTGCTCCAAAAGGGGTTGATCGCATTTGGACTGGTGATCCTCTGTATCATCATCTTTATTGCCTTCGCATTTCGGCAAGTCTCAAAGCCAGTTGCTTCCTGGAAATATGGGGTAGTTGCTATCGTGACGTTGCTCCACGACGTATTGATTCCGGTTGGTGTATTTGCTCTCCTAGGTCACCTTACGGGTGCTGAAATCGACTCACTGTTCATCGTGGCGCTCCTGACTATCTTCGGTATTTCTATCAATGACAAGATCGTGGTGTTTGACCGCATTCGTGAAAATCTTCGCCGCAATGAAGAGCGCCACAAAGAAGAATCATTCAGTCAGGTGGTGGGGCACAGCATCATGCAGACGCTCGCGCGTTCCATCAATACGTCGTTGACGGTGGTTATCATGCTTCTCGCCCTTTACTTCCTTGGACCTGCGTCAACAAAAACATTCGCATTGACGCTCACGGTCGGTATGATCGCCGGTACCTATTCATCCATGCTTCTTGCGTGTCCATTGCTGGTGGTGTGGGAGCGAGTGCAGCGCAAACCGGGGAAGAGGGGAAAGAAATAGCTTGACACAACTATAATTGTATTATATTTTCTCTCTCAGAAAGGAGAGTGCATGTTGGCTACTGCACTGGAATTGCGCTCTCGGATTCAAACGTTACTCGACACTCCCGGGTTGTTAGAAGGGATATCGAGATACAAGGCAACGAGAACGCGTGAGGTTCTTACCAAAAGCTCGTTTTCCGATGAAGCGACATCTCAGCTGGAAAAACAGCTCTACAGCGATCTGACGTACCCTCTCTGTGGAGTAGAAGAGACCACTCCACAAGGAGATACTCGTATCACCCGAATCGGAGCAATACTGTCCGGGCTTACCACGTAGGTAAGCCCTTTCTTTTTATACCGTTGCGTTTTACCTATCCTTTGGTATAGTGCTTTGGACTCTATATTTTGCCCCTCGGGCGGCAATATAGTTGATCCATGTACGCTTCGGCGGACCAATAGACAACATGAAATTTATTCTTGGTACAAAAGGCCACATGCTCACCGTTTTTACTGAAGACGGTCGCGCTCATGCAGCAACAGTCATTACTGCTGCACCAGCACTCGTCTCACAGATAAAAACAGTGGAAAAGGACGGCTATAACGCGGTGCAGATTGGCGCAGGAGAAACAAAAGAACACCACGTAACGAAGGCACAACTCGGTCATGCCAAAGGCAAGGCACTCCGTCATTTTCGAGAATATCGAACTCGAGATAACACTCTACCTGAAGATGTTGCAGTAGGTAACACCATCGATATTTCTGCATTTATCGTTGGTGATAAAGTGACTGTTTCAGCTATTTCAAAAGGAAAGGGATTCCAGGGAGTAGTGAAGCGTCATGGTTTCCATGGCGGTCCACGCTCACACGGTCAGAAACATTCTGAACGCGCGCCAGGATCTATCGGAGGAGGCGGCGGTCGAGCAGGAGGACGCGTTGCCAAAGGCATGCGCATGGCAGGTCGCATGGGTAGCGATCGAGTGACTGTACGCAATCTTGCGGTGTTGCAAGTGCATCCGGAAACAAACGAGCTCGTGCTGCGCGGCGCCATCCCGGGCCGTCGAGGCACCTTGGTAGAAGTACGCGGATAAAACTATTATGAATACACCTATTTACAACATACGCGGCGAAAAAACAGGCACTCTGGATCTGCCAGAAACTATTTTCGGGTTGCCTTGGAACGGTGATCTTGTGCACCAGGTAGTAACCTCAATGCAGGGAAATGCACGCATGGGTACTGCACATACCAAGGATCGAGGAGAAGTACGCGGCGGCGGCAAGAAGCCATGGCGTCAAAAAGGTACGGGCCGAGCCCGCCACGGATCTAGCCGTTCGCCTATTTGGAAAGGAGGAGGTGTGTCGCATGGTCCTCGCAATGAAAAGAGCTACGAACGAAAGATAAATCAAAAAATGCGCCAGAAGGCCTTGCTCGTAGCACTTTCTCGCAAAGCGAAGGATGGCGAGCTTATCTTTGTAGAAGCACTGCAACTGGAAGCACCAAAGACCAAGCAAGCAAAGCAGGTACTTACTGCTCTGGCAAAAGAGTTTCCAAAACTGAATAAATCCCGCAATGCTGCATTGCTCGCACTTCCTGGCACGCACGCAACAACACAGAAAAGCTTCCGCAACATCGGCAGTGTCGATGTTACAGACGTACGAAATCTCAATCCGGTTTCTGTATTGAGCAGCAAGTATCTCATCATCAGTGATCCGAAAAGCGCATTGGAAACGCTCTCACACAAGCAGGTAGTAAAGAAATAGGCGTATGAAATCTACACACAAACATATCATCGATATCCTACGCTCACCGCGCATTACGGAAAAAGGAGCACTTGTCGCATCTCATGACAATGCGTATGTTTTCAATGTTTCCGTAGGAGCAAATAAAAAAGAGATTGCAGAAGCAATTCAACTTATGTATAAGGTTACACCACGGCAAATCCGTATTGTGCGCATTCCACGCAAACGCGTGAGTGTGCGCGGTACGAATCGCTCCGGTATGACTGCGGGGGGCAAGAAGGCATATGTATACCTTAAACAAGGGGATACCATTGAATTTACATAGTTATGAAACACTACAGACCATATACAAAATCACGTCGGCATATGACTACTGTCTCATTCCGAGACAAGCTTACGACCGATACGCCATATAAGCCGCTCACCGCAGGAGGAAAACGGCATGTTGGCCGCAATTCACAAGGACGCATTACCGTACGCCACAAAGGAGGAGGACACAAACGTCTTTTCCGTGATGTTGATTTCACCTATGGCAAAAAAGGTGTTCCTGCGGTCGTAGAGACCGTTGAGTATGATCCAAACCGATCCGGATTTATCGGCCTTTTGCGCTATCGAGATGGAGAGCGCCGCTATGCACTCTTGCCAAAATCGGTACATGTTGGCGATGCGATTGAAAGTGGCGAACAGGCAGCTGCTACTCCGGGGAACCGTCTCCCGCTCAAGAATATTCCTATTGGCACCTTCGTATACAACGTTGAGCTCAAGCCGGGGCAGGGGGGCAAGCTTGCTCGCGCTGCCGGCACCTATCTTACGGTGATCGCACGCGATCAGGGGTATGTCGATTTGAAAATGCCGTCGAGCGAAGTGCGAAAGGTGCGCGAAATTTGTTGGGCCACTGTTGGAGAAGTGTCCAATGAAGAGCACCATTTGGTGCACATCGGAAAGGCGGGACGCAGTCGCTGGAAAGGCGTACGTCCTACCGTGCGCGGTACGGCGATGAATCCGGTAGACCATCCACACGGAGGAGGTGAAGGCCGTCAAGGAAGAGGTTTGCGCCGTGCAAAAAGCTTGTGGGGTAAGCCGACCGGAAAGGGTCAGAAAACCCGTGCTCCGAAGAAGTACTCTAACTATCTCATTGTCTCTCGTCGCAAAGTAGGCAAGCGGAAGTAAAAAAGGGCTAATTAGTTGACTCTTTTCTGCTTTCCTGTACTATAATGCCAATCCCGCTTTGGCGGGTTTTACATTGCATTTCATGGCACGATCAATAAAAAAAGGTCCATATGTAGATGAAAAACTTCTCAAGAAGATTGAGGGGAAAAAGCCGCAGACCGCTGGGGTGATTCAAACATGGGCGCGTCGTAGTCAGATCGCACCGGAAATGGTCGGATTTACTTTCGGCGTTCATAACGGTAAAGCGCATGTCCCAGTGCTTGTCAGTGAAGATATGGTGGGACATCGGTTGGGAGAGTTTTCTCCTACGAAAAAGTTCGTACGACACGGCGGTAAAATGCAGAAAGAAATTGAACAGAAACAGAAAGAAGCAGAAATCGCTGCTGCACAGGCTGCTAAAGCTGCAACGGACACGGCGAAGAAGAAATAATATTCTATGGCACAGGCAACCGCAAAACTTTCAAACTATCGTCAAGCACCTCGCAAGGTGCGCCTGGTTGCCGACTTGGTACGCGGCAAGCGTGTAGATCGGGCATTAGCGATTCTCGAAGCGCTTCCCCGACGCGCATCAGGTCCTCTCCAGCAGCTCATCCGCAGCGCGGTAGCGAACGCAAAGACCGGAGCGCATGATTTAGTTATCTCAAAAATAGAAGTGAATGGCGGCGTCGTATTTAAACGCCATATGCCGCGCGCTCGAGGCCGAGCATCTCTTATTAAAAAGCGAACCAGCCACATTTCCTTGGCAGTAAGCACTCCAGAACGGAAAGCTGCATCGGAAGAAGCAACACAATAATTGTATGTCAAAGGTAGTCCATCCATATGCTCATCGATTAGGAATATTGCGCGATTGGCGACATCGCTGGTTTGCTACCGGTGAGAAATACCATCAGTACCTTAAGGCGGACATTCTCCTTCGTGAATTTTTACAGAAAGAATTGCGCAGCATGTACGTGGGCGGCATAGAAATTGAACGCAATGAAAAGACACTTCGCGTCATCATCAAAACATCGCGTCCAGGTATGATTATCGGCCGATCTGGAGAAGGATCACAGAAATTGCGCACAAAAATTGCAACATTCTTGCAAAAGCGATCGCTCCAGACGCCGGAAATAAAATTGGATATTGAAGAGATCCGTTCCCCGGAGAGCAATGCTGCAATCGTCGCTTCTATGGTCGTGGAAGGCCTTGAAAAACGACTGCCGTTTCGCCGCGTGCTCAAACAGACCATAGAAAAAGCTATGGCAAACCGAGATGTGAAAGGAGTCCGCATCGCACTCTCCGGCATGCTTGGCGGTGGCTCTATGTCGCGCCGCGAAGAGCTTAAGAAGGGCCGCGTTCCGCTCCAGACGCTCCGTTCTGACATTGATTTTGCCCGTGAACGAGCAAACTTGCCGCTTGGGGTGATCGGCGTAAAGGTATGGATCTACCGCGGTGAGGTGTTTGCAGAACGAGGAAAAGACAAGAAAGAAAAATAAACATATGTTATTCCCGAAAAAGGTAAAATTCAGAAAGTGGCAGACGAATCGCTCTAATCCAAAGAAGATGCGGCAAGCGACTCGTGGCATTACGGTTGCGTTCGGGAGTCATGGACTGAAAGCGACCACGCACGCACGAGTGAAATCAAACCAAATTGAAAGCGCTCGCAAGGTGGTAGTACGCAGCCTTGGCAAGACAGGGAAACTATGGGTGCGCATTTTCCCCGATAAGCCGTTTACGAAGAAACCACCGGAAGTGAAATTGGGTAAAGGAAAAGGAGACCCGGTCGGTTATGAAGTGGAAATATGGCCTGGCCGCGTGCTGTTCGAGGTGGACGGCGTCGCTGATGATATTGCAACACAAGCCCTTATCAAGGCAGCAAAAAAACTGCCCCTTAAGGCGAAAGTAGTCTCTCGCATCTCGCACTAACATCTATATGGCAAAGAAACAAACCTTCAGTACGTATACTCCCGAAGAACTCGATCGTTTCGTAGCACAGTCTCGAGACGAGCTACGCGGCTTGCTTTTTTCTGTTGCAGGAAGTAAAAATCAGAATGTAAAGAAAGCGATACAGTTGCGTCACCAGATTGCTCGGGCACTTACGGAACGAAATCGGCGCGCATAAACACTATGGAACAGAACACTGCAAAACGAAAAATACTTCGCGGCATAGTCATTTCAGACAAAATGACGAATACTGCTGTTGTGTCTGTGTCTCGCTATGTAAAACATCCGAAATATAAGAAGTATCTCAAGCGCACCAAGAACTACCATGCACACAACGAAGGAAATCGCGCTAAGGAAGGGGATACGGTAACTATCCGTGCATGCCGCCCGCTCTCTCGCTTGAAGCGCTTCGAAATCGTTTTTTCCTAATGGCTTATGATTCAAGACCGATCACTCGTACAAATAGCAGATAATTCAGGCGCAAAGATAGGGCGCATATTCAAGATTGTCGGCTCTTCAAAGAAACGCTATGCGCAAATCGGCGAAGTGGTGATCTTGTCGGTGCAAACTGCAGAACCACGTAAGGCAGTAAAGAAGAAAGAGGTACTCCATGCAGTGGTTGTGCGCCAACGAAAACCGTTTCGCCGCAAAGACGGTTCATACATCCGTTTTGATGACAATGCGGTAGTGATTCTCGATATTTCAGGAAAGGATAAAAAGAAACCAAAAGCTGGGCGTATTTTCGGTCCGATTCCTCGAGAGCTTTCCGAACTGGGTTATCAAGCTATTATTTCTCGCGCTCCTGAAGTGGTGTAACGCATATGAAACTACATGTAAAAAAAGGAGATACGGTATTTGTGCTTTCCGGCAATGAAAAAGGAAAAACCGGCAAGGTGCTTGAGGTGTTTCCAAAGCGAGAGATGGTACTGGTAGAAGGCATTGGCATGAAAAAGAAGCATCAGAAGCCGCGCCGGGAAGGACAATCAGGGCAAATCATCGATAAGCAGCACCCGATACATGTCAGCAAGGTCATGGAAATCAGCAAACATAAGAAACGAGCTAAGAAATAATATGCCGCAACTCATTCAAGAAAAACAGAAAACAGCATTCGCTACCCTCAAGGATACGTTTGCATGGAAAAACGCGATGCAAACTCCTCGCATAGAGAAGGTCATCGTGTCCGTTGGGGTCGGTAAAATGGCGAAAGATAAACACAAGGTGGAACTGGTCGCCGATCGTCTCGCAAAAATTACCGGCCAGCAGCCAGTAAGCCGCGGTGCAAAAAAATCCATTGCCAGCTACAAAACCCGCATTGGAGACAAGGTCGGGTATCAGGTGACACTGCGCGGAGCGCGGGCACAGGATTTTACGAATCGCCTTATTCATATCGCGCTTCCGCGTACTAAGGACTTTAAAGGCATTTCTACCGCCAGTATCGACGCCATGGGTAATTACACGCTTGGTATGAAAGAACATACAGTATTTCCAGAAACAGCCGATGAGGAATTGAAGGATGTATTCGGTATCGCCGTTACCATTGTAACCACTGCAAAGACGAAAAAAGAGGCGCAAGCATACCTCGCGCACCTCGGATTTCCGTTCAAGAAATAGTAGAATTGCGCTGACGCAGGCCTTGTGTTATTCTGGCCTGCGAAGGCCGCGTGGCCTTTTTGTGTAGAATATGGCAAAAAAATCAACAATAGCACGCTCAAATCGCACTCCGAAATTTGCATCACGGGTGGTTCGACGCTGTTTCCGTTGCGGACGTAAACGTGCTTTCATGCGCGATTTTCAAATGTGCCGAGCCTGCTTCCGCGAAGCGGCAAACGAAGGACTCATTCCGGGTGTGCGTAAATCTTCTTGGTAATCTATGGTAACTGACTCTATTGCAGATTTGTTGGTCCGATTGCAAAACGCGTCACGCGTGGGCAAGACTCGTGTAACACTTCCTTCCTCCCGCATGAAACTTGCCATTGCCGAAGTGCTGGAGAAAGAAGGGTATGTGGGAGAGGTTGAAAAACCAAAAAAGAACCACACGCTTTCGCTCACATTGGCATACAAAAATAATCGTCCTGTTATCTCCGGTTTTAAGCGTATTTCCAAACCGTCTCGCCGCATGTACCTGGGTGTGCGAGATATTCGACCGGTAAAGCGCGGCCATGGATTGGTAGTGCTCTCCACTCCCGGTGGAGTGATGACCGGTAAGGATGCTCGACAGAAGCGCTTGGGAGGAGAGGTGCTGTTTGAAATTTGGTAATACTATGTCTCGACTTGCAAAAACAGCTATTGTTGTCCCTCCTAAAACCGAAGCACAGATATCGGGGGATGAATTGCGCATCACCGGACCAAAAGGAACGCTGACTCGCAAACTAAACCGCCACGTCTCGATCACCGTGAGCCCGGATGGTATTCAAGTACTGCCGAAAGGAAAAACCATAGAGTCTCGAGCAAGCATCGGTACCTATGCGGCACATGTGCGCAACATGCTCCATGGGGTACATGAAGGATTTACAAAAAAACTGCTCGTTGAAGGAGTGGGGTACAAGTGGGAAGTAGCAGGAAAGCAACTCACTCTTTCATTGGGATTTTCTCATCCGGTCAAAAAAACCATTCCGGAGGGCCTTACGGTCACTGCAGAAAAAAACAGCCTTACGATCAGCGGCTTTGATAAGGAATTGGTCGGACAGTTCGCGGCAAATATTCGTGCGCTCAAGAAGCCTGAACCGTACAAAGGAAAAGGTATTCGCTACGACGGAGAAGTGATCCGCCGCAAGCAAGGAAAGAAAGCTGCATAACGGTATGTACTCAATAAAAACGAAACAACTGAATAAAGAACGCCGTCACAACCGCATCCGCGCTCGCGTGCACGGGACTCCGCAGCGGCCACGTCTTTCGGTATACAAATCAAACCGCTATCTCCACGCACAGATCATCGATGATACCAAGGGAGTGACTATCGCTGCCGGTACCACCAAGGAATGGCCAGGTAAAAAAATGGAAAGCGCACGAAAACTCGGAGAAGAGCTTGCAAAACGCGCACACGCGGCTGGTATTACGGCGGTAGTGTTTGATCGGGGCGGTTTCCGCTATACTGGGCGGGTTGCCACGCTCGCTGACGCAGTACGCCAGGCAGGCATTCAGGTATAACGCAATATGACTGATACAGAAACAACAACACAAGAAGTTATCGAAACGCCAACGGAAGCACCTGTTGAAAAAGCGGCTGTGGAAGAAAGAGGGAAGCGACATGTGCAAGGAGGCCGTCGTGGGCGGGGTGGCCGTGCACCAGTGCGTGCACCGCGCGTGCGCAGTGAATTTGATCAGAAGATGATCACTATTCGCCGCGTTGCCCGTGTGGTGTCCGGAGGCCGCCGATTTTCATTTTCAGTCGCGATCATCATTGGAAACAGAAAAGGAAAAGTGGGGGTAGGCCTTGGAAAGGCAGGTGATACGACGCTCGCCATTGATAAGGCGGTACGCAACGCGAAGAAAAACCTTATCACCGTCAACCTTACGAAAGATACGTCTATTGCGCATGAAGTGTCCGCCAAATACTGCGCGGCACGCGTGATGCTTATGCCGGCTCCGGGACGCAGTTTGGTTGCCGGTTCGTCCGTACGTCCCGTGCTTGAGCTTGCCGGTATCACCAATGTGGTTGCAAAGCTGCACTCAGGAAGCAAGAACGGACTGAACAACGCGCGTGCAACTATTGAAGCGCTACGCCAACTGAAAGCCTAACTACTATGCAATTACACGAACTACAGCGACATACACAAAACAAAAAGCCAAAACGCGTTGGACGCGGCGGTATTCGCGGCAAAACGTCTGGTCGGGGAACGAAAGGACAGAAAGCCCGTTCCGGCCATCGCATTCGGCCGGACATTCGAGAAACGCTGAAGAAGCTTCCAAAACTGCGCGGACGCGGACGACAATCGCTCAAAAGCATCGTTGCAAAGCCGGCGGTGGTAAATATCGCACTACTCGAACAACTCTTCTCTGCGGGAGACAACATTACTCCGACGGTTCTTATTGAACGAGGTGTTATCCGCGCACGTAAAGGATCGGTTCCCGCGGTGAAAATTCTTGCGACCGGAACGCTTTCTAAATCATTTTCCATCAAAGATTGTTTGGTATCTGCATCCGCAAAGGAGAAAATCACACACGCAGGAGGATCGGTTGCATAGAGTATGAATACGTTTTGGCAAAAATTCGCGCTCGTGCTTTCCGATAAAAGCTTGCGCAATCGTTTACTGTTTGTATTGGGCGCATTGGCTATTTTCCGTGCGCTCGCCGCTATTCCGATTCCGGGTATCAACGTTGCACAGCTGCAGCTGTTTTTTGCGAACAATCAATTCCTCGGTCTGTTGAACCTGTTTTCAGGAGGCGGTCTTTCTAATCTTTCTATCGTGATGCTTGGGGTGGGTCCCTACATCACCGCTTCCATCATTTTGCAGTTGCTTACCATGCTGAGCCCTTCGCTTAAAGCGCTCTATCAGGAAGAAGGGGAGGCCGGCCGACAAAAGTTTGCCATGTACACCCGCCTCATCACTCTGCCGGTGGCAATAATCCAAGGCATCAGTTTTCTGCTTATCCTCCAGCGAGAAGGCATTCTGTCGCCGCTGGGACCATTCCCGTTTGCGGTGAACCTCTTGGCAATCACCGCCGGTTCGGTCCTTCTTATGTGGATCGGTGAACTCATTTCCGAATACGGACTGGGAAACGGTGTTTCCGTCATCATCTTTGCCGGTATTGTGGCGCGCATCCCGCAGGCGATGAACCAGCTGCTCTTTTCATTCGATACGACCCAGATCCCTACCTACATCGCCTTTTTGGTCGCTGCGGTTGCGGTGGTAGCGGCTGTGGTGCTTATCACTGAAGCAGAACGCCCTATACCGGTGACGTATGCAAAGCGCATCCGGGGTATGAAGCTCTTCGGCGGCCAGTCCACGTACCTGCCGCTCCGGCTCAATCAAGCAGGAGTGATTCCGATTATCTTTGCGCTTTCCTTGCTTCTCCTTCCGCAGATGGCAGCAACCTTCTTTGCAACCTCTTCGCAGCCCATGGTAGCGCACATCGCCACCCTGGTGCTCGGCTGGCTGCAGAACCTTACGCTCTATGGAGCGGTCTATTTCATCCTGGTCTTTCTCTTCACGTATTTCTACACCGCCGTCACTTTCGATCCGCATCTGATTGCAGAAAATTTGCAGAAGAACGGTGCGTTCATTCCTGGCGTGCGTCCTGGCCACTCCACAGAAGAGCACTTGGGGAAAGTGATCACGCGCATCACCTTGGTGGGAGCGCTGTTTCTCGGCCTTATCGCCGTACTGCCAATCGTCGTGCAGTCGTTCACCAACCTCCAGCAGCTCACCATCGGCGGCACCGCGCTTCTTATCGTCGTGTCCGTTATCTTGGATCTTGCCCGGCGCATTGATGCGCAGGTCTCCATGCGAGAATACTAGGGTATGCAGGGAAAACTGATCCTGGTCATCGCCCCTTCCGGCAGCGGCAAGAGCGCGCTCATGTCGTACCTGCGCCACAGCGCGTCCGATATCGTCTTTCCCGTTTCCTGCACGACGCGTGCACAGCGTCCGGGCGAGGCGGAAGGAGAAACCTATTACTTTATCAGTGACGCCGCATTCGATGCGCGTCTGGCACAAGATGCGTTTCTCGAATGGGCATCCTACGGCGGACACCGCTACGGCACGCTCAAGTCGGAAGTGCTGCCCGCTTTGGCACAAGGGAAGACAGTGGTACGCGAAGTGGAGGTGCAGGGTGCGCGCCAGCTGCTGAAGCTCCTGCCAGCGGGTCAGGTAGCGACCATTTTCATCACTGCCGGGTCATGGGAAGAGCTTGCGGCGCGCATTGCGGCGCGCGCGCCGGTCACGCCGGAAGAGCTTGCTGCCCGAAAGGAGCGGTATGCGGATGAAATGCAGTTCGCCGCGCAGGCGGACATCTGCATCGAAAACAAGAACGGCGATCTCGCGCATGCGCAAGCACTATTCATTGCAGCGGTGGAGCGTCTGCGAAAGTAGCATCGCGTGCTGATTCAAAGTACAATACCCGGTGTGGAACAGCTGACCGTTATTTTTGCCGGCCCGCAAGGAAGCGGAAAAGATACGCAAGTCGCCCTCCTCAAAAACTATCTGCTGCATCACTACACCACGCCCGTGGTGCATTTTGATGCCGGTACTGAGCTGCGCACGTTCGCGCATGAAGGAGGTTTTACGCAGGACCACGTAGCAACATCTCTCACACGTGGGGAATTACAGCCTATGTTTGTGCTCGCGCATGTCATGGGACGGTTCTTCATCAACTGGCTCAAAGGGGAGGAACATCTCCTTATCAGCGGCTTTCCACGCAGCGAGGACCAGCTCATGCTCTTCCAATCTGCTATGTCTTTCTATGAGCGCAAGCAACCCATCTTGATATTTCTATCTGTTCCGGAAGAAGTATCGGTTGCGCGTCTGCTCAAGCGGGAACGCAGCGACGACACTGAAGAAAGCATCCGCAAACGATTGCGCTGGACCAAAGAGCAGACTCTCCCCGTTATCCATACCTTTCAAGAGAATCCCGCATATCGTTATATAGAAATTGATGGAACAGCGTCCATTGAAGATGTACATACTGCTGTTCTCAAGCAACTAGAACTTATATGATTATAAAAACACCTGAAGATTTGAAACATCTGCGCACTGCGGGGAAGATCCTGGCAGAGGCACTGCGAGAGACGGCTGCGCTTGTGCGCGAAGGACAGACCACTGCGGCGCTCGATATCGCCGCAGAGCGCTACATACGCGACCACGGAGCCGTGCCGGCGTTTCTGGGCTACAAGCCGCGCGGCGCACGCATCCCGTTTCCGGCGGTCTTGTGCGTTTCCATAAACGATGAAGTGGTGCACGGCATTCCTCTTGAGGATCGCATCTTAGAGCAGGGAGATATACTCTCGCTTGATCTCGGTCTTTCTTATGAAGGGTACTTTGTCGATTCGGCGCTTACGGTGTGCGTGGGTGAAGGGGATGCGGCTGCACGAAAGCTCATTGATGCGACGCGAGAAGCAACCACCGCAGCGATCAATGCAGTGCGAGTCGGAGGCCATATTGGCGACATCGGTGCGGCGGTTGAGGAGGTTGCGGCGCGCTATCGATTCTCCATCGTCAAAGACCTGGGGGGACACGCAGTCGGCAAGGCGGTGCACGAGCATCCTTACATCCCCAACGAAGGAGTGCGCGGAGAAGGAGAGCGTATTGTGGAGGGGATGGTGCTTGCTATCGAGCCCATGCTCTCGGAAGGCAAGGGAGATATTATGTTGGATTCTGATGAATGGACCTACCGTATGCGGGACGGCTCCCGGGCGGCGCACTTCGAACACACGATTGTGGTCCTGCCGGAAGGCCCTGAAATCCTTACTAAGTAAGGCTCTCTTGACGGAATCAGTTCAGCGACTATACTGTATCGGTACTGCCTGTCATGGCAGTTTTTTATGCTCATAGCGAGCGCGTTCGTTGACAATCGCAATATTGATCACACCAGTACAAAAGTCCTTTCTAAAAAAGGCAACACAAGAGAAATCACTTTTCTCTTGTTCCGTTCTAACGAGCTAGACAGATACTTCTGTCTTTTGTTCAGAGTTTGATCCTAGCTCAGGGTGAACGCTGGCGGCGTGGATAAGGCATGCAAGTCGAACGGGTCGCAAGACCAGTGGCAGACGAGGTAGTAATACGCAGGTACGCACCGAAGAGTCGGGCATAGCTAGCCGAAAGGTTAGGTAATTCCCGATGGCGTGGTGACACTAAAGGAGTAATCCGCTCTTTGAGCGGCCTGCGGGATATCAGCTAGTTGGTAAGGTAATGGCTTACCAAGGCGACGACATCTAGGGGAGCTGAGAGGCTGACCCCCACCGATAGCACTGAGACACGGGCTATACACCTACGGGTGGCTGCAGTCGAGAATCTTCCGCAATGGGCGAAAGCCTGACGGAGCGACGCCGCGTGATGGATGAAGTCCTTCGGGACGTAAACATCTTTTATGTATGAGGAAGTTTTGACGTTAGTACATGAATAAGAGGCTCCTAACTCTGTGCCAGCAGGAGCGGTAATACAGAGGCCTCAAGCGTTACCCGGAATCACTGGGCGTAAAGGGTGTGTAGGCGGTTGTGTTAGTCCTTCGTGAAAGATCTTCGGCTTAACCGAGGAGACGCGGTGGAAACGGCACGACTATTGAGGATGTGAGAGGTAAAGGGAACTCATGGTGTAGGGGTGAAATCCGTTGATATCATGGGGAACACCAAATGCGAAGGCACTTTACTGGCACACTCCTGACGCTGAAACACGAAAGCGTGGGAATCGAACGGGATTAGATACCCCGGTAGTCCACGCCCTAAACGATCCTAACTAGCTTTAGGGAGTATCGACCCTCTCTGAGGCGAAGCTAACGCGTTAAGTTAGGCGCCTGGGTAGTACGATCGCAAGATTAAAACTCAAAGGAATAGACGGGGACTTGCACAAGCGGTGGATCATGCGGCTTAATTCGATGACAAACGAAGAACCTCACCAGGGTTTGAAACCCAGACGAAACTCCTAGGAAACTAGGAGCCTCGCAAGACGGCTGGGCAGGTGATGCATGGTCGTCGTCAGTTCGTGGCTTGAGTTGTTCCCTTCAGTGGGGTAACGAACGCAACCCTCGTTGCCTGTTTTATATGTCAGGCGAGACTGCCCCCTCACGGGGGAGGAAGGTGAGGATGACGCCAGATCAGCATGTCCCTCTGATATCCTGGGCTGCACGCATGATACAATGCACTCGACAACGAGTTGCGACGGAGTAATCCTGAGCTAATCTTTATAAACGAGTGCCCAGTTCGGATTGAGGTCTGCAACCCGACCTCATGAAGCCGGAATCGCTAGTAATCGCGGGTCAGCTATACCGCGGTGAATACGTTCTCAAGTCTTGTACTCACCGCCCGTCAACTCAAGGGAGCCGGAAGTACCCGAAGTTCGTTTTCGCGAACCACGGTAAGTTCGGTGACAGGGAGTAAGTCGTAACAAGGCACGGGTAGCGGAAGCTGTTCGTGGAACAATTCAATGACAAGCTGTTCTGCCCCTCGTACGAGGTCAGAACTGAATGGCGATACGTTCACTTCGGTGAATGTGGATGATGACACTACATCCTATAGATGTGTCCGCTTTGGCCGATATGCGCTCGGCCCTCGTTCACTCATCCATCGTTTCACAGAGTACGAAGCGATACATGAGTGACGAACGGAACAAGAGAAAGGTGTGTTTCTAAATATGTATTTTTTTGTTAGGATGCTTTGTGAGCGGGCGTAGCTCAGTTGGTAGAGCATTCGACTGATACTCGAAAGGTCCTAGGTTCGATCCCTAGCGCCCGCACCATTTTTTTCGTACCATGCTGTGATGGGCATGTGGCGGAATTGGTATACGCGTACGTCTCAGAAGCGTATGGAGCAATCCTTGGGAGTTCGAGTCTCCCCATGCCCACCAGAAGGTGACTTTGATAGTAATTTCTTAGTTCTATAACTGTCTGCTATGAAAATTATCATTGCCACTGGCGTATATCCTCCTGAGATTGGAGGTCCGGCAACATTTGCAGCTTTATTTGAAGAAGGATTGGCAGAACGCCATATTTCCTACTGCACATTGCCGTTTCGGTCGGTGCGAACATTTCCAAAAATTATTCGGCATATAGCGTATTTCGGTAAGCTATTTTTTTCAATACAAAGAGGAGATATTGTGTTTGCACTCGATCCCATATCAGTCGGTCTTCCCGCATGTTTCGCGGCGCGACTGCGGCATGCACGGTTATATCTTCGTGTGGGAGGAGATTATGCGTGGGAACAGGGGATGCAGCGGTTCGGTGTTTCTGAACTTCCTGATCAATTTTTAGAACGATATGCACATGCGCCTCGTAGCTTTCCTTTTTTATTGCTATTTCTTATTCGTATAGAACGATGGGTGGCGAGATATGCTCGAAAAGTCTTAGTACAAAGCTCTTATTTAGGAAGCATTGTGGAACGATGGGGTATACCAAAAGAAAAGATTGTTATGGTTCCTAATAGTGTGGAAGTGCCAGAACTACCCTCTCAAGAAGAAAGTCGGCGCACGTTGCAATGGGATGCGAATCGAAAAATCATTCTTTCTTCCGGGAGATTAGTACCATGGAAAGGGTTTCACGTCCTGATGGATGCAGTGCGTAGTGTTTCAGAAACCCAACCTTCTGTGCAATTAGTGATTGTGGGAGATGGACCGCAGCGCAAGGAGTTGGAAGCGTACGCGGCAACCATGCGATCACCGAAGTTCGATATAGTATTTACCGGAAGTGTGTCTCGAGATGTGCTTATGCAAATGCTGCGTGCGGCAGATGTGTTTGCGCTCAATACGGGATATGAAGGATTCTCCCATCAAATTCTTGAAGCATGTGCGGTCGGTACGCCAGTAGTTACTACCGATATTCCCGGTAATGCAGATGCACTAGAACACGGAAAGACAGGACTTATGGTTCCATACAACAATGCGGAAGCTTTGGTACAGGCTATTTCTCGTCTTCTCACTAATACTGAGTATGCACAAGAACTTTCTACTGCAGCACGCATGCATGTAAAACAGTACACACGTGCCTATACAGTTGCAAAGACCTGTGCAGCACTCGATATTGATACAGCACTTCGCGTACTGATGATCAGTGGAGATGCGAATGCGCTTCAGAAAACCAGTACTGTGCACGCTCGTTTGGTACTGCAAGCGCAACAAACTGGTTTTCTTACAGTGTATGTTCCTGCAACAAGAAGTGAATCCTGTGCGTTAGCAGAGCATGGGGTAGTACAAGGGTTTGTAGGTGCTAAGCATGTTATTGCTCGCCGAATGATATGGGCGGCGAGAGAAATGATATATGACGTCGTTACTGCACAGGATCCATTCTTTTTGGGATGGATTGCGTGGCGTATCGCTAAGCACAAGAGAGTTCCATTACAGCTACAACTGCACACCAATATTTTTCATCCTTCATTTCGTCAACAATCAATAGCTCATTGGATTAAATACCAACTGGCGCGATTTCTATTATCCCGTGCAGATTGCATTCGAGTTGTCTCAGAAGCATTACAGCAAGAACTACTTGCCGCCGGCGTGCGTGCTCCTATAACCGTATTACCGATTTTTATTAATAAAGAAGCGATCGATAGTGCGTCTCCATTCTCTTTTACTTCATATGGATTTTCTCATACGCTGCTTATTGTTTCTCGCTTAGAACCTGAAAAAAGGGTGGCAGATGTATTGTATGCATTCCCAAACATACTAAAAGTATTTCCTCATGCAGGGTTAGTGGTTGCTGGAGACGGATCTCAAAAGAAACAATTCCAACGTTTAGCAGCACAACTTGCTATTGAAAAACAAGTGGTGTTCTTAGGGAATCGCACTGATGTTTTTTCTCTTTATAAAGGAGCTGATTGCTTTATTGCTACCCCCGCTCGTTTTGAAGGGTATGGTGCAACAGTAGTGGAAGCGCTTGCCGCTCATTGTCCCACCGTGTCCTATGATATTGGTATTGCCAGAGAAGCAGGAGCATATATTGTGCCCGAAGAAGGTATTACTCCGGGGGTGGTTTCGGTACTGGGATCCGGACAAAGGGGAACGTTACGCATACCATTGCCATCTGCACAAACCTGGGCTCAGGAGTGGAAAAGGGGAATAGAGGAAAGCAGGTAACCTTTTAAAATACTCATTGTTTTAGTATAGTAACCGCCATGATGAAAGAGAACGCCAATCGCCCGAAAATCGGATTCGTGGGACACGGGTATATTGGGAAAAATTATGCAAATGATTTTGAGCGCCGAGGGTATGAAGTGGTACGCTATTCCCTTGAGGAGCCGTATATCACTAACAAGGAAAAAATTTCTACCTGCGATATTGTCTTTATTGCCGTTCCTACTCCAACGGTACCGAGCAAGGAAGGACAGAAAACATATTTTGATGATTCCATCGTACGAGGAGCTATTGGATTAGTAGGTGAAGGGAAAATAGTTGTTGTGAAATCAACCATCCTTCCGGGTACTACAGAGTCTTTTCAACAAGATTATCCGGATCGGGTAGTACTTTATTCTCCAGAATTTCTTTCTGAGGCTACTGCTGGATATGATGCTGAACATCCGTTTTGTAATATTGTCGGTATATCGGCTGATGATGCGATCCATCGTGCCGCAGCTGAACAGGTACTTTCCATTCTACCCCAAGCGCCATTCAGTCGGATCATGAGCAGTACAGAAGCTGAAATTGTGAAATATTCGCATAATGCGAGTGGGTACGTGCAAATCATATTATTCAATCTTATGTATGATCTTGCACAATCATTTGGTTATTCATGGGAAAATATAGAACTTGCGCTCAAAGCTGATCCACTTATTTCCAACCGGTATGCCAATCCAATACATAAAAGTGGTCGAGGAGCAGGTGGTCATTGTTTTATAAAAGATTTTGCTGCACTTCGTGAAATCTACGAAGAACGAGTAGGAGATCCCGCTGGACTTACAGTGTTCTCGGCAGTTGAAGAAAAAAATATTTCTCTTTTACAGCAAAGTAAAAAAGATCTCGATCTGCTTGAAGGAGTATATGGGTCAAATGGGAAAACAACTCGCTCTCTTGAAGAAGAATTTAATGTATGAAGAAAAAGGGTTCGATAGCGGTAACTGGAGTTGCGGGTTTTATCGGATTTCATGTAGCTGAAGCATTGTTGCAGAAGGGGTATCAAGTGATCGGTATTGATTCAATGGATCCATATTATGATCTTCGTTTGAAACGCAAACGATTAGCACAGTTACGTTCTTACAAAACCTTTTCTTTTCATAAACTGTCTCTTATAAACTATTTCTCACTTGAAAAGGTGCTGAAGCATGCTCGAGTAGGGGAAATTATTCATCTAGCTGCACAAGCGGGTGTTCGATATTCGTTAGTTAATCCTTGGGCATATGCGCAAAATAACTATGTGGGTACGTTAAATGTATTTGAAACTGCGCGTCGTTTACATATTCCTCGAGTGATATATGCCTCTTCTTCTTCAGTATATGGAGGGAATACAGAAACGCCTTTTTCCGAATCACATAGAACAGATAGACCACTTTCAGTCTATGCAGCTTCAAAAAAGGCCAATGAGGTATTGGCGTATGCGTATCATCACTTATTTGGCATAGAGGTTATAGGATTACGTTTTTTCACTGTATATGGACCGTGGGGCCGGCCGGACATGGCAATGTTTATTTTTACGAAAAATATTCTTTCAGGTAAACCGATCAAGTTATATAACCGAGGAAAAATGAAACGTAGTTTCACTCATGTGAGTGATGTAGTTGCACCAATACTTGCTTTAATAAAACGTTCTCCAGCAAAGCGATGTGAAATTTTTAATTTAGGTGGATCTGAAGCAGTGCCTCTTTTGCGTGTGGTAGAACTCATTGAAAAGTATGTAGGAAAAAGAGCAAAATATATATTGCTACCACTCCAGCCGGGAGATGTGCCAGATACGCTTGCTGATACACGACTTGCACGACGCAAACTGGGATATAAACCAAGTGTGTCTATAGAAAAAGGAATAGGAGAATTTGTGGAATGGTTTCAAAAAAACAAAACATTCCTTCTTTCATTAGAAGAACCAAAACAATGAATCTTCTTATTGTGACACAAACAGTTGATCGCAATGATCCCGTGCTGGGGTTTTTTCATAGATGGATTGAAGAATTTTCTAAGTACTACGATCACATCACAGTAATTTGTTTGAAGGAAGGAGAACATACATTACCAACGAATGTACAAGTCTTTTCTTTGGGGAAAGAACGAGGACGAGTTCCGACATGGCATTATGTAATTCGTTTTTTACAGCTTATTTTGAAATATCACATAACTTACAATAGAGTCTTTGTACATATGAACGAAGAATACGTCCTTCTGGGAGGACTATTCTGGCATATATATAAAAAACCAATTATATTATGGCGCAATCATAAAAAAGGTTCTTTTATGACTCAGTTTTCCGGTTTTTTAAGTACATATGTGTGCTATACCTCACCTATGGCATATGTGGCACAATTTAAAAACAGTATACAAATGCCCCTAGGAATAGACACGGATTTTTTCACAAGCCAATCTTTTGTACGGAAAGAAAATTCCATACTATTCGCTGGACGATTGGATAAAGTCAAACATCTAAATATATTTCTTGCAGCTTTGGAACAGCTGTATATGGAAAAAGTTATATATATTGCGGATATATACGGAGATGCAACCTATGGAAATGAACTATATGCACAGGCATTGAAAAAACATTTCTCTGGTCTGCCAACGGTTTCATTTCACACTGGTGTGCCATATGAGCGTATGCCAGAGTTATATGGCACGCATGCAATCTATGTAAATCTCACTCCTTCTGGATCTTTTGATAAAACTATAGGAGAAAGCATGGCATCAGGATGCATTGTGGTAGCTGTCAACGAAGCTCTCACAGAGATTTTGCCTGATGATTTAATGCCGAAAGAGAATACATCTACATGTGTAGCAAAAGCCATACAGCATGCACTATGCATCCCTAAACGGCAGGACCTTATTCAAAAAAATCAAGAATGGGTCAAAGAACACCACAGTCTTACGCTTCTTTGTCATAAAATATTCGATTTGTTCCGAAATGCCTGATATGAAATCCTTACTCAAAAATCTCCTATTTTTTTTCATTCCGAAACGAAAGTTGTACGAGAATAATGCAAGTATTCTCATGTATCATTCTGTATGTACTGATAAATATTTTTCTACTGTTACTCCGTATGCTTTTGAGCAGCAGATGCGATATATGCATGACATGCAGGTTCCTGTTATTTCTTTAAAAGAACTGATATATCGTATCCAACAAAAAAAGCCACTAGATGGAGCGGTGGTACTTACGTTTGATGATGGATATGCGGATAATTATGAACACGCATTTCCCATCTTAAAAGAATTCAAATTTCCAGCAACTATCTTTGTTACTACGAATTTTATTAGTATGCAAGGAAGGGAAAATAAAGCATATCTTTCTATAGAACAGTTAAGGGAAATGGAACATTCTGGTCTTATTGATATTGAACCTCACACAGCATCTCATCCGCATTTATCAAATGTACTAGTACCAGAGGCAGAACAAGAGATTAGAATTTCAAAAACAGTACTTGAAAGCGGACTGGAGAAACGTTGTTCAGTGTTCGCATATCCATATGGAGACTATACTGATACTGTAGTAGAAGTAGTAAAAAAGAATAATTTTGAAGGAGCAGTTACAGTAAAAGAAGGAATTGTTTCTCTTACGAGCGATATATTTCGTCTACCAAGAAATTCTATTGATAGAACGACTACCATGATTCAGTTTAAGGGAAAAATTTCCTATGCAATTGCTTGGTATGAAAAAGTAAAACAATATTTGCACATATGAAATTGCTATACATAGCAAATATACGTCTTCCTACTGAAAAGGCACATGGAGTACAAATTATGAAAATGTGTGAAGCTTTTGCCAATGAAGGTGTATCAGTTGAATTAGTTGTTCCCACAAGAAAGACTTCCATACGAGAAGATCCATTTATGTACTACAACGTCAAAAATAATTTTACTGTCACACGATTACCAACCGTAGATACAGTATCATGGGGACGAATTGGTTTTTGGCTACAAACCATTTCATTTATGGTGTATGCGCTGCAATATATTCGCATATCTTCAGTAGACATACTCTATTCTCGTGATCCAGCTCTATTCTTTTTTAGTAATTTCAAATCTATTCAAAAAAAAGTATGGGAAGTACACACAAAACCAACCGCACGAATTCTAGAGAAAATAAAACGATTACCTATTACGATTGTATCGATTTCAGAAGGTTTGAAAAATGTTTTTGTGCGTGCTGGTATACCAGAAAATAGAATTATAGTTGCTCATGATGCGGTAGATTTGGAAGCTTTTGAACATTTACCAGAAAAACAGCAACTGCGTAAGGAATTGCACTTGCCTCTTAGTAAGAAATTGATTGCATATGTAGGGAAATATAAAACGATGGGAGAGTCAAAGGGGGTAGAAGATATTATTGTAGCGGTTGGAAAAGTTCATGTGGAAGACCCAAATACTGCTTTACTTATTGTCGGTTTAAATTCAAATGAACATTCAGAGGTGGAACATTTGGTAGAAAAGAATGGTTTACAAGGAAATGCGTACATACTTGGCCATGTATCACAAGCACGAATACCTCACTATCTAAAAGCTGCCGATATTCTGGTAATGAACTACCCTAATACAGAGCATTATGCTCACTTCATGTCTCCATTAAAGCTTTTTGAGTACATGGCAAGTGGCGTGCCAATTATTGCGAGCGATTTGCCTAGTGTACGAGAAATACTAGACGATGATAGTGCTTTACTCATACATCCTGATATTCAATCTTTAGTCTCTTCTATTTTTAATCTATTACGTACCGTCGGAAGTAATTATGCGCAACAAGCAAAAAATAAAGTTCTTGTTTATACATGGTCTAATAGAGCAAAAAAGATTCTTTCCAATATCTCTCTCTAATTATTTTATTATATTAACAAAGTTTTATTTGATAAACTGTTATAAATTATGGAGCACTTATCGATATTATGTATATTCTGTAAACAACAGACATTACGCAAAATTATCGACTTTGGCAAGGTTGCCCTTGCAGGTGCTTTCTTGAAACCGGAACAATTTCCAGGGGAAAAGAAATATCCGCTTTGTCTTGCATTTTGCGAACATTGTTACGCCGTACAGGTTACTGAACGAATTCATCCAAGTGTACTTTTTAAAAATTATTTTTATTTCTCATCCGCAATTGGTACTTTGAGAGAACATTTTATAAAATATGCTGAAGATGTTGTGAACCGCTTTTTACCATCTCCGACGACTGCGGTTGTTGCTGAAATTGGTTGTAATGATGGTATTCTTTTGAAGCACATTGCGGAACATGGTGTTCATACAGTGATTGGTATTGATCCGGCACAAAACGTAGTAGCGACGATTAATGATCCTCGGATCACAGTTATTAATGACTATTTTGATGTAGTAGTTGCGGAGCGTGCTGCATTAAAATATGGTCAAGCTGATCTTGTGCTTGCAAACAATGTATTTGCACATATTGAAGATATTCATAGTGTGACGGAAGGCGTAAAGAAGCTACTTAAAGATGATGGTATCTTCATCTTTGAAGTACATTATCTTGGAAAAATTCTTGAAGAGCTCCAGTATGATTTCATTTATCATGAACACCTCTTCTACTACTCGCTACTAGCACTTGAAAATCATCTTGTAAGTCACGATATGGTGATATTTGATGTGCAACCTATATCGATTCACGGAGGTTCAATGCGGTACTATGCTTGCAAGAAAACAAGTATGCATGCAAAGCATATTTCGAAAGCAGTAGATAAACTCCGTGCTGATGAACGTCTGAAAAGATATGATAGTTTCGATCGGTATGCACAATTTGCAAAAAAATGTGCACAGCGCCGTAGTGAACTCATATCTCTTTTGAATAGATTACAAAATGAGAAAAAGCGTATCGTAGGTTACGGAGCTTCAGGTCGAGCAAACACCATTATGCAATATTGTGGAATTGATCAACAATATATTGAATGTGTGATCGATGATGCACCAATGAAACAAGGATACTATACTCCAGGCACACATGTGCCAATTTGTAATAAGCAGGTACTTACAACACAACCAGACTACGTACTTATTTTTGCATGGACATTCTACAATGAAATTGCAAATAAGTCTACGAACTATATATCTAACGGAGGTCGCTTTATTATCCCTCTTCCTACTGTTCTTCTGTATCCTACTAAATAGGTTTTGACGATAAGCTGAGTATCATTCACAATGTATTACTATGAAAGTAATATCACTTTTCGGTACGCGTCCTGAAATGATTAAAATGTGGTCGACGATGAAACAACTCGAATCGTCGAATTTTGAACATATTATGGTACATACGGGACAAAATTTTACTCCAGAATTGAAAGATTTTTTCTTTCGAGATCTTGAATTGCGTGAACCAGATTATCAACTTGAAATTGATACATCGAGCTATGGACGTGAAGTTGCAGACGTGATCTCAAAAACCGATGAGTTGTTTGCTCATGTTAAACCGGATGGACTCATAATAGATGGTGATACATACAGTGGTCTCTCGGTCATGCCGGCATCACATCGAGGTATCAAAGTATTCCACATGGAAGCGGGGATGCGAGCATGGGATAAACGTATGCCCGAACAACGAAATCGTATTTTGATTGATCATATGAGTGATATTCTTCTTCCTTATACGCATTATCATCGTGAGAATTTGATCCAGGAAGGAATTCATCCATCAAAAATTTTTGTTACTGGTAATCCGGTATTTGAGGCAATGCGCCATTTTCACCAACGTATAGATGCAAGTAATATTCTGAAACTTCTCAAACTAGAACGAAAAAATTACATACTCGTTACTGCACATCGTAGTGAAAATGTTGATAGTCCTGAAAATTTGACACGACTTATCACAGCTTTTGGAGAAATTGCACGTCAGTATGGCAAACGTATCATCTATCCAATGCATCCACGCACCAGGAGTAAAATTAACAATATTAATTTTCCTGAAGGAGTTGAAATCATGGCACCTCTTGGTTTTTATGACTTCAATAAGCTATTGAGTAATGCGTGGTGTATTCTCTCTGATTCAGGTACGGCACCAGAAGAAGCAATTTTCTACAAAGTGCCATCAGTAAGTATTCGTATGACAACAGAGCGATATGAAGCCCTAGAATCTGGAGCACATGTTGTTGCGGGATTAGAAGTTCAGAATATTGTAGAATCTGTTGCAACTGTTACGAATCAAAATTGGAGTGCACGTTACGATCTGAATGAAGATTTTTTACCATCGAATGTCATCGTTAACTGTATTCGTAGTCAGATTACAAATTGGTTCTAATACTATATGAGCAGAGTGCTATTTCTTTCTAACATAGCACTTGCGAATCCGACTCGCGGAACACCACTTCATATCTGTTCACTATTGCGTGCCATCAGGAAAGAACATTCGCTTTTCATATGTGTACATAGTGTACCGGATGATCTTAAGGATATTTTCATCCCATATCCTTCACAGTATGGATGGAAGAAATTATTTATCCTTATTCGAATTTTACGACGAAATCGTATTTCGCATGTATTTACTGCGACTGACAATGGGTTGGTAGCGCCAATTGTTCTTAAATTGTTTTTTTCTATTCGGATCATAGATGAAATGCATGGTATTAGCTGTGAAGAACTGATTGCAGATGGAAAAATTGGACGAATCAAATACTTTTATTTTAAATATAAAACTTGGATACTGCTTAATTTTTACGATAAGGTGATTGTGATGCTGAAAAATGCCGCATATTACTATGGTCATACTACAAAAGATTGGATAGTTGCACCTGTGGCGGTAAATATTACTGATGTACCAGATGCATCTAGATCTTCACATGTATCGGATACATATGTTCTTGGATATATGGGTAATACTCGTTGGTATCAAGGATTGTCATATATGATTGAAGCAGCACGCATGCTGCGCGATTCTGGTCTAACAATTCGTTTAAATCTAATTTTAAGCGGAAATACAGAGGAGGTGGAACAACAGCTCATAAAGTCTAATCTTTATGATAAGGCGATCATTCATAAAAATGTATCACATACAGAAGCATTCCGTCTGATTGAGAATTCAAGTGTCCTTATATTACCACGTCCACGTGTGCCCGTTACTGAATACTCATTCCCTTCAAAACTCCCAGAATATCTTGCAACCGGACTACCCATCATCCTTACGGATGTGGGACCGGTTGATGAACTTCGAGATAATCTCAAGCAGTTCTGCGAAATAATACCTTCACAAGATATTGCTATTCATATCACGAAGGCTGTCCATAATTTATATAATACTGACCAAGAAATTCTCCACGAACGTGGAAGGCAAGCGCGTCTATGGGTTGAAAAATATTTTAGTTGGGAAGAGCGAGGTAGGCTTATTAATCAATGTTTGCAAGACTAGAGGCTAGAACAAAGTACTGTAGAATGGTATACTCTTCCCCAATGCGTATTTTAGTTACAGGAGGTACGGGTTCATTTGGTCATGCAGTTACAGATCGTCTTTTGAAGAGGAAGGATGTTACACAAATTATTGTGTTTAGTCGTGATGAAGAAAAGCAACATCGAATGAGAATAGAGTATCAGGACCATCCTAAACTGACTTTTATAGTTGGTGATGTGCGTGATCGTGATGCAGTACGTGCTGCAATCCGAGGCTCCGACATTGTTTTTCATGCTGCTGCATTGAAGCAAGTGCCGACTGGGGAATTTTTCCCATGGGAAGTCGTTAAGACTAATATTCTCGGTACGCAAAATGTTGCTGAACTATGTAAGGAAGAACATGTCAACAAGATGGTATTACTAAGTACAGATAAAGCAGTGCAACCTGTGAATGCGATGGGAATGTCAAAAGCGCTTGCAGAAAAAATGATCACAGCATTCGCTCATCTTCCCAACCATACAGTTTTTTGTGCAGTACGATACGGAAATGTCGCTGCGTCGCGTGGATCGGTTATCCCTGTCTTTGTTGAACACATTAAAACACATACATCACTACCTGTTACTGTGCCCCACATGACGCGGTTCATGCTTTCTCTTGAAGATGCTGTTGATTTAGTTGAACTTGCTGTAGATAAGGGACAACAAGGAGATATATTTATTAAGAAATCTCCAGCAGCAACTATTAGTGATTTGGCTCAAGCATTGCTCGATATATTTGAGGTTCAACTACCAATTACACTCGTTGGAATTCGTGAGGGAGAGAAGATACATGAAATTCTGGCTCATGAACTTGAACTTATGCGCGCCGAAGATTTGAATACCCATTTCCGTATTCGTTCAAATCTAGCTTATGACTATAAGGGTTATTTTGATGAAGGAGAGGAACTTAAATCAATAAAACCGTATTCATCGGAAACTACGGAACGCATGAGCATTTCTGAAATCAAGAAATTTCTCCTTAAGTTGCCATATATTCAGAATGAGTTGGAAATATTTCACTCGCATGCATGAAGCGAATTGGTATAACAGGCAGTTCTGGATTTATTGGAAGACATCTCTGTGGAATTCTACATGTACAGAAAGATATTGAGATTATTTCTATTTCGCGTGAGCAACTCGAGAACCCAATACACCTAATTAAGGTTATTGAACCATGTGATACTATAATTCACTTGGCAGGAACAAATATTGGAAATGATAACATGTTGAGGCATGTAAATGTTGAACTTACACAACATATTGTTGATGCGTGTCGTGCGGCAAAGATCACTCCCCATATACTATTCGCATCAAGCATTTTTGCAGAACGTCAAATAGAGAACCCAACTCGATCAGTAGTATTCGGGATGACCAAACGAGAAGCAGCTCATGTGTTAAGTATGTGGGGTATGGAAAGTGGTGCACACATTAGTATTTTCTTATTACCCCATGTTTTTGGCGAATTTGCACTACCATTTCATAATTCCGCAATAGCAACTCTATGTCATCAACTTGTACGTGGCGAGCAATTCGAAGTGCGACCTGAAGCAACAATTGAGCCAGTCTATGTTCGAGACGTTGTAATCCAATTTTTGAAGATAATTCAGGAGAGAAAGTCAGGAGAATTCCATTTCGATGTAGTTAAACACTCGCTTGCTGATATAGTTGTACTTTTAAAGACTCTTAATGAAGAATATATAGATGGGAGTCTAAAAATACTCCCAGACACCCTTTCGATTAACCTTTTCTTAACACTGCAATACCACCGTATCTTATGGGAACTTTCCTCTGTGAAAAATTATGAATAAGCTCCTCAAGCGACTGGAATCCTCAGAACGAGCACTTGATTTGCATCGAAATGTGGGACATGATCCACTTCTTCTGTACAAGATAAAGAAGTTATTCCGTCATCCATATCGATACACACGTCTCATTTTGAGTAAGTGGGGAATAGCACAAAATGCTTGGTCACACACATTTTTCGGAACCTCAATAAAGCTCCCGCTTTCTGATGTGAATGCTGCCGATTTGTTTTATGCAGGTAGTTTACGGAGTAGATCGGAAGGATATGTTACGCGATTTCTTTTGCACCATTTGCAACCAAATGATGTATTTTATGATATTGGTGCAAATTATGGGTTTTACACATCTCTCGCTCTATCACGTGGTGCATATGTTCATGCGTTTGAACCTTCGCCGCATTGTTTATCATTTCTGCACCAAACAATAGACTCCACCCTTTATAAGGATCGATTAACTTTAAATCCAAATATACTTTCGGATACATCAGGATATGTTGCATTTTTCGATATGTCACTTGGGCATAAGAGTGGAATGAGTACAATTGATATTGAGATCGCTAAAGGAAGAGAAATGCAATATAGAACAATTTCAGTTGAAGCGATTACACTTGATATGTATATCCACGATCATAAACTGCCGACTATAATGAAAATCGATACAGAAGGATCTGAAGCTCGAGTAATTGCTGGCGCACAACATCTGTTAAAGACATATACACCAACCATTGTCGTAGAGTTATGGGGAGATAACTTGGGTATCGAGAATTCTCAAGCTACTCTAAATATGCTCACAACTCTCGGCTACAAATCGTATGCTATTACCACGGATGGAGACCTCAAGCCTGTGAGTATTGATATTACCACAATAGGAGAAAATAATAATTTCGTTTTTAAAAAGCACTAACTAGATAGTATAAAGAGAAGATACGAGAGCCCTGTCGTGACATAACGTGCAACAATACGTGCAATGATAAGACCAAGAAGACCCCACCACACAGTACCCATAATCATCGCGATAATCTGAAATACAGATGAAACAACATTAATGATATATTGCTCTTTGATTCGACGCTTTACAGCAAAAAATGATGCAGCTGGTCCCAATCCAAAAATGAGAATCGATATTGCATATAGCTGCGAATAAAACACAGCATCAAGATATGTAGAGAAAAATATGTGATAAATGAGTGGTGCGAGTATGATGTATAAAATAGTTACTAAGAGATAGAATAACGATAATAGCGAAATCTTGTGGCGCATTGTGCTACGGATCTCTTTCTCGCTACGTCTCGCAAATTGTGCTTGCAACATGGAGTCGAGCGTTTTTAAAGGTCCTTTTAATTGATCTGGAATAGCAATAGCAAAGTTGTAGATAGCTAACTCGACAGGACCAACATAATGGAAAAGAAGAATTTGATCGATATTGCCTGCAATGCCAGTCAGAATATTCATTAAACTTAAGTGCTTGCTATAGGAAATAAGGCCTGTATCATGACGATTATCAAGAGTTGGATAAAGTTTTTGAGCACGCTCATATGCATACATTGCTACAATAGTGTTTGTTATAAAATATGCTGCAACTAGGTATGGCGGTTGTGGTGCAAGGTATGCAACAATACCAATTGCAAGGGCTGGTATGAAATTTGTTAGCATATCTCCATACCATGCGACAGCACGAAAATCTTTTTCGGCCGCAAAGAATGGTGCGTATAAGTTATATCCTGCAAAGAATGGCGTCAGACAACCACCAAAAAGAATACTAATACCAATGGTAGTATTACCATGTAGTAGATAGTACAAACCACCAATAAGTGCACCAATAAAAATAATCAAACTCCATCGCAGATTTGCCAGAAAACCATCCTTCAATGCACTGCGATAGCCATGTACAGTCGATTGAAATACAGCATTTCCAATTCCGCTAAGTGAGAAAGTAGAAAGAATAGCAATAAAGGATAGAATATATTTGTAACTTCCGTAGGCATTTTTAGGTACAAACCTTGCTATTACAACTGCGAGACCTAACGTTATTACAGAGGCAATAATCTGCCCAATTACAGACCAAAATCCACCTCGAGTGAGATAGAGCATATCTGTCTTGGTATATCGTTCGCTCCAACGTAGCAACGCAACTAAACGTCCTTTCATTCGTTCTAGCATTTTTCTTTATACTACTATAAAAGTGCTCTAAAAGTTCCTTATATTAATGGATGACGATATCTCTTCTTCCAGGTACACTTGGTCCATGGAATCCTCATATAAGGAATATTTCCACGGCAAACGCATCACGCTTGTAGGGCTTGGTCTATTGGGACGCGGAGTAGGGGATGCACGGTTTTTGGCAAGCCAAGGAGCTGATCTCATTGTCACGGACCTTCGCAAGGAAGAGGATCTCAAGGAGTCACTCAATGCTTTAGCAGAATTTCCCAATATCAAATACACTCTTGGCACACACGATATTGCTGACTTTCAAAATAGAGATCTCATTATAAACGGTGCGGGTGTGCCGCTTGATTCTCCTTATATTGCAGAAGCTCGGAAACAACGTATTCCTATCACCATGTCGACTGCGCTCTTCGCGCGCTTTGCGAGAGCGTCGAACGTTCCGATTGTTGGCGTAACCGGTACGCGCGGAAAATCGACCACCACCCATCTCATTGCCGCAATACTTATGCAAGCAAGAAAACAGGTGTTGCTGGGAGGAAATGTACAAGGCGTATCCACTCTCGAATTACTTCCAGAATTAACGAAGGATTCTATTGCCGTGCTTGAACTTGATTCCTGGCAGCTGCAAGGATTCCGCGAAGAACAGCTTAGTCCTGATATTGCCGTATTCACGACGTTTTATCCCGACCACCTCAACTACTATCACCATGACATGGAAGCATATCTCTCCGATAAGGCGGAAATATTCCTACACCAACGACCAGAAGATACCCTGGTGCTCGGCGCACAAGTGGCGGAGCTCATACAAGCAAAATATGGAACCCGTATACACGCACACTGCAGCATCGCCTCCTCGAAGGACATTCCTTCGTCGTGGCATCTCGCGCTTCCAGGAGAACATAGCCGCAGTAATGTAGCGTGTGCCGTTGCTGCAGCGCGCGCGCTCCATATACCAGAGAGCGATATACAAGCAGCATGCGAAACCTTCCGTGGCGTCTCAGGAAGATTGGAGTTGCTCGGAGAACTCAACGGCGTATCGGTCTACAACGACACTACTGCTACTACCCCTGAGGCGACTATCGCGGGACTCACCGCGCTTGATCCGGAGAAACAGAAATCAATCGTGCTTATCATGGGAGGAGCGGACAAAGGACTAGCAATGGATGCACTGCTGCAAGCGATTCCAGAACATTGCAAGGCAGTATTGCTTCTTGCTGGCACAGGCACCGATACTATTCGTACGCAGATTCCTGGTGCGTCTGTATATTCTGCTCTTGCAGAAGCATTCACCGCAGCACGCAGCATCGCCCAACCCGGAGACACTATTTTATTCAGTCCCGCCTTTGCCTCGTTCGGGCTCTTTAAAAACGAATATGATCGCGGGGAACAGTTCACCACTTTGTTTCAGCACGCCGTATGATGCCAGAGTGGAATAAGATAAGGAAGGTGCATTGCATCGGCATCGGAGGAGTAGGGATCTCCGCGCTTGCTCGCTTGCTCCTTAGTCAGGGGAAAGAACTCTCCGGTACAGAAGACAATGAAAGCCATGAGACACTGGACGCCTTGCGTGCGCAGGGAGTAATCATCTCTCTTTCACTCGATCCAGACGATCTGCCAGAAGCAGAGTGCTACATATACAGCGATGCATGGCTCACCAAGCATGAGGAGATACTGAACAAGGCACGCTCCACAGGAGCACCAGTACTCTCGTATTTCGAAGCGCTCGGTTCACTCAGCAAAGGATACAAAGTGATCGCGGTTGCCGGAGCGCACGGCAAGACGACCACCACCGCGATGCTCATCGACGTGCTTGAAGCAGGAAATCTGGATCCGACCGCGATCGTCGGATCGTTGCGCACCAAAACCAAAAGCAACTTTCGGGCAGGGAAGGGCGACTACTTTGTCATCGAAGCAGATGAGTATCGCCGGCATTTTTTGTTTCTGACACCGCACATACTGCTCATCAACAACATCGATACGGATCATCTTGATTACTACAAAGATCTTGCCGATATTCAAAATGCATTTCAGACGCTCGCACGCAGCGTGCCCGAAGACGGGTATATCGTGTGCAATACCAGCGATCCTCTGGTGCAGCCGGTCTTAGAAGGATGTGCCGCGCACATTGTCGATTACAAAGCATACTTCGATCCCAACCTTCCGCTCCACGTGCTTCCGCTCCACCGGATCAATGCTGCAGGCGTGCTCGCTATAGCCGATATCCTGCATATCGATCTCTCTGTTGCCAAGGAAGCATTGATACAGTTCACCGGCACGTGGCGCCGATTTGAATACAAAGGACTAACTCGTACGGGAGCGCGTATATACGATGATTACGGCCATCATCCGAAAGAAATCACTACGACGCTCAGGAGCATCCGTACCTGGTTGCCACATACGCGCCTTATCGTGGTATTTCAGCCGCATCTCTACAGCAGAACAAAATTGCTCTTCGATGATTTTGTCCATGCGTTCGGGGATGCCGACGAAGTGCTGATCGCTCCCATTTTTGCCGCACGAGAAGCGCCTGATCCTGCGGTGTCGCACACCGCACTGGCAGCACAGATCCGTGCGGCCGGTGTTCCTGCCAATGCGTATGCATCGCTTGCGGACATTGCGGACTACCTCAGCACGCATACGCGCAAAGGAGATACCGTCATTACCATGGGAGCAGGAAACGTGTACACTATCGCAGAATCACTCACCGCACGCTCATGAATCACGGAACACTTTCCATTGTCGCAACGCCTATAGGAAATCTGGAAGATATTACGCTTCGCGCATTACGCATACTCAAAGAAGCAGAGTACATTGCCTGCGAAGATACGCGCGTGACCAAAAAACTCCTTACGCACTACTCCATACATACGCCGGTTATTTCCTATCACGCGCACAGCACGGGCGCGCAAACAAACCGGGTGCTTACTCTGTTGAAAGAAGGGAAGCGGGTGGCACTGGTCACTGATGCCGGTACGCCCGGTATTTCCGATCCGGGACTTGAACTGGTGGCACAGGTACGCGATACCTATCCCGAGGTCACGATAGAAACAATACCAGGACCTTCGGCGCTTACCGCAGCGCTCTCCATATCAGGTCTGCATACGCAGCCATGTACGTTTTACGGATTTCTGCCGCAGAAGAAGGGAAGAGAAAAACTCTTTACTGCCATGGAAGCGGATCCGCATGCAAGTATTTTTTATGAATCACCGCATCGCATCATGAAAGCGCTCGAATCGCTCATGCGCACCAGTCCCGCGCGGCGCATAGGGATATTCCGAGAACTCACCAAGCTCCATGAAGAATCCATGGTGGGCACGCCAGAGCAGCTCCACGCTCTCCTAGAAGCGCAGCCGGAGAAGCAGCGCGGAGAGTTTGTCGTCGTTATCGAGGCACGCTAAACGTGCTACAATGGCCGGCATGTCAAAGGAAATGAGCGTTATTCTACTGGGGCTTTGGGTCGTCATTGTGCCGTATTTGGGCGTGCCGGAATCATGGCGCACCGTCTTCATCATTCTTGCAGGTATCGCCATTGCAGTGATTGGTCTCTTGCTTCGCGGAGAGACGCTTGCGCGCGGCGTATCAGAGCACAAGCACCAGCCGTTCGTAGAACAGGCTCCGCAGCAACCGGTTCCACCAACTCCTTCCGAGGAGCATACTGACACTCCAGAACAAATATAGAAACTATTGCAGGTGCGTAGTTGTATACTATAGGTAATGCGGGAAGACCCGAATGCAATAACCTATTTTGCCCAGACCAATGCCCGGGGAAAGGATGTGCCGTTTGGCATCAAGCGCAAGGACCGCGCGCGGCATATGTACGTCATCGGCAAAACTGGTGTCGGTAAATCGACGCTGCTTGAGAACATGGCGATACAGGACATCCGCAACGGCGAAGGCGTTGCCTTCATTGATCCGCACGGATCGACTGCCGAGCGCTTGCTCGAGTACGTGCCCGAGCATCGTATTAAAGATGTCGTCTATTTCGCGCCGTTTGATATGGATTTCCCTCTGGCATTCAACGTCATGGAAGATGTAGGGTACGACAAACGGCACCTCGTGGTCTCGGGACTGCTTTCCGCGTTCCGCAAAATCTGGGTGGATGCATGGAGCGCGCGCATGGAGTACATTCTTTCCAACACGCTGCTGGCGCTTCTGGAATATCCGAATGCAACGCTTCTGGATGTGAATCGGATGCTGGTGGAAAAGCCGTTCCGCAAAAAAGTGGTGGAGAATATTTCCGACCCAATCGTGAAAAAATTCTGGACGGAAGAATTTGCCAACTACACCGATCGTTACACGCAAGATGCGACTCCGGCCATTCAGAACAAGATAGGACAATTTACCTCCAATCCGCTCATTCGCAACATCGTCGGACAGCCGAAATCATCCTTCGATCTCCGGCGCATCATGGATGAGAAAAAAATTCTCATCATCAATCTTTCTAAAGGAAGAGTGGGGGAAGTGAATGCAACGCTGCTGGGAAGTATGATGGTCACCAAGATCTATTTGGCCGCTATGTCCCGGGCGGACATCGCCTCCACGGTGCTTGCAGCGCTCCCTTCGTTCTACTTTTATGTAGACGAGTTTCAATCCTTCGCCAACCAAAGCTTCGCTGATATTCTTTCTGAAGCCCGTAAATATAAACTCAATCTTATCATTGCACACCAGTACATCGAGCAGGTGGAAGAAGAAATCCGCAATGCAGTATTCGGCAACGTAGGCACTACCATCGCATTTCGTGTAGGACCATTTGATGCAGAAGTGCTGGAAACGATCTTCCAGCCGCGATTCACTTCGGCGGATCTGGTGAATCTGGGCATCGCGCAGATCTATCTCACGCTCATGATCGACGGTACCGGCAGCCCGCCGTTTTCTGCAACCACGCTGCCGCCGTTTGATCTGCCGCCGCGGCGTTTCATGCAACAAGTCATCACGTCCTCGCGCGAGCAGTTCGGCAAGTCGCGAACTGAAGTGGAGAAGGCAATTGCGCTCTGGCATACACCCGAACCGCAGGAACAAAAACCAAAGCATGATATGCCACCGCAGCACAAGTCATTGCCACGCAACGATGATCGCCGTCATGTTTCTGAGCGCCGAGCAGTAGCGCGTCCCGAAGCGCAACGTCCGCCACTAACCGGAGAAAACAATCTGCGTGATGCGCTTGCACAGGCGACCGGAAAAAAGTTTTCTCCTTCCTCCTCCGGCGAACATACGCCGGGCACACACGCTCCAGATCTCAAGGAGGTGCTCGGACACATTGCTCCTGAAGCGAAAGCATCTTCGTCTTCTACGATACCGGGCAAGGTAGTGCGCGAAATGCTTGCCATCGATCCTGATCTGCCGAATCTTGAGTAGCAGGTACAAGAAGAGTAAGGTGGGGATATGACCGAAGAAGGAAAACTAGCAGTCGTGACCGGTGGCGCCGGATTTATCGGATCGCATCTGTGCAAAGCTCTTATAGCGCGCGGATACCAGGTCATCTCTCTGGACAACTATTTCACCGGATCGCGGGAGAACCGCATTCCGGAAGTGGTATATCGGGAAGGACACACGAAAGATATCGCACTGCATATTCCAGAGACACCCTCAGTAGTCTTCCATTTGGGCGAATACGCGCGAGTTGAAAAAAGTTTTGACGAACCGGAGGTGGTATGGGATCTCAACGTTGCAGGAACGTTCGGCGTACTTACCTTTTGCAGGCAAAAGCGCTGCAAGTTGGTGTATGCGGGTTCAAGCACCAAATTTGCCGATAACGGATTGGGGAGAGATCAGAGTCCGTATGCGTGGACCAAAGCGGCAAATACGGAACTAGTGCGCAATTATGGCGCTTGGTACGGATTGCCGTATGCCATCACTTACTTTTACAACGTCTACGGACCGGGAGAACGAGCGGGTGCATACGGCACGGTCATAGAAATCTTCCATCAACAGCAGCTGCGTGGCGAATCGCTTACGGTAGTATCGCCAGGCACGCAGAAACGCAACTTCACACATGTTGCAGACATTGTCGCGGGATTGGTGCTGGTTGGAGAAAAAGGGGAAGGGGACGATTTCGGACTCGGCTCGCACGAAGCGTTCTCGGTGCTGGATGTCGCGCATCTCTTCGGTGGGGAAATCGTGCTGCTGCCGGAGAGAAAGGGAAATAGGCAAGATTCTTCACTCGACACGAGCAAATCGCAAGCGCTCGGTTGGACCACGCAGCACTCCCTTCCTGACTACATCCATTCGCTTACGCACGCATGAAAAAAGTTCTGATTTTTTCACTCGCATACTACCCAAACTATATCGGCGGCGCTGAAGTAGCGATCAAAGAAATTACTGACCGCATATCTGATATCGAATTTCATATGGTGACGCTGCGGTTTGATCGCACATTGCCGAAAGTAGAAAAAATAGGGAATGTGCTGGTACATCGCATTGGGTTTACCCGAGTGCATCCTGCGATGCGTGATTTAAAAACATTTCCGCTCCACTACAATAAATTCCTGTTTCAGTTTTTGGCAGCGTATACCGCACAGTCTCTCCATCGTCGATATCGCTATGATGCAATATGGGCCATGATGGCGCATGCTACCGGTGTTCCGGCAGCGCTCTTTAAGATGCGCAATCCTGCCGTCCCTTTTATTCTTACTCTACAAGAAGGAGATCCGCCGAAGACGATAGAGCGAACGATGCGTCCACTGTGGTATTTTTTCTCGAAAGCGTTTACCAGTGCAGATATCATCCAGGCTATCTCATCGTTTCTGGGAGCGTGGGCGCGACGACGAGGATTCCGTGGTCCGCTTGAGGTAATTCCCAACGGAGTGAACACGCAACTATTCTCTGCACATGTTTCCTCCACCGAACTGCGGACTCGGCTTGGCAAAAAAGAAGGCGACGTGTATCTCATCACCACATCACGCTTGGTGCATAAAAATGCAATCGATGATGTGCTGCGGGCACTCGCACTGCTTCCCACACATGTTCAGTTCCTCATTCTTGGTAGTGGACCGGACAAGGAAGAGTTAATGCAATTAGCAGAAGATCTCGGGGTCGCAACACGCATACAATGGCTGGATCAGGTGTCTCACGATGCATTGCCCCAGTATTTGCAGGTAGCGGACATATTCATACGACCCTCTCGTTCGGAAGGTATGGGAAATTCATTCATAGAAGCGATGACTGCAGGTATACCGGTCATTGCGACGCAAGAAGGAGGTATTGCCGATTTCCTGTTTGATGCACAGCGAAATCCTTCAGTACCTGCTACTGGTTGGGCAGTGGATGTAAATGCACCAGAGCAGATTGCACATGCTGTGGAACATATATTGGCTCATCCTGAGGAGGTGACTCAGACCGTAACGAGAGCTCAAGCATTTGTACGAGAGAAGTACGATTGGGAAACAGTGGTTGCGGCGATGCAAGAACGCGTATTCAAAGCTATTCTTTGAGAGGCTGATAAGCCTCCATTTGAGCCATTTTTACCGCACGGTAGTGTGGTATAGTGATACGCATATGCAATATACGAAATTTCTGCGTTGGGGTACCCTCGCACTGCTTTCTCTTACATTTCTTATACCTTTTATTGTCGCGGACGGGTCTTTCTTTCCAAACATGTTCTTCCCGTTTATTACCGGTAAGGCGTTTGCATTCCGTATTCTCGTAGAACTGCTGCTTGGTTTCTATGTCTTACTGGCGCTTTGTGAACCGAAGTATCGTCCTCGTGCCTCCGTTCTGATGTGGGCGCTTGTCGGATTCGTCGCATGGGTGGGTATTGCAACACTCCTGAGTGTCGATCCGATCAAGAGCTTCTGGAGCAATTTTGAACGCATGGAAGGATACATCACCATCCTGCACCTATTCATATACTGTGTCGTTCTCGGAGCGGTAGTTTCTGCAGAAAAGTGGTGGAATAACCTGCTGCGTATTGCAGTGGGCGCGAGTGCGGTAGAAGGCGTCATCTCGCTCATGCAGGTCGTACATTTGTTTGGTTTTGCGCCGAGCTCGCAAAGCGGTGCGCGTGCAGATGGTACGTTCGGCAACGCCGAGTACCTGGCAGTGTATATGCTCATGAACGTGTTCCTCACACTGTTCATGCTCATCCGCGAGCGAAAGAGTGCGCAAGCGCAAATCCTCTATGGCATCGCACTGGTCTTACAAGTCGCTACTATCTTCTTTACCGAAACCCGCGGTTCCACGCTCGGTCTTCTTGGAGGACTTATCATCGCCGCTATCTGGATCGCCTGGCGAGCACGCGGTCACAGTGAGTGGCGTACGCTCTATCGCGCTTCTCTCGGAACCCTCATTGCTATCGCAGTCATTGTGCTCGGATTCTTCGGACTCAAGAACACTTCCTTTGTCCAACATGAACCGACACTCCAGCGGTTTGCGTCCATATCGCTGAGCGATCCGACGACGCAGTCCCGTCTCATCATCTGGCATATGGCATGGGAAGGATTTTTGCAGAAACCAGTCCAGGGATGGGGACAGGAAAACTTCAACTTCGTATTCAACAAGTACTACGATCCGTCGATGTACAACCAGGAGCAGTGGTTTGACCGAGCTCACAACTCATTCCTCGACTGGCTCATTGCCGGCGGATTGCCCGCATTTCTCCTCTATGTCAGTCTGTTTGTGCTTACCGGCTGGGCCATCATCCGATCGGAACTGTCCGTACCGGAACAGGCAGTACTCCTCGGACTCTTGGCGGGCTATGCATTCAACAACCTCTTCGTATTCGATAACATCGGGAGCTATATCTACTTCTTCCTGCTCATCGCATTTGCGCAAGGACTGTTCTCGCTCAAGCCGCAATCGCTTACCTGGTCTCGCCCTGCATCCAATCAGACGCTCGCTATCGCAGCACCGATCGTCGTCATACTCATTGGTTTTGGCATCTGGACGATCAATGTGCCCGGCATCGCGCGCGCAGAAGGGATACTCAATGCTCTGATGACCGTCACGCCCACCCAAACCGCAACGGGCGTGCAAGGTGCGCCAAAGGATCCTTCCGTAAATCTCACTGAATTCACACAGCTGCTTGCTGCACCGGTGTGGCCAGGAACAGCGCTCGGCAGACAGGAGATCGTGGAGCAAATGCTTCAGTTCGCTTCAAACAACATCGCTCCATCACAAACAGTCAGTCCGGCGCTCAAGCAGCAGTTCTTCATTGCAACCTACAACGCTGCGGCATCCCTCATGACGCAGCGTCAACATGATGCACGACTCGAACTGTTCATGGGCAGTTTCCTCGACACCTTCGGTCAGTTCCAAGAAGCACAAAAGTATCTCGCGCAAGCACTCGTCGACTCTCCTGCAAAGCAGACGATTCTCTTTGAAACAGGCATATCACTCATCAATAGCGGGAACGGGGCGCAAGCGCTTCCATACTTACAGAAAGCATTTACCGAAGACCAATCCTACACCGATGCACGCATACTGTATGCAGCAGGACTCTACTACACCGGTCAGCAGGCGGCAGGGGATGCCATCCTGACACAGGGATTCGGCACCGTACTGGTAGATGATCCGCGACTTCTGCAGGTCTACATCAACACCAAACAGTACAGCCGCGTGATCGGTATCTGGCAGATGCGCGTACAGAAAAGCCCTGACGATGCACAAGCACATATCGGTCTTGCTTCGGCATACTTTGTCTCAGGAAATAAGGCGCAAGCTATTGCCGAATTGCAGAAAGCCGCACAGCTCGACCCTTCATTGGCTCAGCAAATACAAGCAACGATTACCGGCATTCAAAACGGTACGATCAAATAACGTGCTATACTCACGGATGTGAGTGTTGGTGGTGCAAAAACCACGACAGCGTCCTTGCGAAACTCCCCGCCTTGGCGGGGCGTTTCGTTTCTGCGCTATACTAGTTCCATGTGTGTCGTGCGGGGAGCGACTGCACTCACATTTAGGACAATGTATTGGAGTTTTGCACCCGCTTCCCGCACGGGACGCATATGTCTGATATATGCAGCTATCTGAGCACGAATCGCTCGCTTCTCACACCACGCTTCGCGTCGGAGGACCGGCGCGTTTTTTTGTGCGTGCTTCCACGATAGACGATATAGAAGCAGGTATTCGATTCGCACGCACGCATGCACTTCCATTTTTTTTCTTGGGCGGCGGATCAAATCTCTTGGTGCGCGACGAAGGATATCACGGCGTGATCATTAAGCTAGAGACCAGCGGTATACAGGTAACAGAGCATGAAGAAACAGTAACCTATGTTGTCGAAGCGGGAGAATCATGGGATGCATTTGTTGCACGCACGTGCGATGACGGATGTTGGGGATTGGAGAATCTCTCCGGCATTCCAGGAACCGTGGGAGCGGCTCCCATACAAAACATCGGCGCTTACGGTATGGAGATAGGGGAAGTGCTCTCTTGGATAGAGGCAATCGACACGGAGACCTATGCGTTAGTGCGATTCGATCGAACACAATGCCAGTTTGCATATCGAGATTCCCGTTTCAAACACGCGCCTGGTCGTTACTGCATCGTGCGCATTGCGTGCACGCTCTCCAAACAACCGACACCGCGTCTTGCGTACGCAGATGTGGCACAGGTTTTTGCGAATCGTATGCCAGCGACACCCGCAGAAGTGCGCACTGCAATACGTGCTATTCGTGCCAGAAAATTCCCCGACCTTACCAAAGAAGGTTCAGCAGGATCGTTTTTTCTCAATCCTGTTGTATCAAGCCACAAGGCAGCCGCATTGCTCGCGCAGTATCCAGCATTGCCGCACTATCAAACACCGCACGGAGAAAAATTATCACTTGCATGGCTGCTTGATCATGCACTTGCATTGCGCGGCTATCGATACGGCGGTGCACGCTTGTATGAGAAGCAACCATTAGTAGTAGTTACTGATCACACGGCGACTGCAGATGATGTATGCGCATTGCAAAAACATATTGCGATGCAAGCACAATCGCACTTACATATTTCACTTACACCTGAAGTGCGCATCATATAGATATCCACAGATAAAAAATTTTTTTCATTGTATATGTAGTGATATTCATCAATACTGATAGGTAGAGCATCGAGATGCGTGTATTGCATATATTGATAACAGCAATGCACACGGTCGAACGATGCGCAGCCAACTAGCGATTAATCGCAACTATTATGGCAGCAAAGAAAAAGAAAGCAGCAAAGAAGAAGCGCCGCTAAAGTGCTTCCGCGCATCGTTGCGCGTGATCCTCTCGATAGAAAAACCGCTGATTCATTTCAGCGGTTTTTCTTATGTGTTTGTGTTAGTATGGTCCCATGTTTTCACTGTCAAGGCTCTTTGGGGAGAAGGGCGCTGCCCATACCTATGACGCTACCGTAGCCCGTATTAATGGGCTGGAACCGGCAATACAAGCGCTTTCTGATGAGGCATTGCAAGCAAAAACAAAGGAATTCCGGGACCGTTTAGGAAACGGAGAAACACTAGAACAACTGTTGCCAGAAGCATTTGCGGTCGTGCGCGAATCAGCACGACGCACCGTACGGCTGCGCCCATTTGATGTACAGCTTGTCGGCGGACTTGTGCTTAATGCCCGCGGCATCGCGGAAATGAAAACGGGAGAAGGAAAGACACTTGTTGCAACGCTTCCGGTGTATCTTAACGCACTCACCGGCAGTGGCGTGCACGTAGTCACGGTGAACGATTATCTTGCCCGCCGCGACGGCGTGTGGATGGGGCAAGTGTATGCAGCGCTCGGTATGCACGTCGGCATCATCAATGCAGATGCATCATATCTCTATGATGCATCGCACACGGGAGATGATGCGAAGCGAGACGCAGAAGGATCATTCCGTGTGTTCCATGAATTCTTGCGTCCTTGTTCGCGTCGTGAAGCATATGAAGCAGATATCACGTATGGCACAAACTCAGAATTCGGTTTCGATTACTTACGCGACAACATCACCTACAATCCGGCTGAACTGCGCCAGCGTGGCCACGCTTTTGCGGTGGTCGATGAAATCGATTCTATACTGATCGATGAAGCACGCACCCCGCTCATCATTTCTGCACCTACCGCACAATCCGAAGAGCTGTATAAAACGTTTGCATCAATCGCCCGCCAGCTCCAGGAAGGGGAGGACTACACGGTGGATGAGAAGCATAAGGCGATCCAACTTACAGATCGAGGTATCGAACAGGCAGAAAACATGCTCAAGATAGACAATATCTATACCGAAAAAGGCATCAAATATGTGCATCATCTGGAGACTGCCGTGCGTGCAAAAGCGTTGTTCCGGCGAGATAAGGAATACGTCGTGCGCGATGGGACAATCGTCATCGTAGATGAATTCACGGGACGGCTGCAGCCCGGACGCCGCTGGAGCGAAGGATTGCATCAGGCTATCGAAGCAAAAGAGAATGTGCCGCTACAGCAGGAAAGCCGCACGTTCGCGAGTATCACCTACCAGAATTATTTTCGTCTGTACGAAAAACTGGCTGGCATGACCGGTACGGCAAAAACTTCCGCGGAAGAGTTCTACACGGTATACAAACTGGATGTGGTGGAAATTCCGACGAACAAGTCAGTGATCCGCAAAGATGAAACCGATCTTATCTTCCAAACAGAAGAAGGAAAGTTTTCTGCATTGGCGCGTCGCGTGAAAGAACTGCATAAAACCGGACAGCCGGTATTGGTAGGAACGATCTCCATAGAGAAGAATGAATTGCTATCAGGATATCTCAAGCGGGAAGGGGTGCCCCATGAAATACTCAATGCAAAAAATCACGAACGGGAAGGAGAGATTGTCGCCTCCGCCGGAGAGCGCGGACGAGTGACGGTTGCAACCAACATGGCAGGCAGAGGTGTCGATATCAAATTGGGCGGCGCGCTTGCAACTCCTGAAGCATATGAAGCGGTGAAAGCGCTCGGCGGTTTGTGTGTGCTGGGTACTGAGCGGCACGAAGCACGACGCATTGATAATCAGCTGCGCGGGCGTGCAGGACGCCAAGGAGATCCCGGAGTAACACAGTTTTACGTATCTCTTGAGGACAGTCTGATGCGTGTCTTCGCATCAGATGCCATAAAAGGGCTTATGGGTCGCTTCGGCATACCGGAAGATGAGCCGATAGAGAACCGGATGGTGAGCCGAGCTCTCGAGAGTGCGCAGGCGAAAATAGAAGGATTCAATTTTGATGCGCGAAAGCAGGTGCTTGAGTTTGATAATATTCTTGACCGGCAGCGCCGCGCCATTTATGAGCGTCGGCGCAAAGTACTGCTTGGTTCTGCCGAAGAAGTTGCTGAGGTGCTTGCTGCACTAGCAGGACAGAACGAAGAAGCGCTTCAGATTCTCAGAGACAAAGAAGCAGTAATGGGAAAAGATGCATTTCTTTCTATCGCACGAGGTATTGTGCTGCAAACCCTCGATTTGTTGTGGGTGGAGCATCTGGAATCCATGGAATACCTGCGTGGCAGCGTATCGTTGCGTGCATACGGACAACGGGATCCGCTTACGGAATATCGCCGGGAAGGGACACGTCTCTTTAAGGATATGGAACTGGCGTTCCAGAGTCAGGTGTTTGAAATACTCCACTCGCTTACCAAAGACGCTATTTCTACTACGCAAACAGCAACACCAACCCCAGTATCTACATCGATCAATCGAAATGATCCCTGCCCATGCGGTTCCGGGAAAAAATGGAAACAGTGCGGATTACAAAACACGGAAGAACATCAGCGTTTGATGGCACAAAAGCAGTAATGTTTTTGAGTCATTTGCCGCTCTACAGATAATTGCGTCTCAGATATCTCTCTTCTACACTATGTATATGCTACTTAAACCAATACTGCGCATTCTGATCACCGCACTCGCGCTTATGGGAATTGCCTATATCGTTCCCGGCATTTCAATAACAAGCTTCTCCATTGCACTTTTGGTGTCGGTGGTGTGGGGCATACTCACGTTGATAGTGCGTCCGATCCTATTGCTGCTCACGCTTCCGATCACTATTCTTACGCTCGGCCTTTCTGTATTTTTGCTCAATGCGCTACTCTTCTGGCTGCTCACCATTATTCCCGGATTCACCATTGCTGGATTTCTCCCGGCACTTGAAGGATCTCTCCTGCTGACGCTGATCAGCTGGTGTACACACCTGTTTCTATAACCGATGGCATTTATTGATGAAATAACCGTATACGCAGCTGCTGGAAAGGGCGGAGACGGCGTGGTGAGATGGCTTCATCTGAAAGGAAAGGAATTTTCCGGTCCTGCAGGCGGCAACGGAGGAGACGGAGGAGACATATACGTACGAGGTGTACACGATATCGGTCTGCTTGCACGCTACCGAGGAAACAAACGCTTCATTGCTGGAGATGGTAAGGCAGGAGAAAATCGAGGTCGGGATGGTGCCCGAGGCAAGGATCTCGTTATCGATGTGCCGATTGGGAGTATTGTACACAATAGAGAAACCGGAGAACGGTTCGAACTTCTCGAGGAAGGGCAGCAGCTTCTTATCCTTAAAGGAGGGCGGGGAGGGGCAGGGAATAAAGTATTTAAATCTTCGGTGAACCGAACACCGACGGAAAGTACTAACGGTGCTCCAGGAGAAACAGCGGAACTCTTCATAGAACTGCGCCTTATCGCCAATGCGGGATTTATCGGCTTGCCGAATGCAGGAAAGACCTCATTGCTCAATGCACTCACGCATGCATCGGGGAAGGTAGGATCATACGCATTTACCACACTGGATCCTAATCTCGGCGTACTGTACGGCTATATTCTTGCCGATATTCCTGGGCTCATTGAGGGGGCATCGGAAGGAAGGGGATTGGGAAGCAAGTTTTTGCGCCATATTTCTCGTACAAAACTGCTTATTCACTGTGTTTCGCTTGAAAGCGATGATCCGCTTCACGAGTTATCGGTGGTGGAAGGGGAACTCGCTGCATTCGAAAGGGGAGTACTGCTCAACAAGCCGCAGCTCTTGGTACTCACGAAATCGGATATGCAATCGCCGGATCATATTGCTGCCATGGTGCGCAAGTGCAGTGCGCAGGGTAAAGACCCTATAGTGGTATCAATACTGGATGATGCGTCGCTCTCTGCGCTTGCGAAGCGGATCACCCAAACCCTCGCTACGCTCTAAATAGCTTTGCCTGCATAGGAGTGGTGGAGTATAGTGCTTGATATCCATGGCAGACGCATCCTACCGGCCGACGATCGGTCTTGAAATTCATGCTGAGCTTCGCACCGCTACCAAGCTATTTTGTGGCTGCAGAAATAATCCGGATGAAACGAAGCCGAACACGAATATCTGTCCGGTCTGTATGGCGCACCCCGGTACGCTTCCGGTTCTTAACAAAGAGGCGGTGCATAAGGTACTGCTCATCGGTACCGCGCTCGGTGGAGCGCTTGCCGACTTTACCGAATTTGATAGAAAAAATTACTTTTACCCGGATATTCCAAAGGGCTATCAGATTAGTCAATATGAACATCCGCTCGTAGCAGGAGGAACGCTTGCTGGCGTAGCTATTACCCGAGTGCATTTGGAAGAAGATACTGCTCGATCACAACATGTGGGAGATCATAGTCTCATTGATTTCAACCGTGCCGGTGTTCCATTGATGGAATTGGTAACAGAACCAGTAATACATTCTGCCGCAGAGGCCGGAGGATTTGCTCGGGAACTACAGCTGCTGCTGCGCTATTTGGGTGCGGGAGAGGCAAATATGGAAAAAGGGGAAATGCGCGTTGAGGCGAACATTTCAGTCAGTACGGGCGATACGCTTGGCACCAAAGTGGAGGTAAAAAACCTTAATTCGTTCCGGAGTGTTGAACGAGCCATTGCTTATGAAGTAGAACGGCAAAGCACCCTGCTTGCCCAAGGAGGGAAGGTGGTCCAAGAGACCAGGGGGTGGGATGAAGGAAAACAAACAACCTTCTCACAACGCAAAAAAGAATCCTCACATGATTACCGTTATTTTCCTGAACCGGATTTGCCGAAATTATATATTTCCGAGATACCTGAGTTTTCTCCTGAAACATTGCACGCTGAACTCGGAGAACTTCCTGCACAACGCCGCGCACGGTATCAAGCGCTCGGTCTTAAAAAAGAGGATGCAGACATGTTTGTACGAGAACCGCTTTTCGGAACTTTTTTTGATGCGGTGGTGCGTGAAGACCCGACAATGGCTATATCTGCGGCAAACTATTTGAGTTCAGATGTTGCCGGCAAACGAGAATCAGATCCTACAGTGGTCGCTGCGTGGCTGGAAGATATATCGCACGTACATGCATTCATCAAGCTACTCCGTCTCTTTCAAGAAGGAAAACTTTCTTCTCGCGGCACAAAAGACATACTCGCATTGCTCATTACTGAACAGGGCGATCCAGAGACGATTGCCACACAGCGTGGACTATTTCAAAAAAGTGATAACACTCAATTGCAGGAGATTGTGCACACGGTCATTGCAGCCTTTCCTGATGCAGTTGCAGAGTACAAGGCAGGGAAAACCACTACGCTGCAGTTCCTGGTGGGGCAGGGAATGAAGCAAAGCGGAGGCGCAGCAAACCCTTCCGTTCTCAGAAAATTGTTTGAGGAAACATTAGATAAATAAAGCCTAAGAGCGACTTTTACACAGAGAGTGTTCTGCACACTCTCTTTTCTATCTATATACTAATGCTATGGACGAACTAGAAATCTCGGGAAAGCGATACATCTCGTCTCGACGCGCCGGAAAAGAACACCATTACCACCCCGATTACATCGGTCAACTTATTCGAGCACATAAAATTCCCGGACAAAAAGTAGGACGTAGTTGGTACGTGGATGCAGAAGCACTGACCTCCTATCTGTATACCAAGGATGAACAGAAAATCCCTGCAAGTATTCCTGTAACTATTCCTCCAAGATCAATGACCACTATCCCTGTATCTGTCTTGAAAGAGAAAGAGGAAATTGTAGATGAACTGTTTCATAAAAATAGCAATTCTCCGGCACATATAGAAGAACGAAAAGTCGCGCTGCATATCAATCGTGTATCTCCAGAAGAAAAGCACACACAAACACAGGTACGAACAGGACTTACTTATATTGCAGATGATGCGCCGTTATTGCCGAGGATTGAGAAAAATACACCACGTACTATGCCAACAGTTGTTTCTCATACCCCAACTCCTCAGCTGTTCAGTAATAGACGAGAAATGTCTAAACAAAAGCACTTCTCGGTATTTTCAGCACTCCTTCTTGGGATAGTGGGTACAATAGGGTTTACCCTCGGTTTCTCTGCTCTCGTAAGTCAGGTGTCATTTAATACATATAAAAATCTCTCAGCACAACAGGTTTCTTTTGACTCTTCCTACTTCGCGTCATTTATAGAAGCTGTCAAATTTAACTAATTTTTACCTCGCTAGTCTCAAAATCAGTTATTCTCTCAAAAATACTTGAGAGAATTTTTATTTTTACGTATCTCTTTAAAACGAGATTACTATAAATACCTTTATTTACAATATATCTCGTCTATTCGAGTTTTATTGTATGGATAGATCAAGTAAAAATTATTTTTTTACAAAAATTTTTCTACAGACATGCATTTTTACGTGATAACTCACTCGCATGAGTTCAAAATAAGCAATTTTTAAGAGCTTATTTGAGCATCTCTTACGAAAAAATTTTTTTGTGTTAATTGCTGTATATCCACAGAATTTTTTCACTTCGTTGTATCTATATATGTTTTTTCATTTACACTGAGTAGAGCAATAGCCGAACTTACTCTGAAAACAAAAGTCTTTTCGGACATGGATTTAGATAAAGAAAATATTTCTCACGATCATGCATCCATGCTTTCTGCTCGCAAGGCAGCAAGACTTTTGAAGTGCGCTCCGGACTACATCGGCAAGCTATGCCGCGAAG